>CAYNVY010000207.1:0-7944 GCA_964400745.1 uncultured Enterobacteriaceae bacterium | reverse complement strand
TTTCAACCTGAAGACCTGCAAGGGCTGCGGCATCTGCGCCACCGAGTGCCCGCAGCGCGCCATCGGCATGGTGGAGGAGGCAGCATGAGCGCGGTCCTGAGGCCAAAATCCGAACTCATCGTCTGCGACGGCAACGAAGCCGCCGCCTGGGCGGTGTCGCTCGCCAACGTCGACATGGTGGCGGTCTATCCGATCACGCCGCAATCGTCCCTGGTCGAATACCTGGCCAAGTTCATCGCCGACGGACGGCTGGGCGCCGAAATCGTCGACGTCGAAGGCGAACATTCGGTGCTCTCCGTGCTGCAGGGCGCCTGCCTCGCCGGCGCGCGCACCTACACCGCGAGCTGCGGGCCCGGACTCGCCTTCATGTTCGAACCCTATCTGCGCACGCCCGGGCTGCGCCTGCCGCTGGTGATGACCATCGTCACGCGCGACACGCTCACGCCGCAAAGCGTCTGGGGCGGGCACCAGGACGCCATGTCGGTGCGCGAAGTCGGCTGGATCCAGATGTACTGCGAGACGGTGCAGGAGGTGCTCGACACCACCATCATGGCCTACAAGATCGCCGAGCATCGCGACGTGATGCTGCCGACCAACATCTGCCACGACGGCAACTATCTGTCTTTCGGCGCGGCGCGCTGCGAACTGCCGGATCAGGACGAGGTTCGCGCATTTCTCGGCGAGAAGAACGTCAACTGGCACGTGGCTCTGGATCCGCAGCGCCCGATGGCGGTCGATCCGCTCACCGGCGGCGCGGGCGGCCCCGGCCCCTCGACCTTCGTGCGCTACCGCAAGGGCCAGTGCGCCGGGATGCAGAACTCGCTCCAGGTCATCACCGATGTGCACGAAGAATGGGGACGGCGCTTCGGCCGCACCCATGCGCCGCTGTTCGAAGCCTATCGCATGGACGGCGCCGACTACGCCCTCATGACCATAGGCAGCATGACCGGCGCGGCGAAGGACGCCGTGGACGAGGCGCGCGCGCGCGGCGAAAAGGTCGGCCTGGTCAAAGTGAAGACATTCCGCCCGTTCCCGGCGCAGGCGATCGCCGAGGCCCTGTCGGAAGTCAGGGCGGTGGGTGTGGTCGACCGCTCGGTTTCCTTCGGCTGGAACTGCGGGCCGCTGTTCCAGGACACCATCACCGCCATGCAATATGCGCCCAGGCGCATTCCGGCGATGAGCTTCATCGGCGGGCTCGCCGGCGCCGACCTCACCGTGTCGCACTTCGAGCGCGTGATCGCCCGCACCAAGGAACTCGCGCGTGACGGACACGTTGCCGAGACCGTGTGGCTCAACGAGAGAGACTGAACCTATGCAACATACTCACTACCTCATCGTCGGCGCCAGCCACGCGGCGCTGTCGGCCCTGCACGCGATCCGCTTGCACGACGCGGAGCAGGAAGTGACGCTGGTGACACGGGATGACAGCCTGCCGTATTCGCCCACGGTCCTGCCCTATGTGGTTTCGGGCCGCTCGGCCCCGGAGCGCGTGTTCCTGCGCGACGACGACTATTTCGCCAAGCACAAGGTGAACTACCTGCGCGGCGCGAAAGTGCGGAAGGTGAACGCTGGCGAGAACGCGGTCGAACTCGACGACGGCAACAAGATAGGCTTTGACAAACTGCTGCTCGCGACCGGCGCGGCGCCCATGCTGCCGCCGATACCCGGCCTCTCCGACCTGAAGTTTCACGTGCTGCGCACGCTGGCCGACGCTGTCGGCTTGCGCGCGGCTCTGCCGCGCATCAAGCGCGCGATCGTGCTCGGCGGCGGCCTGATCGGCATGCACGCGGCGGAGAATCTGGCCAAGGGCGGGGTGGAGGTAAGCGTGGTGGAAATGCAGCCCCATGTGCTCGCCGGCTATTTCGACGCCGAAGCTTCGGGCATGATCGAGAAGGCGTTCACGGCAAACGGCGTGCGCCTGCTGCTCGGCGCGCGCGTGGAGGGCTTCGCGCCGCAGGGCGAAGGCTGCCGCGCCACGCTGAACGATGGCAGCGAGCTCGACGCGGATCTGCTGCTGGTCGCTACGGGCGTCGCGCCGGTGACCGATTTTCTCGAAGGCAGCGGCATCGAGACCGAGCGCGGCGTGCTGGTGGACGCGCACATGCGCACCAACGTCGACAACATCTGGGCCGCCGGAGACGTGGCGCAGGCGCGCGGCTTTTTCACGAGCGAGCGCATCATCAACGGCATCCTGCCCGATGCGGTCGACCAAGGCCGCATCGCCGGCATGGCGATGGCCGAAGACCCCGGGACCAAGGACTACGCGGGCGGCGTGCCGCTCAACACCTACAGCTTTTTCGGCCAGCACGCGGTTTCGGTCGGCGTGCACGAAGACGCGATGGAGCAAACGGGCGTCGAAGTCAAGAAGCAGATGGACGCAGAACAGAACCGGTATCTGAAGATCGTGCTCAAGGACCGGCGGCTCGCCGGCATTTTCGGGGTCAACGCCGCATTCGACCCGGGCATCATGTGGCAACTGATATTGCGCGGCATCGATCTGGGCGAGGACAAGCTCGCCTTCCTGCGCTCGCCGCAGGATACCGCGCGCGCGCTGATGTCGAAGAACTGGAGATAGGGAGAACCATGGGCGCCGCATACGAGACCATCCATTTCAAGGCCGATGCCTGCGACGGCTGCAACGACTGCATGACGGCCTGCGCGCAGGCGAAAGCGCAATCGGACGACCACCTGCAATCGCGGATCCAGATTGTCCCCTCCGGCGATGGTTTCGAGCTCGCCATCTGCCGCCAGTGCGGCGATCCGGAATGCGTGCTCAACTGCCCCGCGGCGGCGCTCTCCAAAAACGCGGGCAGCGGCGTCATCGACTGGGACGGATCGAAGTGCGTCAATTGCCTGCTGTGCACGGTCGGCTGCGCCTACGGCGGCATCGCCTACGACAGCATTGACTCCCATGTGATCAAGTGCGACATGTGCGACGGCGCCCCGGCCTGCGTCAAGGCCTGCGCCCCCGGCGCGCTGAAGCACATCACCACCGGGCGCATCTACAACGAAGTGGGCAATCTCGAGGACCTGTTCGAACCCGGACTCTCGGGCTGCCAGGGCTGCAACACCGAATTGATCATGCGCCATGCGCTGCGGCGCATCGGACCGGAGGTGGTGGTGGCGACGCCGCCTGGCTGCATCCCGGGCATGGGCTCGGTCGGCTACAACGGGCTCACCGGCACCAAGGTGCCGGTGTTCCATCCCCTGCTCACCAACACCGCCTCCATGCTCGCCGGCGTGCGCCGTTTCTACAAGCGCAGCGGCCGCGACGTGATGGCGGTGGCGCTGGCCGGCGACGGCGGCACCGCGGACGTGGGCTTCCAGTCGCTCTCGGGCGCGGCCGAGCGCGGCGAGGAGATCCTCTACATCTGCGTCGACAACGAAGGCTACATGAACACCGGCATGCAGCGCTCCGGTTGCACCCCTTACGGCGCCTGGACTTCGACCACGCCCGTTGGAGAGCGCGGTCACGGCAAGACCCAGGACGCGAAGAACCTGCCGCTCTTGATGGTGATGCACAACTGCAGTTACGTCGCCACCGCCTCCACCGCCTTCATGGAGGATCTGTACGCGAAACTCGACCGCGCGATCCAGGCGGCCAAGACCGGCTTCGCCTATCTGCACATCTATTCGCCCTGCACCACCGGCTGGCGCTTTCCGTCGGATCAGAACGTGGAAGTGGCGCGCAAGGCGGTGGAATCCAATTTCGTGCTGCTGTGGGAGTTCAAGCCCGATGACGGTCTGCAGTTCACGCACCCGGTAGAGAACGCGCGTCCGATCGACGAGTATCTGGAGACGCTGGGCAAGTACCGCCACCTGGACCCGGACCAGGTCGCGCACATCGAACGCAGCCTGGCGAACAATCTCGCGCGCATCCGCGGATTCGTCGCGGCGAGTCCGCAGCAGCCCGAATCCGCGGCCTGAACTGCAGCCCACTTTCAAGTACGATCCGGGTGCGCGCTCACGCGCTCCCTGCGATCGATTTTTTTCGAGAATCCCTTTCGAGAAACCTTATCGAGAAACCATATGCCCGCTACGGAACACCTTGCAGAACGCCCGCTTACCATCCTGATCGCCGCCCTGGGTGGCGAAGGCGGCGGCGTGCTCGCCAACTGGGTGATCGCTGCCGCGGAGGCAGAAGACTATCCGGTGCAGAGCACGTCCATCCCCAGCGTGGCGCAGCGCACCGGCGCGACCACCTATTACATCGAGGTCTACCCGGTGCGCGCCGCGCAGTTGGGCGGCCGCCGCCCGGTGATGACGCTAACCCCAACGGCCTGCGACATCGACGTGATGCTCGCCTCGGAGTGGCTGGAGGCAGGACGCGCCATCATGAACGGCTACGTCACGCCCGAGCGCACCACGCTGATCGCCTCCACCCACCGCATCTACACCGTCCTCGAGAAAATGCAGATGGGCGACGGCCGCTACGACAGCGCGCGCGTGACGCGCGCCGCCGGCGCCTGCGCCAGGCGCGCTGTCCTCGCCGACTTCGAAGCGCTGGCGCTGCGCGCCGGCACCCTGATCAGCGCGGTGCTGTTTGGCGCGCTGGCGGGATCGGGCGTACTGCCGATCTCGCGCCCCGCGTGCGAGAACGCAATCCGCTCCGGCGGCCGCGGCACCGAAGCCAGCCTGCGGGGTTTCGCCCTGGGCTTCGACGCAGCGGCCAGCACCGCAGCCGCGGTCCCGGACGCGAAAGAAAGGCCCGCGGAGCCGGACTCGAAACCGGGGCCGCTACAGGAGCGGATGCGCGCGCACTTTCCCGCAGCGACGCACGCCGTCATCGCGCAAGGCCTCGCGCGTGTCGCCGATTTCCACGACGAAACCTATGCGGCGCTCTACCTAGACCGGCTAGCGCCGGTGGCGGAGTTCGAGCGTAAGCAGAGTGCCGCAGGTGAGCACATGCTTACGCGCGAAGCCGCACGTTTCCTCGCACTGTGGATGAGCTACGAGGACGTGATCCGCGTTGCCGACCTGAAGTCGCGTAAGAGCCGGTTCGATCTGGTGAGAAAGGAAGTCCAGGCGAAACCGCAGGAACCGCTGCACATCATCGAGTACCTCAAGCCCGGCGTGGAAGAAGCCGCCGCGCTGCTGCCGCCGGCGCTCTCTAAGCGCCTCCTCGCCTGGACCGACAAGCGCGGCCTCACGCACAAGCTCAACGTCGGCATGCACATCAAGTCCTCTAGCGTGAGCGGGTTCGTGCTTTTGCGCCTGCTCGCGAGCCTCAAGCCGCTGCGCCGCATGAGCGCGCGCTTTGCGGAAGAACAGGCGATGATCGAACGCTGGCTGGGGGCGATCGTCGCGGCGCCGAATGCGGCGCTGGCGCTGGAGATCGCGCTCTGCGGCCGCCTGATCAAAGGTTACGGCGACACCAACCGGCGCGGCAAGGCGAATTTCCTGCGCATTTTCGACACCCTGGTGGAGGGCAAGGCTGTGACCGATGCGACCGCCCTGACTGCCGCGGTGGGCGCTGCGCGCGAGGCCGCGCTGGCCGACGCGGAAGGACGCAGCCTGGAGAAGACGCTCGCCGGGCAAGGCATCGCGCCGCTGCCGCCGAAGGCGAAGCCCATCCAGTTCATGCGCCGGCCTAGCGCATCCAAGGCGGCCTGATCATGGAACGCCAATTCACCGAAGAAATCGAGTCGCTCAAGCTCGGCGCCGGCCAGACCTTCCACGGCGAAGGCATACTCGCCGTGACCAAGGCGCTGTTGCAATCCGGCGTGTCCTACATCGGCGGCTACCAGGGCGCGCCGGTGTCGCACCTCTTAGACGTCATGGTGCAGGCGCGAGAATACATGGACGAACTCGGCGTGCACGTGGAGGCCTGCACCAACGAAGCCGCCGCGGCGGCGATGCTGGGCGCGTCGATCAACTATCCGGTGCGCGGCGCGGTCACCTGGAAGTCCATCGTCGGCACCAACGTCGCCTCCGACGCGCTGACCTATCTGTGCAGCGCGGGTGTCACCGGCGGCGCGCTGATCGTGGTCGGCGAAGACTACGGCGAGGGCGCGAGCGTGGCGCAAGAGCGCACGCATGCGACGGCGATGAAATCGTCCCTGTGGATGCTCGATCCGCGGCCCAGCCTGCCGAACATCGTCAATCTGGTCGAGCGCGGCTTCGAACTGTCGGAAGCCACGAACACGCCTGTCATCCTCGACCTGCGCATCCGCGCCTGCCATGTGCACGGCAGCTTCGTCGCGAGCGACAACCGCGCGCCGGCGCTGTCCACGCGCAATCTGGTCGCGGGGCCGCCCGAATTCAGCTACGAGCGCATCGCGCATCCCCCGGCGACCTTCGCCCAGGAGAAGCTCAAGTCCGGCGTGCGCCTGCCCGCGGCGCGCGAATTCATCCGCAAGCACGGCCTCAACGAGGTGTTCGCGGGCGAAGAGCAAAGCATAGGCATCATCAGCCAGGGCGGGCTGTACAACAATCTGCTGCGGGCGCTGAAGATTTTCGGGCTCGCCGACGATTTCGGCGCGAGCCGCGTCCCCATCCTCGCGCTCAACGTGGTGTATCCGCTGGTGCCGGAGGAAATCGCCGACTTCTGCCGCGGCAAGGATGCAGTGCTTGTGGTCGAGGAAGGCCAGCCGGAATTCATCGAGCAGGAGATAGGCGCGATGTTGCGGCGCACCGCCGCGATGCCGGGGCAGGAAATGCTTGCCGCCACCGCGCTGCGCGGCAAGGACCTGCTCGTCATGGCGGGCGAATACACCACCGACAAGCTGGTGCGGGGCCTGTCCTGCTTTTTCGCCCAGCACGCGGCGCACCTCGATGCCGAAGCCGGGCTCAAGTGGCTGGACACGCTGGATGCCGCGCGCAGGAACGCGCTCGAACTGCTGGGCGCGCCGCCCCCGCCGCGCCCGCCGGGCTTCTGCATCGGCTGTCCCGAGCGCCCGGTGTTCGCCGCGGTGAAGCTCGCCGAGCGCGAGGTCGGCAAAGCGCATGTGTGCACCGACATCGGCTGCCATTCCTTCGCCACCTTCGAGCCCTTCTCGCTCGGCAACTCCATCCTCGGCTACGGCATGAGCCTCGCGAGCGGCGCCGGCGTCGGCCCGATGCTACAAGGCCGGCCGCTCGCGATCATGGGCGACGGCGGCTTCTGGCACAACGGCTTTCTGTCCGGCGTCGCATCCAACCTGCTGAACCACGGCAATGCGGTGCTGGTGATCATGAAGAACGGCTACACCTCGGCCACCGGCACACAGGAGCTGATTTCCTCGCCGCAGGACACGTCGCAAAGCCTGGAACAGGATAGCGCGGCAATGCGCGCCGACACGCGCATCGAGAGTACCTTGAAAGGCGCCGGCGTCACCTGGCTGCGCAAGGTCTACACCTACCGCATCGCCGACATGGCGCAAACGCTGAAGGAAGCCCTGAGCGCGCCCGAGCCCGGCCTCAAGGTGATCATCGCCGAAGGCGAGTGCCAACTGGAACGCCAGCGCCGCATCCGCCCGATACTCGCGCGACTATTGAGATCCGGCGAGCGCGTGGTGCGCACGCGCTTCGGCGTGGACGACGCCACCTGCTCGGGCGACCATTCCTGCATCCGGCTCTCCGGCTGCCCTTCGCTCACGGTGAAGCGTTCCGCCGATCCGCTCAAGGTCGATCCGGTGGCGCATGTCAACAACCAGTGCGTAGGCTGCGGCCTGTTCGGCGAAGTCGCGCACGCGGCCATCCTGTGCCCCCCCTTCCACCGCCCCGAAATCGTTCAGAACCCGGGCGGCTTGGGACCGTTTCCCGCCGGCCGCCGGTCCCCCCGTTGCCCTCGCCAACCGGGACTTGGGTTGGCCGGCCGGCCTCGCGGTAGACGACCAATTCGTCTATTTCGTCTTGGAGGCAGTGCTGTACCGCCACGCGAAGTGATCGAGTGTCGCATTTGTCGCCGCCGATAGAAAAACCCCGAAGGCTTGAAGGTCAGTTTGACAAACCAGTAAATATGGA
>CAYNVY010000206.1:0-7961 GCA_964400745.1 uncultured Enterobacteriaceae bacterium | reverse complement strand
TCGCCGATTGCATGCGGATGCGCTTTTCATCCGCGCGCAATCGGCGATCCGCGCGGACGGGACGCCGGCCGCGCAAGCGTGGGCACGACTGACCGATAGTCCGCCGCGCATCGGTCCGGCCTAAATCTTTATGCCCTCGTCGCGAATGTAATCGCGTATCACCGTTTCGACGTCCTTGTCGGCCAGGAATCCCAGTTTCAGCGCGCGCTCGGTCTTGAATCGAAATGGCCAGCTCATGACGATGGCCTGGATGCGCGCATCCGGCTTCCATTCGACCCGCGCCGCGACCGTGTCGCCGGCCACCTTGCGCAGCGCCTCGACCATCTGCGCCACCGTGGCGGTGATACCCGGCAGATTCACCACGCGATTCACGCCCCAGGCTGACGCGGGCAGTTCGTGCGCGCGGATGAAGTTCTCCACCACCTTGCCCGGGGAGAGCAGCCAAACGCCTGTTTCCGGGCCCACGGGGCAGAGCGAAATCTCGCCGTTCAGCGGTTCGCGCAAAATACCGCTCGCGAACGAAGACGCGGCGAGGTTGGGCTTGCCCGCCCGCACCACGATGGTCGGCAGGCGCAGCGAGCGCCCGTCGATGAAACCCTTGCGGCTGAAGTCGGTCACGAGATACTCGCCGCAGACTTTGTGCGCGCCGTAGGACGACTGCGGGTTTGGCGTGGTGGAATCGTCCAGCACCTCGGGAAGATCGCCGCCGAACGCAGCCACCGAACTGGTAAACACCACGCGCGGCGGCCGCGATTGCTTGCGGCATTGCTCCAGCAGGCGGCGCGTGCCGTCGAGGTTGACCTTGATGCCGAGATCGAAATCGGCTTCGGCGCCGGCGCTCACCACCGCCGCCAGGTGGAACACCGAGCCGGTGTCGCGGCCCATGACCTCGGCCAGCAGCGCGGGGTCGGTGAAATCGCCTTTGACGCACTTGAGGCGCGCATCGGTTTCGACGGGGAAACCGATGTCGATCAAAGTGATCTGCGAAATCACCTGCTGCTTGCCCTCCGCGTCGGCCAGCGTGCCGCGCGCGAGCAGGGCTTTTGCCAATCGGTAACCCAGGAACCCGCCGCCGCCGGTGATCAGTACTTTCATGCTTTCCTCAGTCGTTTATGATTGAAAATCGAGAGCCTTGCCGCCACCCGGCGCCGCTCAAACCTAAACCTTGTAGTACGCGCGATACCATTCGACGAAGCGCGCGATTCCGGTTTCAATCGGCGTCGCCGGCTTGAATCCGACCGCTGTGGCCAGGCGCGACACGTCCGCGATGGTCTCGGGCACGTCGCCGGCCTGCAGCGGCAGCAGTTCCAGTTTCGCCTTCCTGCCCAGGCACTGCTCCAGCACCTCGATATAGCGCATCAACTTCACCGGCTGGCTGTTGCCGATATTGTAGATGCGGTAGGGCGCGTTGCTGGTCGACGGTGTCGGCGCCACCGCGGTCCAGGCGGGGTCCGCCCGGGCCGGCCGGTCTATCACTCTGATCACACCTTCGACGATGTCGTCCACATAGGTGAAGTCGCGCACCATCTCGCCGCGGTTGTATACCGGTATCGTCTCGCCCGCGAGGATGCCGCGGGTGAACTTGAACAGCGCCATATCCGGTCGCCCCCAAGGGCCATACACGGTAAAGAACCTCAGTCCGGTGCAGGGAAGGCGATACAAATGCGCGTAGCTATGCGCCATCAGCTCGTTCGCTTTCTTCGTCGCCGCGTAGAGGGACACCGGATGATCCACGCTGTCGTCCTCGGCAAACGGCAGCTTGGCGTTCGCGCCGTAGACGGAACTCGACGAGGCGAACACGAAGTGCCCCGCGCTGGAGCGGCGCGCGCCTTCGAGCACGTTGGCGAACCCGAGCAGATTGGCGTCGATATAGGCAGCGGGCTGTTCGATCGAATAGCGCACCCCGGCCTGCGCCGCGAGATGCATCACGGCATCGAAACGCTGTACGGCGAACAGCCGGGCCATGCGCTCGCGATCGGCGATGTCAGCTTGTTCGAATTCGAAGCCGAGATAGGCGCTCAGGCGCGCGAGGCGCGCCTGCTTCAGGCCGACGTCATAGTAGTCGTTGAGGTTGTCCAGCCCGAACACGCGGTCGCCGCGTTCCAGCAGGCGCAGCGCAAGGGTCGATCCGATAAAGCCGGCGCCGCCGGTGACGAGAATATTCATATGCAATTTTCACGATATGAGGGGATATTTCCCGTCATACACCCCTAAGTCAGGGGCCAATTCGGAAATTCTCAAACGGCGTCTTAAAACTTCCGCCGCTATTCTACCGGAGCGGCGGCGAAAAATTCCGTCACATCTCCGAGCACGCGCGTGCGCCGCATCGCCGGCAGGCTCTTCCAGATGCGCTTCCCGTACTGTTTGCTGATAAGGCGCCGGTCGCAGATCATGAGCACGCCGCGATCCGCTTCGTTGCGTATCAGGCGCCCCGCGCCCTGCTTCAGGCTGATCGCCGCCCGCGGCAGCTGGTATTCCATGAAAGCGTTCTTGCCCTGCTTGTTCAGGTGCTCGATGCGGGCGGCGAGCACCGGGTCGTCGGGCGGCGCAAAAGGCAGCTTGTCTATCACCACCAGCGACAGTGCCTCGCCGCGCACGTCCACGCCCTCCCAGAAGCTCTGGCTCGCCACCAGTACGGCATTGCCCAGCCGGCGGAAGCGTTCGAGCAGTTCGGTCCGGGTTCCGTCGCCCTGCAGCAGCAGCGGAAAGTCCACGCCCTCGGACTCGAACCGCTGCTGCAGCAACTCGTGCGCGCGACGCATCGCCCGCAGGGTGGTGAAGAGCAGAAAGGCCCGGCCCCGGCTGGCCGATAGCACCGGCCAGGCGGCGTCCACGACCGCTGCGGTATGCGCCGCATCGCTCGGCTCGGGCAACCCCTCCGGCACATACAGCAGCGCCTGCTCCGGATAGTTGAACGGGCTGTCCCAGCACGCGGTGCGCGCGTCTTCCAGCCCCATCTCGCTCACGTAATGGCTGAAATCCCGGTTCACGGCCAGGGTCGCCGAGGTGAAAATCCAGGCGCGCGGATGACCCTCGAGTTGCTTGCGGAAAATCTTGGCGATATCCAGCGGCGCCGCATTCAGCTGGAAGCTGGCGTTGAAGGTCTCGGTCCAGCGCACCATGCCTTCTGCGTCCGCATCGCGCCAGCGCGTGAGCCGCCCGTGCAGATCAAGCGCGCGCTGCCAGCAGTTCTGCAGCCCTTCGCCGCGCGGCGCCTGCGCCTCTAGCAGCTTGGCGAGCTGCTTCAGCTTGTCGTCCAGCGCGGCGAGCGTGTCCTTGAACGTTTCCTTCAGCATCGCCGCGGCGTAGGCGGTGCGCAAGGCGTCCAGGGGCAGCGCAAGGCGCGCGTCGCGACTCGCTTTTTCCACCGCCGCGACGGCCGGACGCAGTTCGGGCACGTCGCCCGCAGCGGAGATCGCCTCGACCAGGGTGTCGCGACACAGATCGAGCAGCTGGCCCGAGCTCAGGTTCTCGCCGAAGAACAGGGTCGCAGTTTCCGGCAGCTGATGCGCTTCGTCCAGAATCACGGTATTGCAGGCCGGCAGCAATTCGGCCATGCCCTCGTCCTTCAACATCACATCGGCGAAAAACAGGTGATGGTTCACCACGACGATGTCGGCGTTGAGCGCCTCGCGCCGCGCCGCCATGACGAAGCATTCCTTGTACTGCTTGCAGTCCTGGCCCAGGCAATTCTCGCGCGTGGAGGTCGCCGACTGCCACACCGGCGAGGTCTCGGGCACGTCGGCGAGTTCCGCCTTGTCGCCCGAATGCGTAGTCTTGGCGAAGCGCGCGATCTTGTGCAGATGCGCCACGTCCTCGCGGCTCCCGAAGCGCCCGTCGACAAGCGCGCCCTCCAGGTGATGATGGCAGACGTAGTTGGCGCGCCCCTTGAGCAGCGCGATGCTGACCGGTACCTTGAGCGCGTCGCGCACCGTGGGCAGGTCGCGCTTGTAGAGTTGATCCTGCAGATTCTTGGTGCCGGTGGAAATGATGACCTTGCCGCCCGAGAGCAGCGCCGGCACCAGATAGGCGAATGTCTTGCCGGTGCCGGTGCCGGCTTCGGACACGAGCAAACTGTTGTCGCGCATCGCCTGCGCGATGGCCTGCGCCATTTCGATCTGCTGCGGGCGCGTGCGGAACGCGTCAATGGCTCGGCTCAAGGCGCCGTCGACGCCGAACACGGCACCGATTTGATCATCTGCGGGGAGAGACATTGCGGGTCTGGAAGTGACTCTGATTGAGAACAATAACGCATCGGCGAGCACAGTATTCGCTTAACGCGCCAGGATCTCCGGCGTTCGCACAAGCGCGGCGCCAATAATTCTTTACTTTTCGCGAGATATCTCCTAGATTACTTGAATGCAGCAGCATAATCTACTGTTTTTAATCGGCTTCCTTTGTCTCGGTCTAGGCGGCTGCGCGAACTATTCAGCGCGCGCACCGGAAGCGGAGCCCGAACCGGCGGCGGCGGCCCCGCCCGCGATTCAGGCGCTGGACCGCGCCAGCGGCGTGGCGCTGCAGGCGCTGGCGCATCTGGGTACCCCCTACAGGGCAAGCGGTCTGTCGCCGCAGACCGGCTTTGACTGCAGCGGACTGGTCGCCTACGTGTACCGCGAAGGCGCCGGAATGGCGCTGCCGCGCAATACCTTCGATCTCAGCCGCGTGGGGGCACCGGTCGAACGCAGCGCCCTGCGGCCGGGCGACCTGGTGTTCTACAACACCCAGCAACGCGACTACTCCCATGTAGGGATTTATCTGGGCGAGGAGCGCTTCATCCACGCCCCCTCCACCGGCGGTGAAGTGCGCGTGGAAAACCTGCGCGCCAACTACTGGGTGCGGCGTTACAACGGCGCGCGGCGCATTATCACCCCGCCAGGGTAGGCCGCCGCGGGTATTCTGCGCCCGCCGCCGCGACCATTTCCGGACATCCCGCTTGCCTCAGGCGTTCGGATTGTCCAGGTTGAATATCACCGGGACGTCGATGCTGAACTCGCGCCCGCGCAGGGCCATCGGGATGGGCACGGTGGTCTTGCCCTTTTTCAGCATGTCCAGCGCCTGATTGTCCAGCACCTCGTGGCCGCTGCTGGTCTTGATCGAAGCGTTGATCACCATGCCGTTGGCGCCGATGACCATGCGCACCTCCACCTTGCCCTGCCAGCCCTTCTCCATCGCGATCGCCGGGTAGCGCTTGTAACGCCGCGTGGCCACGATCAGCGCCAGCCGGTACTGCTCCAGCGTGCCCGTGTCGGCCTCGCTGCCGGGTCTGGCGCTCGCCTCGGCCCCGGGCGCGCCGGGAGCCGATTGCGGCGCCGGCCGCGCCGTCCCGGGAACGCTGGGCTGGGCCGCCGGCTCGGCCGCGACTGGAGGCGAGGGCGAGGGCGAAGGAGCCGTCTCGGGCGCGACAGCCCTTGCCGGTTCCGCCGGCGCGACTTTGTTCGTAGACGGCGCGGGTGTGGCGATGGGCTTCACCGGCGTGGGCCGCGGCACCGGCACCTGCTCGGGGGCCTTCTGCGGCACGCGCTCGGGTTCCGCTGCCCGGGAGGGGGCTTGCGGCGCGGCAGCAAGCGGCGCCAATCTTGCGGTCAGCACCAACAGCGCCTTCGACGGCGGCGCCGGCGCCTCCTGGCGCGACATGCCGAACAGCACCAGCACGTGCAGCCCGATCGAGGCCAGCACGCACCAGAGCAGCGCTCGGTTTTGCTCGGGCAGTCGGATTTCCCCTGCGGGGACCGTCAACGTGGACATGGATGAAGAATAGCCGAAGGTCGGCCAGTGCCGCCAGTGCCAATAAAAATGCGACTGTCGGTCGCATATCTACTGGCGGAAAGGGTGGGATTCGAACCCACGGTACGGAGAACCGTACACCGGATTTCGAGTCCGGCGCTTTCGACCACTCAGCCACCTTTCCGGGCGAGGCATTTTACCAGTAAGCACAGACTATTAGAACCCGTTGCACAACTCATTTTGCGGCGGGCCAATGCGAGGGAGGAGTACGAGAGGAACTAGCCCCTCATTTTCGATCAGGACTGCGGGGGCAGAAATTCAGGTGATGCGTTCTATCCTCTGTAGGCCGCCCATATACGCCTGCAGCGCCGCCGGCACGGACACGCTGCCGTCGGCGTTCTGGTAGTTCTCCAGCACCGCCACCAGGGTGCGGCCCACCGCCAGCGCGGAACCGTTCAGTGTATGCACCAGTTCGGGCTTGCCCTTCTCGTTGCGAAACCGCGCCTGCATGCGCCGCGCCTGAAACGCTTCAAAATTACTGCAGGAAGAAATTTCGCGGTAAGCGCTCTGTCCCGGCAGCCACACCTCGATGTCGTAGGTCTTGGCAGAGGAGAAGCCCATGTCGCCCGCGCACAGCGCCATCACGCGGTAAGGCAATTCGAGCTTCTTCAGTATCGTCTCGGCATGACCCGTCAGAGCTTCGAGCCCTGCGTAGGAATGCTCCGGCTGGACGATCTGCACCAGTTCGACCTTGTCGAACTGGTGCTGGCGTATCATGCCGCGCGTGTCCTTGCCGTAGGAACCGGCCTCGCTCCTGAAACAGGGCGTGTGGCAGACGAACTTCAGCGGCAACAGCTCCAGCGGCACGATTTCGTCGCGCACGATATTCGTGATGGGGACCTCGGCTGTCGGGATCAGATAGAACTTGCCCTCCTCGCCGCGCGGCACCGCGAACAGATCCTCCTCGAACTTGGGCAATTGTCCGGTGCCGCGCATGCTCGCCGCGTTCACCATATAGGGCGCATAGACCTCGGTGTAGCCGTGCTCGCCCGTATGCACGTCGAGCATGAACTGCGCCAGCGCGCGATGCAGGCGCGCGAGCTGCCCGGTCATGAGCGAAAAGCGCGAGCCGCTGATCTTGGTCGCGGTGGCGAAATCGAGCATGCCCAGCCCTTCGCCGATGTCCACATGGTCTTTCACCTGAAAATCGAACTGCCGCGGCGTGCCGTAGCGGCGCACCTCGGCGTTGTCTTCCGCCGACCTCCCCGGCGGCACGCTCGCATGCGGCAGGTTGGGGATCACCAGCAGGAAATCCTGCAGCTTCGTCTGAAGCTGCGCCAATTGCGCCTCCAGGGACTGCAACTCGGCATTGGCCTGGCCGGCCTCGGCCATCAGCGCGCTCACATCCTCGCCCTTGCCCTTGGCCTGGCCTATGCGCTTCGCCATGCTGTTGCGCGCCGCCTGCAGTTCCTGCGTGCGCGTCTGCACCAGTTTGCGTTCCTGCTCCAGCGCCTGGAACACCGCGCCGTCCAGAAGGTACGGCCTGACTGCGAGCCGCTGCGACACGGCTTCAAGATCGCTGCGCAATAGTTGGATGTCTAGCATGGGGAGTGGCTTGAATCTGCGTTAGTCATGGAGGAGGACGCTTACCTTTTCGCTTTCTTGTCCAGCTCGCGCAAGTAGGCGAGCTTTTCGGATATCTTGCCTTCCAGGCCGCGCGGCGTCGGCCGGTACCAATTGACCCGGGGCATGCCTTCCGGGAAGTAATCTTCGTCCGCAGCATAGGCGTCGGGCTCGTCGTGGGCGTATCGATACGCGTGCCCGTAACCCAGTTCCTTCATCAATTTGGTCGGCGCGTTGCGCAGGTGTTCCGGCACTAGCCGCGACTTGTCTTGCCCGATGAATGCGCGAGCGTCATTATACGCCACGTACACTGCGTTCGATTTGGCGGCGCAGGCGAGATAGATGACCGCTTCGGCCAGCGCCAATTCCCCTTCGGGCGAACCCAGCCGCTCGTAGGTCTCGCAGGCATCGAGCGCGAGACGCAGCGCGCGCGGGTCGGCAAGGCCGATGTCCTCGGTCGCCATGCGCACCAGCCTGCGGCCCAGATACAGCGGATCGGCGCCGCCGTCGAGCATGCGCACCAGCCAGTACAGCGCCGCGTCCGGGCTGGATCCGCGCACGCTCTTGTGCAGGGCCGAAATCTGGTCGTAGAACGCATCTCCGCCTTTGTCGAA
>CAYNVY010000205.1:0-7974 GCA_964400745.1 uncultured Enterobacteriaceae bacterium | reverse complement strand
TGCCGGCGAAGCGGTTCACGCAGGTGCCCTATTCCTTCATCGCCAACCATTACTTCCCGCCGGAAGGTGCAAAGCCCGCCGCGAAGCCGGCAGCGGCGAAGAAGTAAGACTTTAACGCAACACTTGCAACACCGGACCGGGCAGCGATGCCCGGTTTTCATTTGGACCGCCCGCAGATAAAACTCTCGCGGGCTGTTTCAAAGCTCGTGCAGTTTGGGACCGCCCGCGGGTGAATCTATCGCGGGCTGTTTCAAGGCTCGTGCCTCGCGGCGCGCCGCGTGCCAAAACAATCAGTGCTGGATTCTGCCTACAGTCCGGTTTCAGTTTCCGGCGATGGTCATGCTGTCGACGAGAATCGAGCCGCAGCGGCGCGAGCCGCGGGTGAGTTCGTCCTTGCCCACCTCGACGATGCCTTTGAACATGTCGCGCAGATTGCCCGCGATGGTGATCTCCTCCACCGGATACTGAATCTCGCCGTGCTCGACCCAATACCCGGCGGCACCGCGCGAATAGTCGCCGGTGACCATGTTGATGCCCTGCCCCATCAGGTCGGTGACGAACAGGCCGCGGCCCATTTTTTTCAGCAGCCCGGGCAGATCGAATTCACCGCTCTTGAGTATCAGGTTATGCGCACCGCCGGCGTTGCCGGTGCTGCTCATGCCGAGCTTGCGCGCCGAGTAGGCACCGAGAAAATAGCCCTGCAGCACCCCGTCCTTTACCACCTCGCGCGCCTGCGTGGCGACGCCGTCGTCGTCGAAATAGCCGCTCGCCAGGCCTTTCTTCAGGTGCGGCTGCTCTTGGATTTGCACCAGCGGCGAAAACACCTGCCGGCCCAGGCTGTCGAGCAGGAAGGAAGTCTTGCGATACAGGCTGCCGCCGCTGACCGCGCCGACGAAGCTCGCGAGCAGGCCGCTCGCCATGGGCGCCTCGAACAGCACCGGCACTTTCATGGTTTTCAATTTGCGGCTGTTCAAGCGCGCCAGGGCGCGCTCGCCGGCGTAGCGCCCCACCGCCTCGCCCGTCGGCAGGTCGCGCGCATCGCGCGCCTCCGCGTACCAGTCGTCGCGCTGCATCGCGCCCTTCTGCGCGGCGATCACCGCGCAGGAAAGGTAATGGCGCGTGGTCGGATAGCCGGCGGCGAAGCCGTTGGAATTGGCCACGATGAACTGATGCTGCTGGGTCGAGACGCCCACGCCTTCGGAGTTGACGATGCGCGGGTCCAGGGCGAAGGCCGCGGCTTCGCAGGCGCGCGCGCGTTCTATCGCCTCTTCGATCGGAAGATCCCAGGGATGGAACAGGTCGAGGTCATGGATTTCGCGCGCCATCAGCTCGGGTTCGGCCAGACCGGCGCAATCGTCGCTCGCGGTAAAGCGCGCGATGCTGACCGCGGCCGCCACGGTGTCGGTGAGCGCCTTCGGCGAAAAATCCGAGGTGCTGGCAAAGCCCTTGCGCTGTCCGAGGTAGGCGGTGACGCCTATGCTCTTGTCGCGGTTGTATTCGATGGTTTCCACCTCGCCCTTGCGCACCACGGCGGTCTGGCCGTAGCCTTCGGACACGTCGGTTTCGCAGGCGCTCGCGCCTTGCGCCGCGGCCTGGCGCAGCAAATCCAGTGCGATTTGCCTGAGCGTGGCCAGAGGATAGGTAAAGCGTGCTGTCGTCATTGGAAGCGTCGTAGTCGGTATATGAGCATCGGGATGGGGTTGAGCCCGCGAAAACCATTATCATAGCAGGTCGACCCTACCCCACCCGGCCCCATGCAGCACGCATCCGACAACAAGCGCAACAAACGCAGCCCTAATGGCAGCAACAGCGACAGCGACGGTAACAGCGACCCGAACGCGCCGCCCAGCAAGTCCAGCAGGAAGCGCGACATGACCGCCCTGCAGAAACTCGGAGCGCAACTGGTCGAGCTGAACGAGCAGCAGATCGCGGGCATGCAGCTGCCTGAGGCGCTGCTCGACGCCGTGCTCGAAGCCAGGCGCCTGAGCAAGCACGAGGCGAAGCGGCGGCAATTGCAGTTCATCGGCCGCCTGATGCGCGAAATCGACGCCACGCCGATACGCGAGCGGCTCGAAGAGTGGCGCGGCCAGGGGCGGGAGCACACGGCGCAGCTGCATGCGCTGGAACGCTGGCGCGACGAGCTGATCGCCGCAGATCCGGCGCTGGAGCGCTTCCTGCGCGAGCACCCGGGCGCGGACAGCCAGAAGCTGCGCACTTTGATCCGCAATGCGCGACGCGAGCAGGGCGCCGCGCTGCCGCCGAAAAGCTATCGCGAATTGTTCCGGGTACTGCGGGAAATGATCATGAAGGAGCCATCGGCTGATGTCTGACAATCCGCTTCTGAACCATTCGGATGTACTGGTGATCGGCCTGGTTTCCATCAGCGACCGAGCTTCGGCCGGGGTGTACAAGGACGAAGGCATACCGGCGCTGGAGGCGTTCTTCGGCAGAGCCATCGCGAGTCCCGCCTGGCGCGTGGAGCAGCGCCTGATTCCCGATGAACAGCCGATGATCGAGAAAACCCTGATCGAGCTGGTCGACGACGCAGGCTGCCACCTCGTGCTCACCACCGGCGGCACCGGCCCGGCGCTGCGCGACGTCACACCCGAGGCCACGCTCGCGATCGCGCACAAACCCATGCCCGGCTTCGGCGAGCAGATGCGCAGAATCAGCCTGGAGTTCGTGCCCACAGCCATCCTGTCGCGCCAGGTCGCGGTCATCCGCTACCGCCAGGCGACCGGCGGTCCAGCCACGGGCAGCCTGATCATCAACCTCCCCGGCCAGCCGAAGTCGATCCGCGAAACGCTGGAGGGCTTGAAGGACAAGGAAGGCAAACAACTCGTCCCGGGCATATTCGCCGCCGTGCCCTACTGCATCGACCTCATCGGCGGTCCTTACGTGGAGACCGTCGACGACGTGGTCAAGGCGTTCCGTCCCAAGTCCGCGATCCGGCCGAGAACGGACCAGGCGCTGAAGGACCAGCCGCTATGAGCGCCGAACCGTTGGAAACTATGGAGATCGAGACCGCGCCCGATCCCCGGGCCAGCATCATCTGGATGCACGGTCTCGGCGCCGACGGCAACGACTTCGCGCCCCTGGCCGACGAAATCGATCTCCCCTTCGGCGTGCGCTACATCTTCCCCCACGCGCCCCTGATGCCGGTGAGCATCAACGGCGGCTACGTGATGCGCGCCTGGTACGACATCAGCGACGCCGCCATACGGCGCGAAGACGAAGCCGGCGTGCGCGCCTCGCAGCGCAGCGTGGAAGCCCTGCTCGCGCGCGAGAAGGTGCGCGGCGTCGCGGCAAGCCGCATCGTCCTCGCCGGGTTTTCCCAGGGCGGCGCCATCGCGCTGCATACCGGCTTGCGCCATGCCGAACGCCTCGCAGGCATCCTGGCGCTCTCGACCTATGTGCCGCTCGCCGACAAGCTCGCAGCCGAGGCCGACCCCGCCAACCGCGACGTGCCGATATTCATGGCGCACGGCACCCACGATCCGATGATTCCCGTCACCCGCGCCAGGGAGTCGCGCGACCTGTTGTTGCAGCAAGGCTACGCGCCGGAATGGAAGGAATACCGCATGGAGCACTCGGTATGTCCGCAGGAAATCGCCGACATCGCCGCCTGGCTGCGTAGCGTATTGGTCTGACGAGTTCTACCGGAAAGATGAAGCGGCCATTTCAGAATTACCGAAATGGCCCCTGACATAGGGGAGCACGAGGGGACGTTTCCCCTCGTTTTGCAATAAGCTCTAAGCGGTTGCGCGCGCCGCGCGCAAAAAAAAGGGCTCCTTGCGGAGCCCTTCGTGTTGCCGAGTGCTTTCAGATCGGATGATCAAGGCGCGGCGGCGATAGCTGCCAGTTCCGCCTGGGTCAAAGCCTTCAATGCAGTCGAACCCATGCCGCCCACGTTACCTGCGATTGCAGCCGCTGTTGCCGCTGCGGTTTTCCCTTTCTTCGACGCCCCGTGGCATAGCGCACACTTGTCTGCATAGAGCGTTACGCCGTTGACCGCCGGCGCAGTCACCGCAGGCGGCGTGGTCGTCGCAGGTGGCGTAGTTGTAGCCGGCGGCGTGGTCGTCGCAGGGGGTGTAGTTGCAGCCGGCGGCGTGGTCGTCGCAGGGGGTGTAGTTGTAGCCGGCGGCGTAGTCGTTGCAGGCGGCGTGGCCGAAGGCGTATGCGGCGGCGTCGTTTCCGCGGGCGGTGTCGTCGTTCCCGCGGGAGGCGTCGTTGTAATCGGCGTCGTCGCTTGAGTGAACGTCGGGGCGGCGCCTATGGTCAGCGTCAGCGCGCCGGGTGCGGTCATGAGATCGGGCTGTTTCGTACCGAAATATTCGCCAATGGTGAAACCGACCGTATCAGGATTGAGCAATTTCGCGTCGTTCGCTGCGATAGCGGTGCCCACCGCATTGACCCAGTCCTGCAGTTTGGTGCTGGTCAGATAATTCTTGTTGGTCGCACGGGCGATCACCATACCGACGACTTGCGCCGCCAGCGCCGGATAGTTTGCCAAGGCAGTCGGCGGCGTCAGCTTCAAGCCGCTCGCTGCAGTCGCGGAGGTTGCCGCAGCCGTAGCGAGTTTGGCGGGATCCAGGCCCATGCTGGTAAAGTCTATCTTCGTCGGGTCGCCGCCGGCGGTCGCTACCGCGGCCGCCATTTTTGCCGGATCGAACTGCGCCGCGATGGACGAGGCCGCCGCGTTCATGTAAGCGCTGGTCAGGTCCGCGGCCTTGGCTCCGGTGACGGATGTCAGCAGGGCAGGCGCCGCGCCTATGATCATGCTGCTTGCCTGTTTCATGGCATTGGCGATCGCCGTCTGGTCCGTGCCCGCCGCCTTGATCGCGGTCTGAATACCGGACTCCTGCTGCACGCGCACAGCGTCCAGGCCTTGAGCCATCGCCGTCATCTTGGCCGCCAGATCCGATGCCGACAATCCGGCCGACGAAGCGTCTTTCGCGATCTTGTCCATCTGCTCGAACATCTGCTTTTGCGTGTCCTGGGCCATTTGCGCCTTGGCGATCATGGTCTGGATATCGCTGCCTTGGGCGCCTGCCATCGCTGCGGCCAGGGCTTTGGCTGCGTCGGCGGGCACCAGCCCGGCCTGACTCGCGCTCGCCACATTGGCGGTGACCGCGTCGGCCACCGACTTCATCGCGCCGGCCTTGGCCTGCATGGTGGCCATCTGCGCCTGCATGATGGCGCCGTTGGCGGCGCTCATGCCCATCATCGCTACCGGATCGATGGTCGAATCGGTCAGTTTGGCAGTGGGGCTTGCGGCCATTGCCTTGATCAGATCGGCCGGTTTCTTGGTCGGATCGGCCTTCATCGCGCTTGCGACCATTTCGTTCACCAGCGTCGCCGCCTTGAACACTTCGCCATTGGTCATCGGGTTCTTGTACAGGTCTGCCGCAGCAAGACCGGTCACGCCCGCCACCTTGGTCATGGCCGCGGAAATTTCAGCTGCGCTTGGATTCGCTTTTCCCAGATTCTCGGCAACCATCGATGTCAATGAGGTGATCGACGGCGCAGTGACGCTCGCGCCCTTGGTCAACGCGGCGCCCGCCGCCAGGCCCAGATCCGTCGCCTGGACGACCGATTTGAGCGCGGTGCGCGTGGCCGAGTCGTAAGCCTCGTCGTCGGAGGTGCCGAACTTGAGGTCGGGACCCGCCATGGTGCCTTTGCCGGAAACCGCCATGGTGTAGGGCGCCAGGCAGGTCGTGGGTACGGATATGGAGACGCTTCCGTCGACCGCCGTGCCCGAGCCGCCGGCCTTGCCGTCGGAGCAGGTGAGCGTCACCGTGACGTCCTTGAGCGGCGTGTTCACCACCGGCGCCACCACCGTCGCGCTATCCGTGATGGAACTGTCTCCGCCGCTGCTGCCGCCGCAACCATAGAGCGCAAACGCCGTTGCCACGGCCAGCGCGACCGGTGTCAATACAAGTCTGTAATTAGCTTTCACGTTTCCTCCGTCGGTGATTGATATCGAAATACCACGAGGACACCGCATCAGCCGCATCTCAATGCAAGCGGATCATCTCGCAACGTGCCGTTGCGCATCCGGTGCTCTGAGTCGAATTCTAAGTAGCGATTCGCATTTCATCTTGACTTATGTCAAGAAGGGGAGCGAGAGCGTACGGGCCAAATGGCTAATTGAGAATGGCTAACGCGTCGTTGCGTGAACTAGTTCACGTTTAGCCGCAAATGGTCCGGACGCAAGCCGGAATTCCGCCTTCGGTCGAAGGCGGAGGCGGCTCAGTGCACGAGCTGGTTGATCTCGATGATGGGCAGCAGGATGGCGAGCACGATCATCAGCACGACCCCGCCCATCACCAGGATCATCACCGGCTCGAGCAAGGTCAGAAACACCGCCAGGCGCCGCTCCAGCGCCTGCGTTTCGAGCTCGGCCGCGCGCTGCAGCATCTGCTCCAACTTGCCGCTCACCTCTCCGCTCGCGACCAGATGCACCATCAGCGGCGGAAACGCATGCGTCGCGCCCAGCGAGCGCGCCAGGCTCTCGCCTTCGCGCACGCGCTCGATCGCACCTTCCACCGCCTCGCGCATCACCATGTTCGTCATCACACGCGCGCCGGATTTCAACGCCGAGAGCAGAGGCACGCCGCCGCCGACGAGGATGGCGAGCGTGCTGGCGAAACGCGAGGTATTGACGCCGCGTACCAACTGCCCCATCCAGGGTAGGCCGAGCAGCATGCCGTCCCATTGCCGCCTGAGCTCGTCGCGGCGCAGCGCCATGCGCACCAGTACCGCGCCGCCGACGGCGGCGAGCGCGAGGTAAGGCCACATGACGCGCAGAAAATCCGAGAGTGCGATGAGCCCGCGCGTGAGCAGGGGCAGGCTCTGCTTGGACTGCTGGAACACCTGCACGATCTGCGGCACCACGAACACCAGCAGGCCGGTGACGATGCTCACCGCGACCAGGGTGACCAGCACCGGGTAGAGCAGCGCCAGCGTGGTCTTCTGCTTCAGCGCCTGGCGCGCGTCCAGATAGTCGGCAAGGTGCTGCAGCACCGTCGGCAGCGCGCCCGATTCCTCGCCCCCGTGCACCAGCGCGCGGTAGAAATCGGGAAAGCTCTTGTCGTACGTGCCCATGGAGGCGGCGAGCGACAGCCCGGCCGTGATCTCGGCCTTGATTCCGCTCAGCACCTCGCGCGTCATCGGCGCCGCGGCCTCTTCGATCAGCGCGGAGAGCGACTGCTCCATCGTCAGGCCGGAGGCGAGCAGCGTCGCCATCTGCCGCGTCACCAGGCTCAGTTCGTCGGAGGAGATGCCGCGCGCCCACGGCTTGCTCGCGCGTTCTCGCGCATGCACCAGATCGATGGCGGAAGGATGCAGGCCCTGGGCGCGCAATTGCGCCCGCGCCTGGCGCGCCGTATCTGCCTGAACGATTCCGGACACGGTGCGCCCGGCGGCGTCCAGCGCCTCGTAGCGGAATGCTTCCATGTCCCGGTGCTATTCGCGCGTCACGCGAACCACTTCTTCCAGGCTGATCGCGCCCTCCGCGGCCCAGCGCATGCCGTCGTCGCGCAAGGAACGCATGCCCTGCGCCAGCGCGTGCTCGCGCAGCACCTGCTCGGAAGACCGGTCGTGGATCAAGCGGCGCAGGCTGTCGTCGACGGTCAGCAGTTCGTAGATGCCGGTGCGGCCGCGATAGCCCGAGTGCTTGCAGGCGGGGCAGCCCTGGGCGCTGAAGAAGGTTCCGGGCCGCGGCGCGAATCCCAGCGCTTTCAGTTGCGACGCGTCGGCGTCGAAGGGCTTGCGGCATTCCAGGCACAGCCGGCGCACGAGGCGCTGCGCGCCCACGCCGATCAGGCTGGACGCGAGCAGAAACGGCTCGACGCCCATATCGACCAGGCGCGTCACCGCGCTCACCGCGTCGTTGGTGTGCAGCGTGGCGAATACCAGATGGCCGGTGAGGCTGGCCTGCACCGCGATCTGCGCGGTTTCCAGGTCGCGGAT
>CAYNVY010000204.1:0-7975 GCA_964400745.1 uncultured Enterobacteriaceae bacterium | reverse complement strand
CGGGCGGGGTCGGGCCCATCACTTCTTGGCCCGGGGCGGACAGATGGGCGAAATACCTTACGGCCGGGGCCGCGAGGCCGAGGTGCGGGTCGTTCGCGGGCAGCGGCTTGCCGCTCGCGGTGCGGCTGCCGTCCATCACCCAGTTGTTCGACGCGCCGGACTCGGAGATGCCGGGAATCGCGAGCGAGGCGAGCTTGCTCGCCTCGAGTTGACGGTACAGCGCGCCGTAGTCGGCAATCGCCAGCGGTTCGTCCCCCGGGTAGGGCGGAAGGAATTCGCCGATCTGCGCGGCGGAGAGCTTTTTCGACAGGCGCAGGCGCAGCAGTTCGGAGCGCCAGTTGCCGCCGAGGTCCCAGGCCATCATCTTGATCCAGGCTACTGAATCGGCGATTTGCCAGGGCTCCGGACTGACCCCGGTGAGCAGAAACTCCGGCGGTAGCGGGCCCGAGCGTTGCGCGAGGAAGGCGTTGACTCCGGCAGCATACGCGTCGAGTTCGCCGCGCGCTTGGGCGTGCAGTGTCTTCAGCGTCGCATCTGCCGCGCGGCGCACGCCCAGGATGCGCAGGAACTTGTCGGTGTCCAGGGTCGCCGCGCCCAGGGCTTCTGACATGCGGCCGCTGCCGATGCGCCGGTTCATCTCCATCTGCCACAACCGGTCCTGGGCGTGGACGAAGCCGAGTCCGAACTGCGCGTCCTCGACGCTGCCGGCGTAGATATGGGGTACGCCGTGGCGGTCGCGCACGATTTCCAGCGGCGCTTTGAGGCCGGCGAGGGTGAGACTGCCCTCGAGTTGCGGCAGGGATTGGCGCAGCCAGACATAAGCCGCCGCCGCACCCAATGCGGTGAGCAGGGCAACAACAAGAAATACGCGCAGTGCGAGTCTCATCGATTCGGTCTTCCCATGGGGTGATGGTCAGCCGGAATAGGCTAGCATATTCGACATCAAATTCGGCCGACAAAGACCAGGAAAGCCGCATGCCGATGGTGCAGGCCGCCGGGGAATTTGGTATAAGGACCCACCTCGTGTTTTAACGGAGTGGTTAATTTGCTCTATACCTTGCATGAAATGAGCCACGCAGCGCTGGCGCCCTGGCAAATGTGGGCCAGCATGAGCGCCAGCGCGTTCAGCCACCCGTTCAGCCCGCTCTCCTACGCTCCGGCGAGCCGCAAGATCGCGGCCGGCAGCGAACTCTTCATCCGCGTCACCCAGCGTTACCACAAACCCGAATTCGGCATCACCGAGGTCTCGATCGGCGACAGAAAGGTCGCGGTGAGCGAATCGGTCGTCGTCGACAAGCCTTTCTGCAAGCTGCTGCATTTCAGCCGCGACCTCGGCGCGCGCCGCGGCGCGAACAAGGCGCGCCCCGATCCTACGGTGTTGCTGGTCGCGCCGCTTTCCGGGCACCACTCCACGCTGCTGCGCGAAACCGTGCGCCAGCTCCTGCTCGATCATGATGTCTATATCACCGACTGGGTGGACGCGCGCATGGTGTCCCTGTTTCACGGGGCGTTCCATCTCGACGACTACGTGGATTACGTGCGCGAGTTCATCAGTTTCCTCGGGCCGGAGGTGCATGTCATATCCGTGTGCCAGCCGACGGTGCCGGTGCTCGCCGCGATCTCGCTCATGGCCGACGCAGACGAGGCGGTCAAGCCGCGCACGATGACCATGATGGGCGGTCCGATCGACGCCAGGCGCAGCCCCACCGCGGTGAACAACCTCGCAACCAAAAAGCCCCACTCCTGGTTCAAGCACAACGTGATTCAGCGCGTGCCGGCGAAATATCCCGGGTTCATGCGCCAGGTCTATCCGGGCTTTCTGCAGCACATGGGATTCGTCGCGATGAATCCTTCGCGCCACGCCGATGCGCACCGGGATTTCTACAATCATCTGATCGAGGGCGACGGGTCGTCGGCCGCGGCGCACCGTGCCTTCTATGACGAATACAACGCGGTGCTCGACATGCCGGCCGAGTATTATCTGGACACGATCAAGACCGTGTTCCAGGATTTCTCGCTTCCCAACGGTCGCATGCAGGTGCGCGGGCAGTTGGTGCGGCCGCAGGCGATCAGCCAGACCGCCTTGCTCACGATAGAGGGCGAGTTGGACGATATTTCGGGCAACGGCCAGACGCAGGCGGCACACGCGCTTTGCAGCGGCATCCCGGCGAAAAAGCGCGAGCACTATCTCGCGCCGGGCGTGGGGCACTACGGCATTTTCAGCGGCCGGCGCTATCGCGAAATGCTCTATCCGCGCATCCGCGATTTCATCCGGCGCCACGCCTGAGAGTCTGGTTCGCCGCTTAGGTTCGCTTAGGTTCGCTTAGGTTCGCTTAGTCGCCGGAGCGGCCGCGCGCCATGCCCCAGTAGGCTAGGCACACGCTCCAGCCGGCGAGGGCGACCGCCGCGCTCATCGGCACCGTACTGCCGTCGTGCAATTTGCCGACGACGACGCCGACGCCCGCGCCTATGCTCATCTGGATGAATCCCATCAGGGCCGATGCGACTCCGGCCATCTTCGGAAACGGGGCGATGGCCCCTCCCATCGCATTGGGCAGATTGATGCCGGTGGCGAGCAGGTAGAAGAACATGGGCACGAGCAGCGCCTCCAGACTTTGCACGCCGGCGAGCGCGAACGCCAGCATCGCGCTGCCCGAGGCGAGCGCGAGCGCTGTGCCGTACTTGAGCATGCGGTCGATGCCGAGCCGGATCGACAGCCTTCCGGCGCTCATGGTGCCGATGACGTAGCCGATCACCGTCAGGCCGAAGAGCATGCCGAAGCGCTGCGGCGACAGGCCCAGCACCGGGATCATGACGAAGGAGGCGCCCGAGAGGAAGGCGAAAATCCCGGCATAGCCGCTCGCCAGGCACAGCGTGTAGCCGATGTAACGCCGGTTGCCCAACAGTGCGCGGTAGTTGGCGAGCATCGGTTTCAGATCGGTCGCCGCCGGATCGCGCTGCAGATTGGTCTCCGCAAGCAGCAGCCAGATCGCCGCGAGCAGCCCGCTGCCGACGCCGACCAGGAGCGCGAAATTCGCGCGCCAGCCCAGCCACATTTCCAGCGTGCCGCCGATGGTCGGTCCGAAGATGGGCGCCATCGCCGTGCCGGCGTGGAGATAGCCGAGCATGCGCGCCGTTCCGCCTGCGCCGTAAGTGTCGCGCACGATGGCGCGCCCGACCACGGTGCCGCCGCAGGCGCCGACTGCCTGGAAGAAACGCGCCACGAGCAGTATCGTCATCGAATCCGCGAGCGTACAGGCGAGACCGGCGGCGACGTAGATCGCGGTGCAGGCGACGAGGACAGGGCGCCGCCCATAGCGGTCCGAAAGCGGACCCAGCACCAGTTGCGACAGCGCGAATCCGGCGACGAAGACCGACAGCGTCAGCTGCACCTGCGAAATGCTGGCGCCGAAGTAGCGCGACAGGCCGGGCAGGGACGAGAGATACAAATCGGTAGAAAGCGGCAGCAGGGCGAGCATCACCATCAGGAGGGCGACGAAGCCCGCCGAAGACGGCGCGAGTTTCACTGGCAGAGGAAGGCCGCCGCTCAGGTCGTGTGCTTGGCGACCTGCTGGTCGATGGCACCGAAGACGCTGGCGCCCCCGGCGTCGAACATCTCTATGCGCACGCGATCGCCGAACTTTAGGTAGGGCGTCGCCGGCTGGCCGTCGGCCATGGTTTCAATTGCGCGCTTTTCGGCGATGCAGGCCGAGCCGGTGCTGCGGTCGGCATTGGACACCGTACCCGAACCGACGATGGTGCCGGCTGACAGCGCGCGCGTCTTGGCCGCGTGCGCGATCAGTTTCGGGAACTCGAAGCTCATGTCCACACCGGCGTTGGGACGCCCGAGTTCCTGCCCGTTCACCTGCACCACCAGCGGCAGAGTCACCTTGCCGCCGTCCCAGGCGGCACCGAGTTCGTCCGGGGTCACGGCCACCGGCGAAAATGCGGAGGACGGCTTGCTGTGGAAGAAACCGAAGCCTTTGGCAAGTTCCGCCGGCACGAGTTCGCGCAGGGACACATCGTTGACGAGCAGCAGCAGGCGGATGCAGTCCCCGGCCTTCTTCGTCGGGAGGCCCATGGGCACGTCGCCCGTCACCACGGCGACCTCGGCTTCGAGGTCTATGCCCCAGTCTTCGGACTCGAGCGCGATATCGTCGCAGGGGCCGAGGAAGCGGTCGGATCCGCCCTGATACATCAGCGGATCGGAGCGGAACGACTTCGGCATCTCCGTGCCGCGCGCCTTGCGCAGCAGTTCGACGTGATTGACATAGGCCGAGGCGTCGGCCCATTGGTAGGCGCGCGGCAAGGGCGCAGCGCATTGTTTCGGGTCGAAGTCGAAAGCGCGGCTGCCGGGGGCGCGGTTGAGCGCGTCGTAGCGGTCCGTGAGCTGCGGCGAAATGTAGTCCCAATCGTCCAGTGCCGCCTGCAGCGTGGGCGCGATGTCGTCGGCCTTGATCGCATGCTTCAGATCGCGCGATACCACGATCAGCGTGCCGTCGCGGGTTCCGTCTTTGAGGGTGGCGAGTTTCATGTGGGTGTCGCTTGTTGGTCGGCGCGTATTTTAACCGGTTGTTCGAGGTTCCGGACCGTGTGCCAGACTCTACGCCGGACCCGAGCATGGCCCGTGCCCGACCTTGTGTCCTTGTGTATTTGTTTCGCCTCCAGTAAGGTCGCTTTCTCGCCGAAGTCGGCGGTCAATATTTCTTGCCGTAAGACCTTATGGAAAAAGTGCGCGTATCCAAACTGATGTCGGAACAGGGGCTGTGCTCGCGGCGCGAGGCCGACGGATACATCGAGCGCGGCTGGGTGTTCGTCGACGGAGAGCGGGTCACCGAACTCGGCACCCGCATCGACCCTGGGCGCAAGATCACTTTGAACAAGGCCGCGCAGGCGAGCCAGCTCGCGCGCGTGACGATATTGCTGAACAAGCCGATCGGTTATGTGTCGGCGCAAGCCGAACCCGGCTACAAGCCGGCCGTGGCCCTGGTCAAAGCCGATACGCATTTTTCCGGCGATCGCTCCAAGCTGGGTTTCACCGCGATGCACTTGCGCGGTCTCGCCCCGGCCGGGCGCCTGGACATCGATTCGCAGGGCCTGCTGGTGCTGACGCAGGACGGGCGCATTGCGAAGCAGTTGATCGGAGACAACTCCGAGATCGAGAAGGAATACCTGGTGCGGGTGGCGGGACGCTTGTCCAAGGCCGGCCTGGGGCTGCTGAATCACGGACTGTCGCTCGATGGCGAGGCGCTGCGGCCGGCGCAGGTCGGCTGGCTCAATCAGGACCAGTTGCGTTTCGTGCTGCGCCAGGGCAAGAAGCGCCAGATCCGGCGCATGTGCGAGCTGGTCGGGCTGGAAGTGGTCGGCTTGAAGCGCATCCGCATCGGCAAGGTAAAGCTGGGCGATCTGCCGCAGGGGCAGTGGCGCTATCTGCGCGAGGACGAGACCTTCTAGCCGGGCTCAGGACGGTGTGCCGCGGGCCTTGACGCTACGCGCCAGTTCGCACAGTTTCTGCAGATGGGGGTCGGCGATGCCGCAGTCGCGCAGCGCTTCCGCCGTGTGCAGCAAATAGTCGATTCCCGGTCCCATGCGCCCATGGCAGCTCATCAGCCGTTCGATGACGATTTCCGGCGCCAGCCGGCCGGCATAGCCCGGACCGGCGCGATCGATGGTGAAGGTGATGGCGCGAAACGTGTGCTTGCCGTCCCTTACCCGCACCCAGCGCGGTATGTAGGCGCCGAGCATCATCTCGCGCCGCCAGATCAGGCGCAGTTCGTTCTCGACCTGTTCCGGGGCGATGCGGTAGGCGACGCCGCGGCAGCGCCCGCCTCTATCCAGGCCCAGCACCAGCCCCGGCCGGTCGGGCGTGCCGCGATTGATGCGCGACCACAGGCAGAAGCTGCGGTGATAGCCGTGGGTGGTGACGACGCGCTTTTCCGCGAAATGAAACAGGGGATTCCACACCAGCGAGCCGTAGCCGAATATCCAGCAGTCCTCGTTGGCTTCGCGCGCCTCCAGGATCTGCCACAGGGATTCCTCCAGTTCCGCATCGCTGAGCAGATGCGGACCCAGGGGCGTCTGCGCCAGTTCGTCGCGGACACGGTTGCGTTCGAGGTCGGCGCGGGTGAGGCTCATGTAATTCCAGAGCCTAGGCGGCCAGCGCCTTCTGTTCCACCGGCGCATGGAATTTCGCCAGCAGTTCCGCGCGCTGCTTCCGCGCCAGCTCGAGATGGCGCATCTTGACATGACCGTAGCCGCGTATCGTCTCCGGAACGCTGGCGATCTCGACTGCCAGCGCATGGTTGGCCGGCGTGAGTTTCGCCAGCAATTCTTCGACGGTGGCGGCGTATTCCGTAATCAGTGCGCGCTCCATGCGGCGCTCCTCGGTGCCGCCGAAGATGTCGAGCGAGGTGCCGCGCAGCCCCTTGAATCTGGCCAGCAGACCGAACACGCGCAACATCCACGGCCCGAATTCGGACTTCTTCGCTTCCCCCGTCGCCGGATCGGGCCGGTTCAGCATGGGCGGGGCAAGGTGGAACACCACCTTGTAGTCTCCCTCGAACATGCCCTCGATCTTCTGCATGAACGCCGGGTTCGAATGCAGGCGCGCGACCTCGTACTCGTCCTTGTAGGCCATGAGTTTGGCGTAGTAGCGCGCCACGGCCTCGGTGAGTTTGGTGCCTCCGGTTTTCGCCGACTCGGCGCGGCGCGCCTTGTCGACCAGATCCCTGTAGCGCTCGGCGTAGGCGGCATCCTGGTAGGCCGTCAGCAACTCGATGCGGCGCGCCACCAATTCGTCCACGTTTTGCGAGAAGCGCTGGCTGAACGGTATCACCGCGGCGGGCGTGGCGATCTTTTCCACGCGCGCGAAATCCACCGCCGCGCGGCGGCCCCAGACGAAGCTCTTCAGATTGAATTCGACCGATATCCCGTTCAGCTCGATCGACTTTTCGACGGCTGCGGCGGAAACCGGCACCCAGCCCTTCTGCAGGGCGTAGCCGAGCATGAACATATTGGTGGCGATGGAATCGCCCATCAAATTGGTGGAAATGTTCCCGGAGGGAATAAAGTCCACGTTGTCCTTGCCGCAGGCTTCGGTGATGTCGTGCAGCAGATCGCTTCCGGGCAGTTGCCAGTTCGGGTTGCGCACGAAATCCGCCGTCGGTGCTGTAGTGGCATTGATCACCGCGCGCGTCTTCGGCGCGCTCATTTTCGCCAGCGCATCCGGGCTCGCTGCGACCACGAGGTCGCAGCCTATGGCGAGATTCGCCTCGCCGGTGCCGATGCGAGCGGCATGCAGGTCTTCCGGCGCGTTCGCGATGCGCACATGCGACATCACCGGACCGCCTTTTTGTGCAAGTCCCGACATGTCGAGCACGGTCACGCCTTTGCCTTCGACATGCGCCGCCATCGCCAGGATCTGGCCGATGGTGACCACGCCCGTGCCACCGATGCCGGTCACGAGCACCCCGTAAGCGCCGTCTATGCTTGCCGGCGCCGGTTCGGGCAGCGCGGGAAAATCGTCCGCGGTCTTCGCCAGGCCCGCCTTGCCCTTCTTCAGTGTGCCGCCTTCCACCGTGACGAAGCTGGGGCAGAAGCCCTTGACGCAGGAATAGTCCTTGTTGCAGTTCGACTGGTCGATCTGGCGCTTGCGGCCGAATTCGGTCTCCTTGGGCAGCCCCGACACGCAGAACGATTTCTTGCCGCAGTCGCCGCAGCCTTCGCACACCTGGGTGTTGATGAAGACGCGCTTTTTCGGATCTTCCATTTTGCCGCGTTTGCGGCGGCGGCGCTTTTCGGTGGCGCAGGGCTGGTCGTAGATGATGACCGTGGTGCCGGGCATTTCGCGCAGGCGCTTCTGCACCGCGTCGAGTTCGCCGCGGTCGAGGAATTCGACGCCGTCCGGAAACAGTTCCGGGCGCGTCCATTTGCCGATGTCGTCGGACAGCAGCAAGATGGTCTTGACGCCTTCGGG
>CAYNVY010000203.1:0-8037 GCA_964400745.1 uncultured Enterobacteriaceae bacterium | reverse complement strand
GCAGGTTCTCGTGGTGAAACCGGTTCCCGATCTTGGCGCCGGCCGCTTGCGCCAGCTCACGCACCCGGCTCACGCTGAACTGCCGCGGATCGTAGTGCAGGCAAAGACAACGGGCGCTGCCGTCTTCGTGGACAACGTGTACTTTTTCCAAGCCTTCGGCCTGCAGCAGCGCGATCAAACGTGCCACACAAGCATCGCGCTCGTTCGGAATGTCCGGCAGGATCAGAGCCAAGTCCAGCTTAAGTTTATCAGTCACGATGCTGCTCCTTGGATACACTTTCTTCAAGCTTCGCGAAACGGATCTGCTCAGCGTCCAGCGGAGGACGCTGCCGATCCCTGCCAGCCGAGCCTGACGATCGGGTGGCGATCCTCATTTGATGCGCACGACCGCCTGTTTGGCGGAAAAGCACAGGTAGTCGTAGCGCCAATGGTGCTTGGCGACCGTCTCCTGGAATGCGCGGAACTCATCCTCACGCCAGTGTTCGTGACCGAAGTATTCGTCAAATACGATAACCGATCCTGGAACAATGCGCCCGGCCAAAGACTCTAGAACGGTACGGGTGGCACTGTACAGGTCGCAGTCAATATGGACCAGTCGCACAGGTCCACGGAATCGTTCGAGGAATGGAGGCAACGTGTCTTCGAACCACCCCTGATGAAGGAATACGTTCTCGGGTACGGCTGGAAGGGTCCCCTTTGTCGTGTAGCTGCCGCGAGGTTCGCCGTGCCAAGCCTCGGGCAGGCCCTCGAAGCTGTCGAATCCGTGCACTTCCTGGGCCGCCAGTGAGGCGATCTGGCGGATAGAAGTCGCGAAATTGACGCCGAATTCCAACACCAGTCCCTCGTTGATAGCGGCTCCGATCGCGATTCGAAACCCCTGAGGCGCGTGTCCGGTCAAGGTCGGAAGCGTGCCGGCCACCGACTTGATGTAGCGGTACGAATCGAGACACGCGCGCTCCAAGGGCGTTCCGTTTGAGGCCAGGGCGAAATGTTCGGCCGCTGCCACCGGATCCCCCGAATAGTCGAGCAGCATACCCAGGTAAACCCTGGCCAGCATGTCCTCCGGCGTCAGCGCAACGACTCTTCTAAGGCAGGCTATCGACGGCGCCAGGTCGAGCGGATTGAGTACAAGGGAGTGAAGGTTGAAATGGGCCGCCGCAAAATCCGGACGCAGGATCAACGCCCGCCGGACACTCGCAACTGCTTCCTCGATCTGTCCTACCTCCATGAGCGCAATGCCCAAACTGTTATGGATCTCCGCGACACCAGGTTCCAGCCGGATCGCCCTCCGATAGCTTGCGATAGCCGCGTCCAGCTTGCAGATATGGCTGAACGCCTTGCCAAGGTTGTAGTGCGCCGGCGCAAAATCCGACTGGATCGCGATGGCGCTCTGATAGCAGGCGATGGCCTCGTACACCCTGCCCTGAAGGATGAGGGCGTTCCCCATGTAGATGTGCGCGAGCGCAAAGCCCGGCTTGAGTGCAAGTGCCCTCCGAAAGCAGCGCAGCGCTTCTTCCAGCTCGCCCTGGCCGGCCAAAGCGTGGCCCAGGTTGTTGTGCGCGTCCGCGAAATCCGGTCTCGCCTCGATCGCCGATCGAAAACTACCGATGGCATCGTCCTTTCTGCCCGAAGCTTCGTACACGACGCCGAGATTGCAGAGGTAAACCGCGTTGCTTCGATCGATCCGAATCGCCTTTTGGATCAATTTGACCGCGGCGTCGTACTCTCCCGCGCGATAGGCTGCGAATCCCCGCTGATGCAGCGCTTTCGGGTCATCGGTGTCTCTCCGGGACCCGATCAGATGCGCGTCGCCGGCACGCAGCAGACAACAATGCTTGTATTTTCGTCCACTGCCGCAAGGACATGGATCGTTTCGACCGTATTTCAGCATACAGGCCTCCGGGCTCGATGTGCGCATCACTGTCGTGCGTGACAACAATTGCCGAGCCGGTCGTGAGCAACTGGTAGCGGCCGTCGCCAAACGCGACCACCGCAACGCCGCTACCAACGCTGGTGAAGAGGTCGCGTCGCTTGACGACGCGACGCGCCGCCGCGGGGTTATGACGCGACGTGCTCTGAGAGTGAAACGCGGAACCGCCATCGAGAAACCCGATCAGCAGGCATCCAACGATCAGTCAAGCTCGCTCTCCAGCGTGCCAGCCGCGAGCGCGTATTGCGTTCGCAGCCGACCGGTTCGAACTGGAACTAAGCTGGAGCTGGAGCTCGCGGTGGACGTTCGAGTCTTCGGGGGAATACGGATCGCGCGCTCGCCGCGCGCTCGGGAATGGGGGTATTAAGGGCTTCCAGCAACGCAAGGTCCCCACCTTCCTTGAGTACCACAATCAGATGGCCGTGCAAGTGACCGGCGCAGCCATGACGTTCGTGCGACGCCTTGTCGTCGTGACTGGAATCATCGCCGCCGCTATCCGAACGGTGCGCGCCGTCGAAGTCCGTTGCGGGTTCGCTGTGCATTGTTTCGTCTGCGGTCGATTCCCAGCTATAGGTCGGCGCGAGGACCGTCGCAAGGAACACGGCGAGCATCAGCGAGGAAATGAGATTCAAGCCTTTACGCATGCTTAAACGCCCGTTTCAATCCTGCAATGCGCCGCGATAAGGAACGGTTGCACGCATGGGCGTCGCGCTCATCGGGGGCATCCGGTAAGACTAAGGGCAAATTCAGCGTAAGTGTTTCGGCCATGATGCCGCTCTTTGTAGAACCAATTGATTACAGCAGGTGCGATGGTAGTTAGCAAAATTGCGTTATTGAGATTCAGGCTCCATCAATCTGAACGGCAGATTCGCTGGCCTGAACTACTCCTTTATGATTTCGAACGTCTTTTCCGCCAGCTTTCTGTCTCCGTGGTACAGCTCGAACGTATCCGTTCCAGGCTGGGGTTCCCCGATGCAGTGGTCCTCTTTCTCCGACACTGGAAAGCGGCCTGTGATGTAACGAGTTTCACCGATCCGAACCTTGAGCAGCGAGTCGTTGTGATAGACGACCTGACCGGTGTCCCGTAGGACACAGGCGCTGGTGGATCTCAGAATCACTCCGATGTCCACCGTGGCATCCGTGGGATTCCCGCGAACCACGAACTGGACTCCGTAGGAGAGGCCCGGCCGGATCGGAATGCGGGTAGTCTGAGATGAGAGCTGAAGCCCCTTTGATACTCCGAGCTTTGCTCCAACGCTGGACGTTTCGTCAGGGACGAATCGTATGCTGTTGTACTCAAATATCCCGAATTCCGTGATTTCGATGCTATTCACCGTCGCCTCTTGATCTGTCGAGCAACTGGACATAAGAACCAACCCAAGGACAATGCAGAGCCTGGATGAAAACTTCATGATGTCCGCCCCCTGGATCACCCTGCGACCTCGTCTTCCCGATGAAACAGCCGGTACAGCACCGGCAGCACGAGCAGCGTCAGCAGCGTGGAGGAGAGGATGCCGCCGATCACCACTGTCGCGAGCGGCCGCTGCACTTCTGCGCCGGTGCCGACGTTGAACGCCATTGGCAGGAACCCGAGGCTAGCCACCAGCGCGATCATCAGCACCGGACGCAAACGCGTTAGCGTACCGTCCACGATGGCCTGATCGATTTCCATCCCCTGGGCCCGCAGGTCGCGGATACAGGAGACGATCACGAGCCCGGTCAGTACCGCGACGCCGGACAATGTGATGAAGCCGATGCCGGCCGAGATCGACAGCGGAATATCTCGCAGCCATAACGCCAGAACACCACCGGTGAGCGCCAGCGGCACGCCGCTGAACACCAGCCCCGCATCTTTGGCTGAACCGAAGGTCATGAACAATAGCCCGAAGATGAGCGCGAGCGATAGCGGTACGACCACTTGCAGGCGTTTGGCCGCGGAGGCGAGTTGCTCGAAGGTGCCACCGTAACTCAACCAGTAGCCCTCGGGCAGCCTGATCTGCGCCTTGATCCGCTCCTGCGTCTCGCCGATAAAGGAACCCAGATCGCGGCCGCGCACGTTGGCGGTCACCACCACGCGGCGTTTGCCGTTTTCGCGGCTGATCTGGTTGGGGCCGGGCGCCACGTCGAACTGCGCGATTTCCCCCAGCGTGACATAGCTCGCTGCTTTTGCCTTGCTACCATCGCCGCCTGCAGGCAAGGGTACCGGCAGGCGCTTCATCGCGTCCATATCCACGCGCAGGCGCTCGGGCAAGCGCACCAGCAGGTCGAAGCGCCGGTCGCCCTCGAACACCTGGCCGGCTTCCTTTCCGCCTACGGCCACCTCGATCACTTCCTGCACGTCGGCGACGTTCAGGCCGTAACGGGAGATCTTCGGCCGATCGATGTTCACGGTGAGCACCGGCAGTCCGCTCACCTGTTCCACCTTGACGTCGGTGGCGCCGGGGATCTTCTCCAGGACTTCGGCGATCTCCTCGCCGCTTTTGAGCAATCTGTCCAGGTCGTCGCCGAACACCTTCACCGCGACATCGCTGCGCACGCCGGAGATGAGCTCGTTGAAGCGCATCTGGATCGGCTGGGTGAACTCGTAGTTGTTGCCCGGGATCTGTCCCACCGCCTCCTGCATGGCTTTCACCAGGTCATCCTTGCTGCGCTTCGGATCCGGCCACTCGGACTGGGGTTTCAGCATCACGAAGTTGTCGGCCACGTTGGGCGGCATCGGGTCGGTGGCAATCTCGGCGGTGCCGATCTTGGAGAAAATGGTGTCCACTTCCGGGAAAGCCTTGATGCGCTTCTCCAGCGCCTGCTGCATTTCGATCGACTGGGTGAGGCTGGTGCCCGGGATGCGCAGCGCATGCAGGGCGATATCGCCTTCATCGAGACTGGGCACGAACTCGGCCCCCATGCGGGTGGCCAGCAGCGCGCTCAGCGCGACCATGACGAGCGCGGCCGCCACCGTCGGCGCCGGGTTGCGCAGCACCAGGTCCAGCGCCGGCCGGTAGGCCCGGCGCGCCCAGCCCATGACGCGGCTCTCCTTTTCCTCGATGCGGCCGGTGACGAAGAGCGCGATCGCCGCGGGCACGAACGTCACCGACAGGATGAGCGCGCCGAGCAGGGCCACGACCACGGTGAACGCCATCGGGTGGAACATCTTTCCTTCGACGCCGGTCAGCGTGAAAATCGGAATATTCACCAGCGCCACCACGATCACGCTCACGAGACTGGGCCGGAACACTTCGCGCGCGGCCTCGAACACGACTTCGAAGCGCTCGCCGCGTTCCAGCAAGCGCGAGAGACGATGCTGCTCCAGCGCCAGCCGGCGCAGGCAGTTCTCGACGATGATCACGGCGCCGTCCACGATCAGGCCGAAGTCGAGTGCACCCAGGCTCATCAGATTGGCGCTGACCTTGTTCTCCACCATGCCGGTGATGAGAAACAGCATGGAGAGCGGGATTACTGCCGCGGTGAGCAGCGCCGCGCGCCAGTTACCGAGGAGCGCGAGCAGCACCACCACCACCAGCACCGCCCCTTCGAGCAGGTTTTTCGATACCGTCACGATGGTCTTGTCCACCAGCGTCGTGCGGTCGTACACGGTTTTCGCCGTGACGCCTTGCGGCAGCGTGCGGTTGATCTCGGCAAGTTTCGCCGCGACGCGTTGCGACACGTTGCGGCTGTTCTCGCCCATGAGCATGAATACCGTGCCCAGCACCACTTCCTTGCCGTTCTCGGTGGCGGCGCCGGTGCGCAGCTCCTTGCCCAGCAGCACCTCGGCCACGTCGCTGATGTGTATCGGCACATCGCCCTCAGTGCGGATGACGATGTCGCGGATTTCGTCCAGGGTTCTCACCTGGCCCGGCGCGCGCACCAGGTACTGCTCGCCGCTTTTCTCGATGTAGCCAGCGCCGACGTTGGCGTTGTTTTTCGCAAGCGCCGCCAGCACGTCGTGGAAACCCAGGCCGTAGCCGATCAGCTTGGCCGGATCGGGGGTCACGTGAAACTGCTTCAGATATCCGCCGATGGTGTTGATCTCGGTGACGCCCGGAATATTGCGCAACTGCGGCCGCACGATCCAGTCCTGAATGGTACGCAGCTCGGTCGATGTGTATTCGCTTCCGTCGGGCTTCTTCGCGCCCGCCGCAGGCTCCACCGTCCACATGAAGATTTCGCCCAGGCCGGTGGCGATCGGCCCCATCGAGGGCTCCAGGCCGGGCGGAAGCTTTTGCCGCACTTCCTGCACGCGCTCGTTGATGAGCTGGCGCGCGAAATAAATGTCGGTGCCATCCTGAAAGATCACAGTCACCTGCGACAATCCATAGCGCGACAGCGAGCGCGTCTGCTGCAGGTGCGGCAGCCCGGCCATGGCGGTTTCGATCGGAAACGTGATGCGCTGCTCCGCCTCCAACGGCGAATAGCCTGGCGCCTCGGTGTTGATCTGCACCTGCACGTTGGTGATGTCCGGCACGGCATCGATCGGCAGGCGCTGATAGTTGTAGGCGCCGAGCGCGGCCATACCCAGCACCGCCAGCAGCACCAGCCAGCGCTGGTGAATCGCAAACCGCAGAATTCCTTCAAGCATGTTCTTGTTCCCTGTTAAACGGCGCTATCGCCGCACTCGCCGCTGCCGATGCGCAGCACATCAATTGCCTCGCACACGGCGATGATGCCGTCGCCCGGCAGCCCGGTATGGGCGTTTTTCTGGATAGCCTCGACAAGCAGCGGCGCCAATTCATCAGAACACAGGATGAACAGCGCCACTTTGTTGTGTTCGTCCAGATCCCATTCCGTGGCGTGATAGGCGTGTCCGGCGGCGCGCCCGCGGCCGTGGCCCTTGGCGCGCAGCAGGGTGTAGCCGGGGAAATGCGGCAGCGCATGCAGCGCGTGCTCCACTTTGCCAAGCATGTGCGGCTGAATGATCGCGGTAATCTGTTTCATGTCGGCCCTCCTGATTGAAAACGCGGACTGCGCCGCTCAGTGATCATGGCTCGCACCGGCCTTGCCCAGGTCGGCCTTGAGGACGAAGCTGTTTGTTGCGGCGTAGGACGTGCCCGGCAGGAGGCCGCTCAGCACTTCGACCCGCTTCCCGTCGCTGCGGCCCAGTTTCACCGGCCGCACTTCGAACAACTCGCCGAAGCGGCCGAACACCACTTTCCATTCGCGGTAGGTCTGGATCGCGTCGAGGGAGACGGCGACCGGCACTTCGGCCTCGTCTTGCACCAGGTCCACGGTGACGAACAAGCCGGGCCGCCAACTACGCTCCGGATTGGGCAGCGTGACGCGCGCCTTGGCCGAACGCGTCTGCTCGCCGATCAGCGATCCCACGTAGGACACGCGGCCTTCCGCCTCGGCGTTCAAGGCGCTGGCGCGCACCGTGACTTTCTGGCCGAGTTTGACGCTGCTCAAGTCCTTCGGATAAATCGTCATCTCGGCCCACACGGTGGACAGGTCGGCGATGGTGACGATGCTCGCGTCCTCCTTTACCGCCTCGCCGAGCGCCAGGTGCTTCTCCGTGACCACGCCGTCGATGGGTGCGCGGATTTCGAAGCGCGTCAGGCCATTGCCGCCGCCGTCGGGACGCAGCAAGGCTTCGTGGGAGAGCCCCAGCGCGAGCAGTTTTTGCTCCACGTTGCGATGCACGATCTCGGCCTCGGCGAGCGCCTGGCGGCTGGCGAGGTAATCCTGTTGGGCAGAGATCTTCTCCTCCCACAGGCGCTTCTCGCGCAGGAAGGTTTCGCGTGCCAGATCGAGCCGCGTCTGGGTGGAAAGGTGCTCGCTTCTTAGATCGGCGAGCGCCGGACTCTCCAGCACCGCGAGCAGATCACCCTTTTTCACCGGGTCCCCGAGATTCTTCGCCGATTTCACCACAACCCCTGCGAGTCGCGGCACCACGTGCGCAATGCGGTCCTGGTTGAACTGAATTTCCCCCTGGAGCTGCAGTGCGGTACGAATTCTCGCTGGACCAGCGGTGCCAAGCTCGATGCCGGAGTCCTTCATCACGCTGTCGTCCATGCGCATGCGTCCCTCGGCCTGTTCGTAGGCCCACTGATAGGTCTGTCCGTTTCGTTCCGCCGCCACCGATACCTTGAACGAGTGCGGTTCGGCGACGGCCCGCT
>CAYNVY010000202.1:0-8045 GCA_964400745.1 uncultured Enterobacteriaceae bacterium | reverse complement strand
GGGGAGGCACACGAACGTCGTGAGCGAGATCCTTGAGGGAAACCTTGCCCTCCGGTGGCGAGGAGCCACCATGTCCACGCACGTCATAGCGCAGCACGCGGAAGCGCGTTGACAGCGCCGGCATCTGCGGCCGCCACATATCGAGATGCGCAGCCAGGGAATGGCTGAGCGTGACCACAGGTGCGCCTTCCGGCCCTTCCAGCGTCGCGTTGATCCTGCGTCCTTCAATGTCGATCTGCACCGGCAGCCGCACGCCTATGGGATGATCGTGGACCGAAAAGGGGTGCGTCTGAAGGCGGATGGCACGCCGATTGCTGATGACTGACAAACAGCTGGATACCCGATGATGAATACTATACAAGCCGAGTCGCCACCCGAAGGCCTGGGCGGGACCTGCGCCGCGGCGAGCGCTTATCTCAACCAGCGCGTGGAATGGCTGTGCGCGGGGATTCTCGGGATACTGGTGCTCGACGTCGGTGTCGGCATCTTCGGCCGCTACGTGATCGAACTCCCGGTCACCTGGACCGAGGAACTGGCGCGCTATCTGATGATCTGGGCGGCCCTGCTCGCCGTCTCCTGCGGCGTCGCGCGGCGCGAGCATGTGGCCGTCACCGCCTTGCTCGAACGGTTTCCGCGCGCCTTTCAGCGCTATCTCGGGGTTGCGATCGACGCGCTCGGTTTCGCGTTCTTCGCTTTCCTGTGCTATTTCGGCGTTGGCATGACGCAGCAGGGCGCGACCCAATACGCCACCATTTTTGAGATGACCATGTGGCTGCCGTTCGCCGCGGTGCCGGTCGCATCGGCGCTGGCCTGCGTGCAGCTCGCGTTGACCGGCACGCGCGATTTTATCCTGGGTCCTCCGCCCTCCACCGTATTGAAGGAAGCGCAATGATCTGGGTACTCGCGGTGTTTTTCGCACTCCTGTTGATAGGCGTGCCCATCGGTTATGTGCTCGGCATCGCCGGGGTGCTGGGCATCATTCAGGTCGGCGGCGCGGAAATGCTGGCGATGGCGCCGCAGCGCTTCTTCGCCGGGCTGGACCTGTTCACCTTTCTCGCGATGCCGTTGTTCATCTTCGCCGGCGAAATCATGAACCGCGCCGGCATCACCGCGCGTCTGGCCGAGTTCGCCGACGCGCTGGTCGGCCATCTGCGTGGCGGGATGGCCCACTCCTGCATGGTGTCCTCGGTGCTGTTCGCCGGTATCACCGGCGCCGCCGTGGCCGAAGCCGCGGCCTTCGGCAGCACCATGGTGCCGGCCATGGAAAAGAACGGCTACAAGCGGCCCTTCGCCTGCGCGGTGGTGGTGGCCGGCTCCATCATCGGCCCCACCATTCCGCCATCCAACCTGATGGTGATCTACGGCTCGATGATGGGCGTGTCCATCGCCGGGCTGTTCGCCGCAGGCATTCTTCCGGGCCTGGTGATGGGCCTGTTCTGCATGGCGGTGATCGCCGGCCTGGGGCGCCGCCTGCAGTTGCCCAAGGGCGGGCAGCGGCCCAGCCTGCTGCGCGTGCTGTACGCGTTTCGCAGCAGCTTCAGCGCGCTGGTCATGCCGATCATCATTCTCGGCGGCATCCTGACCGGCGTGGTCACGCCCACGGAGGCCGCGGCGATCGCCGTGTTTTACGCGCTGGCGCTGGGCATGTTCGTGTATCGCAAGGTGCGCTTTTCCGATCTGGTGGACATGCTGGTGCGCACGGCACGCATCACCGGCGTGGTGTTCCTGATCATCGCCTCGGCTTCCATCCTGAGCTGGTGGATGACTTTCATGCAGCTGCCGCAGATGATCACGCAGTTGTTTCTCGGCGTGTCTTCCGACCCCGCGACCATCATCCTGATGATTCTGCTGCTGCTGCTGGTGCTGGGCATGTTCATGGACATCAACGCCATTCTCATCGTCCTCGGGCCCATCCTCGGCGCGCTGGCTACCTCCATCGGCATGAACCCGATACAGGCCGGCCTGATGATCGTGCTGGCGCTCAACATCGGGTTGATGACGCCACCCGTGGGCGCCAGCCTGTTCGTGTTGAGTTCGATCACGGGCGAGCGCATCGAGCGCATCACCGCCGCGATGTGGCCTTTCGTGATTGCGGAGGTCGCAGTGCTGTTCCTGGTCGCCTACTGGCCGGCGCTGACGCTGACCGCTCCGCGCCTGCTGGGCCTTTGAACCGGTGAGCCCCCCCCATTTCGATTACCACGCATCAACCCCGCAACGCCAACCCTGAAGGAGAAGAATCCATGCGCATGTTCAAGTCAATCGCAATAGTCGCGGCGCTCAGCCTCGCCGTCGGCATGCTGCCGGTCACGGCGCAAGCCCAGAAAGTGATCAAACTCGCCCACCTGAACAAGAACGACCCGTTCGACAACGGCACCGGCGCGATGGCGACGGTGTTCAAGTCCCTGGTCGAGGCCGGTACCAACGGCTCGGTCACGGTGCAGGTGTTTCCCGACGGGCAACTGGGCAAGGACAACGAAGTGATCCAGCAGGTCAAAGCCGGGGTGGTGCAGTCCTCGATCTCCAGCGTCGGCGGCATCGCTTCGGTGTACCCGATGATAGGCGTGCTCGACGTGCCTTTCGCCTACCCCAATCTTGCCGTGACCTACGACGTGTTCGACGGCACGTTCGGCAAGACGCTCGCGGCCGACATCACCAAGAAGACCGGGATAGAAGTGCTCGGCTTCGGTGACTCGGGCGGCTTCTTCGCCTTCAGCAATTCCAAGCATCCGATCAAGTCACCCGAGGACATGAAGGGTCTGAAGATCCGCACCATGGGGCTGGAATCGCACAAGGCCGTGGTCAGCAGCATGGGCGGGCAGCCGGTGGCGATCAACTGGGCAGAGGTGTACACCTCGCTGCAGACCGGCGTCGCCGACGGGCAGATGAACCCGATCCCCATCATCAAGTTCGCCAAGTTCGACGAAGTGCAGAAATACCTGACCCTGACCAATCATCTGTTCACCCCCTACGTCTGGGTGATGAACAAGTCGTTCCTCGACGGATTGTCGGCACAGGAAAAAGCGGTGGTGAAAGCCGCGGCGCGCTCTGCCGTGGTCGCTTGCCGCGGCATCAACCGCATCATCGAGGCGTCCGAGCGCGGATTGCCGGCACTGGCGCAGAAGATGCAAATCTACTCTCCGACCACGGCCGAAATCGCCAAATTCCGCGCGCTGGCGCAGCCGGCGGTCACGGCGCAGATCTCCAAGAGCTACGGCAAGGACGGCGAAGTCATGCTGAAGGAATTCCTGGGGGCCATAGAAAAGGCGTCCAAGAACTAAGACGTCGATTCACAATCGACGCAATGCCCCGCGGTATGGGGGAGGGCGAGGGGGCGTGCCCCCTCGTTCTGTCATAAGGCCTGGGTTGAGTTCGATCCAGGCTGCAACCGTCATGGCCTGGCGCAGCGCCCGCGCGGCAGCCGCCGCGCTGGCCTAGCGCCTCATGTATGGAAGACGTGAACATGAAATGGTTCTATCGTTGTCATGGCTGCGGCGCGACTTACGACATCGTACCCGGCCGCTACCTCTGCGATCCCTGCGCCCGGCGGCAGGAGAAAGACAGGCCGCTTGAAGGCGTGCTCGAGGCGGAGTGGGAGGGGGATCCTGATCCGCTTTCGCTTCCCTTGCCGGTCGAACAGGAGTGGTTTCCTTCTATCCCAGTGGGCCATACGCCGCTTTGGGCGCCATTGCGTCTGCGGCGGAAATACCAGGCGCCCGGACTCTGGATCAAGGACGACACCTGCAATCCGTCCGGTTCGTTCAAGGACCGGGCGTCCTGGCTGGTCGCGGCCTTCGCCAGCAGGCACGGAGCGAGCGAAATCGTTCTCGCCTCGACGGGCAATGCCGCATCCAGCATGGCCGCGGTGGGCGCGGCAGCCGGTCTGCGCGTCAAGGTTTTCCTTCCGGAGAACGCTCCGGTCGCCAAGCGCATTCAGGTGCTGCAGTACGGCGCCGAACTCATCCCCGTCGACGGAACCTACGATCAGGCGTTCGAGCTGTCGCTCGAATATTCGAACCGCACTGGATCGCTGTCGCGCAATACCGCCTACAACCCTCTCACCATAGAAGGCAAGAAAACCGTCTCCTACGAAATCGTCGAGGATCTGATCCAGGCCGGATCAGGTGCCCCGGACCACGTGTTCGTTCCGGCCGGCGACGGCGTGATTCTTGCGGGCGTCTACAGGGGATTCGAAAACCTGCTGCGGCTGAATCGAATTCAGAAAGTGCCGACCATCTGGGCCTGTCAGGCGCAGGGATCGAGCGCCATCGCACGCGCCTTCGCTGCGCTTCAATCCGGGAAAGACCCCTTTGCCGACGCTATCGCCTCGGAGACCATTGCCGATTCGATTTCGGTCGACGTGCCGCGCAACGGCGTGCACGCTTTGGCCAAGCTGAAGCAATACGGCGGCAGGACGGTGGTGGTGTCGGACGCCGAGATCCTCGCCGCGCAGAAGGAGCTTTCGTCCGAGAGCGGGCTCTTTGCCGAACCGTCATCGAGCGCCGCTTTCGCCGGCTGGATGAAGGTGCGGTCCACCGTTTCGGCGGAGGAAACCTGCGTACTGCTGATTACCGGCTCCGGCCTGAAGGACGTTAAGGCCGCGGCGCGGGGCTTGGGCCTGGAGCCGTGACGCGCCGTCCTGCCGTGTTCAGGGCGTTTTCCAGCCTCCGCCCAAAACCTTGTATAGGATCACCTGATTCTGCGCCTGCTGCGCCTGCACCTGCACCACCGCCTGCTGCGCGGCGAAGAGCGCGCGTTGCGCGTCCAGCACGTCGAGGTAGCTGGCGACGCCGTTGCGATAGCGCAGATCCGCGAGTTTGAAGCGCGCGGCTTCGGCATCCGCCTGCGCCTGCTGCGCGCGCACCTGTTCGCCCAGGGTGTCACGACCGGCGAGGGCGTCCGAGACTTCGCGAAACGCCGTCTGGATCGCTTTTTCGTACTGCGCCACGGCAATGTCGCGGCCTATCCTGGCTGCATCCAGATTGGCCTGATTGCGCCCCGCGTCGAAAATCGGCAGCAGCAGCTGCGGCATGAAGGACCAGGCGGAGGAACCGCTCTTGAACAAGCCGGACAACTCGCTGCTGGCGCTGCCCGCGCTTCCGGTCAGCGTGATCCGCGGGAAGAACGCGGCGCGCGCCGCGCCGATGTTGGCGTTGGCCGCGATCAACAGCTGCTCGGCCTGGCGCACGTCGGGCCGGCGGATCAGCACCTCGGAGGGCAGGCCCACAGGCAATTGATTGACCAGACTCTGGCTGCCGATGCTCAGGCCCGGCGGCAAGTCGGCCGGCATCGATTGTCCGAGCAGCAGCACCAACGCGTTTTCGTCGAAGGCGCGTTGGCGCGTCAGCTGGGCCAGTGCGGCGCGCGCGCCTTCGGCCAGCGATTCGGCCTGGCGGAAGTCGAGTTCGGAGGTGGCGCCCACGTCGAACTTGAGCTTGGTGAGCCTGAGCGAATCCTCGCGCGTGAGCAGCGTGCCGCGCGTCACCGCCAGCAATGCCTCGTCGGCGAGCAGATTCAGATAGGTGTTCGCCACCGATGAAATCAGCGCGATCTGCACGTTCTTGCGCGCTTCTTCCGTGGCGAGGTACTGCGCCAGCGCGGCTGCGCTGAGGCTGCGCACGCGGCCGAAGAAATCCAGTTCGTAGGCGGTGACCGAGAGGCCCGCCGTGTAGCTGCTGGCGATGCTGCCGCTGCCGTTGGGCTGGCGAGAACCGGTGGCGCCGACGCCGACCGTGGGCAACTCGTCGGCGCGCCGCACCTGGTACTGCGCGCGCGCCTGTTCGATATTGAGCACCGACACGCGCAGGTCGCGATTGTTCGTCAGCGCAACATCGATCAAGCGCTTCAGGCGCTCGTCGCCGAAGTAGCTCTGCCATTCGATGTCGCTCGCCCAAGCGGCCGGCGCCTGCGCTGCGGTCGTGCCGGGGTAGGCCGCAGCGACCGGCGCCGCCGGCCGCGAGTATTTCGGGATCATCGTCGAGCAGCCGGCGACAACCAGCGCAAGCGCGACGGCGCCGGCGGTGCCGGCCAAGTGAAGGGCGCGGGAACGGTTCATGCGTGCGCTCCCTTGTCACCGGCCGCCTGCGCGGCCGGACCCCTGTCGTCCGGACCCCTGTCGTCCGGACTTGCATCGTCTTCATGCGCATACTTGCGCCGCTGGCGTTCGCTGCCCTTGAAGAATCTGCGCACCACGACGAAGAACACCGGCACGAAAAGCACAGCCAGGGCCACGGAGGTGATCATGCCGCCGATCACGCCGGTGCCGAGCACATGCCGGCTGGACGAACCCGCGCCGGTGCCGAGTACCATCGGCAGCGTGCCGAGGATGAACGCGAACGAGGTCATGAGTATCGGCCGGAAACGCAGATGGGCGGCAGCCAGCGCCGCTTCCACCGGCGTCTTGCCTTGAGCCTGCAGGTCTTTCGCGAACTCGATGATCAGGATTGCGTTCTTTGCCGACAGGCCGATGATGGTGATGAGCGCGACCTGGAAGTAGACGTCGTTCGAATAGCCGCGCAGGGTGACGCCCAACAGCACGCCCAGCACGCCGAGGGGCACCACCAGCATCACCGATAGCGGAATCGACCAGCTTTCATACAGCGCGGCCAGGCACAGGAATACGGCGAGAATGGCGAAGCCGTAGAGAACGAAGGCCTGCGCCCCGGCGAGCTTTTCTTCGCGCGACTGGCCGGTCCATTCGAAGCCGAAACCCGGCGGCAATTTTCCCGCCATCTGCTCCATCTCCGCCATCGCGGCGCCGGTGCTGAAGCCGGGCGCGGCGCTGCCGCTGATGCGCATGGAGGGATATCCGTTATAGCGTATGGTCTGCATCGCGCCGGTCACCCAGGCGGTGGATGCGAATGCCGACAGGGGCACCACCTTGCCCTGGTTGTTGGTGGCGTTCAGACGCAGCAGGTCTTCGGGCAGCATGCGCGCCGGGGCATCGGCCTGCACGACGACGCGCTGCAGTCGCCCCTGGTTCGGAAAGTCGTTGACGTAGGCCGAGCCGATCGCGGTGGAAATGGCCGCGTTGATGGCATCGAAGCCGACGCCGAGCGCGTTGGCGCGGTCGCGGTCGATGTTCAGTTCCAGTTGCGGCGCGTCTTCCAGCCCGTCCGGGCGCACCTGGGTCAGCACCTTGCTCTGCATCGCCATGCCCAGCAGTTGGTTGCGCGCGGCGAGCAGGGCGTCATGCCCGTTGCCGCCGCGGTCCTGCAGGCGGAAGGCGAAGCCGCTGGATGCGCCCAGTTCCGGGATCGGCGGCGGGCTGAGCGCGAAGATGAAGGCGTCGCGTATGCCCATCAGCGCGCCGAAGGCGCGGCCGGCGATGGCGTCGGCCGAATGGCCGGGGCCTGTGCGCTCGGCCCAGTCCTTCAGCGTGACAAAGGCCAGTGCCGCGTTCTGGCCTTGTCCGGAAAAGCTGAAGCCGAGCACGCCGACCATGCTTTTCACCTCGGGCTGCTTCAGCATATAGCCCTCGACCTGCTGCATCACCGCCAGTGTGCGCTCCTGCGTGGCGCCGGGCGGAAGCTGGACATTGACCAGAATGTAGCCCTGGTCCTCGCCGGGCAGGAAGGAGGTGGGCAGCCGCATATAGAGGAAGCCCGCGGCTGCGATGATCGCGAGGTACAGGATGAGAAAGCGGCCGGCGCGCCTGAGTATGCGCGCGACCCAGCCTTCGTAGCCCTTGGCGGTGCGCGCGAAGCCGCGGTTGAACCAGCCGAAGAAGCCGCGCTTGGCTTGATGGTGTCCGGCCTCCACCGGTTTGAGCAGGGTGGCGCACAGGGCCGGCGTGAGCGACAGGGCCATGAACGCCGAAAAGCTGATGGAGGCCAGCATGACGACGGAGAATTGCCGATAGATGTTGCCGATCGAACCCGAAAAGAAGGCGAGCGGCACGAACACCGCAATCAAGGCCACCGTGATGCCGATGATGGCGCCCGAGATCTGGCCCATCGCCTTGCGCGTCGCCTGGCGCGGCGGCAGGCCTTCCTCGCTCATGATGCGCTCGACGTTTTCCACCACCACGATGGCGTCATCCACCACGA
>CAYNVY010000201.1:0-8048 GCA_964400745.1 uncultured Enterobacteriaceae bacterium | reverse complement strand
GGGTGGAACTGACGCACGGAATCAACGTGAAATTCAAGTTCGGCTCGATGCTGGAAGTGGTGCGAGGCTGCCTGCGCGCCGGCCGCATGGCACAGGACGCGGAGTTTTTCTCGTTCGGCACCAACGACCTGACCCAGGCGACGTTCTCCTTCAGCCGCGAGGACGCGGAGAACAAGTTTCTGCCTGCCTACAACGAGACCGGCATCCTGCAGGACAACCCCTTCGAGGTGCTCGACATAAAGGGCGTGGGACAGTTGATGAAGATGGCGGTGGAGAGCGGCCGCCAGACACGGCCCGAACTGAAGGTCGGCATCTGCGGCGAGCACGGAGGCGACCCGGCATCTATCCATTTCTGCCATAGCATCGCGATCAACTATGTCTCCTGTTCCGGTCCGCGCGTGCCGATCGCACGCCTGGCGGCAGCGCAGGCGAAACTGCTCGAGGGGAGCTACAAGAACGGCCTGAAATGAGCGCCTAGCTTGCGCAGGCGAGTATGCCGTGGTTCGTCTACCTCATCGAATGCCGGGACGGCAGCATCTACACCGGGATCGCGGTTGATGTCGATGCGCGCTACGCAGCGCATGCAAGCGGCAAGGGCGCGCGCTATACGCGCTCGCATCCGCCCGAGCGCTTGCTTGCGGCCATGGAGTGTGCCGACCGGTCTGCGGCGTCCAAGGCGGAATATCGGATCAAGCGCTTGTCTGCGCGGGCAAAGCGCGAGTTCGGGCGACTGCATGGGCCTATCAAGCGGGCGTTGAGCGAGGTGGAAGCGATGCCGCGAATCTCCGACAAAATAGTCGTTTCGGCGGGCGAGGTCGAGATCAGCGCAATTCGTGCCCAAGGCGCGGGAGGCCAGAACGTCAACAAGGTTTCGAGTGCGATCCACCTGCGCTTCGACATCAATGCGTCCTCTCTCTCCGATGCCCTCAAGCAGCGCCTGCTGAAGCTGAACGACCAGCGCATTACCAAGGAAGGCGTGGTCGTGATCAAGGCGCAGCAGCATCGTAGCCAGGAACTGAACAAGGAGGAGGCATTGCAGCGCCTGCAGGAGCTGGTGCAAAGCGTTGCCGTGCTGCCAAAAAAGCGCAGACCGACCAAGCCGACGCGCAGTTCTCAAAGAAAGCGCCTCGACAGCAAGACCCTGCGCGGTGAAGTGAAGCTCGGGCGTGCCAGGGTGACGGAAGATTGACCCGTAGCGGCCTGATTTTTACCCTAACTCAGCGCGCCTGAGGTACTGTTAGTCGGAGAAGGAGCCATGACCATGCAAGAACGCATAGCGATTCGCGATATCGATGTTTTTGCCGTCACCGAAAAGGGCGACGAAGAGCTGAAGAGCGCATCGACCGATCTGTCGCGGGTGGAACTCGAGCTGATGGTGCAGTTGGACGGTAAGTCGAGCATTGCCCAGATCGGCGCTCGAACGCCCACTCTGCCGCTCGACATCGTCCGCAAGGCGGCGCAAGCGCTGGCGCAAGGCGGATACATCAAGCCGGCCACCATGGAACAGGAACTGAACATCGATTTCAGCTATTACTTTTCCGGCCAACCCGGGGACCGCAGCGCCATCGAAGTGTCGGAGCAGGCGCGCGGCGAAGCCGAGAGCGGCACCGCCGCGTTGAAATTGGACGGCTATTACGTGAGCATTGCGCGCAAGTCGGCCACCAGGATTCTGCCGGCAAATGGTTCGACCTACTGCGTGCTGGTGGTCGAAGACGACCCCGAGTTGCAGCGGGCGCTCAAGCTGATGCTGACCATGGAAAAGTTCGTGCCCAGGCTGGCGTCGAACCGCGGCGAGATACTCGAAGCCCTGCGGCGCTGCGCGCCCTTGCCCGATCTGGCGCTGCTCGACGTCCATCTGCCCGACACCAACGGCTTCGACGTTCTGGCGAGCATGCGGGCGCATCCGCAGCTCAAATCGATTCCTGTGATCATGCTTACCGGCCTGGCGCAGCGCGAGGACGTGATGCGCGGCCTGGCGGGCGGGGCCGACGGATATATCACCAAGCCGTTTGACCGTGATGTTCTGCTTACCGGGATCAAAGCCGTGCTCGGACTGGGGTAAAACCCTTGCTCCGCGGGCACGATATCTTGCAGTGAATAGGCGCTTTCAATTTCAGGAGGTGGCATGCGCAAATCGATGATCGGGTATTTGGCAGTCCTGTTCGGCATTTGGGCCGGTTTCTCTACATTCCCGGCGATGGCGCAAGGCGCTTATCCGGGCAAGTCAGTCACACTGGTGCTGCCGTTTCCGCCGGGTGGCAGCACCGACATTGTGGCCCGCACGATACAGCCCAAACTTTCCGCACTCCTGGGCCAGCCGGTGCTGGTAGACAATCGCTCCGGCGCTGCCGGCGTGATCGCGACCAATTATGTCGCCAAATCCGCGCCTGACGGGTACACGCTGTTTCTTTCCTTCGACACGCATGCGATCAATCCCATCGTGTACAAGGACATTCCGTACGACACCTTCAAGGATCTGGTCCCGGTGACGCTGCTGGTGCGTTTCCCGCTGGTGATGGGCGCCTACGGCGGATTGGCGGCGAACAATCTGAAGGAATTCGTCGCGCTGGCCAAGAGCCAGCCGGGCAGGCTCAACTACGCCTCCACCGGCCTGGGCAGCATGAACCATCTGCTGGCGGAAAACCTGAAGAGCCTGGCGGGCGTGGACGTGCTGCACGTGCCCTACAAGGGCGGCGGACCCGCGATTCAGGCGATGCTGACGGGCGAGGTCGCGTTCTGCTTCCTGAGCTATGCCGCGCAAAAGGGTCAGATGCAGGCGGGCAAGCTGAAGCCGCTGGCGGTGAGCGGCGCCAGGCGCATGGCCGATTTGCCGGACGTGCCCACGGTTGCCGAAAGCGGCTATCCCGGATTCGAGGCCTATTCATGGATAGGGATTTTCGCGCCGGCAGGGACGCCGGAAGCGGTGATCAAACGTCTGCATCAGGACTTTGCACTGACGCTGCAGGATCCGGAGGTGAAAGCCAAACTCGTCGCGGCCGGCTTCGAGCCGGTGGGCAGCACGCCGCAGGAACTGGGGCAGTTCGTGCGCCGCGAGTACGACAAGTGGGCGAAATTCGTAAAAGACGCGAAGATTCGTTTCGAATAGACCGACCATCAGACCATATCAAACCAAGGGAGAGGGTGTAGACGCATGGCTCAAATTACCGGCGGCGAAGCGTTTGTACGCATGCTGCAGTTGCATGGGGTGAAACATATTTTCGGCTTGTGCGGCGATACGTCGCTGCCGTTCTACGACGCCATGTACCGGCTCGATCACGGGATGCAGCACATCCTCACGCGCGACGAGCGCTCCGCCGCCTACATGGCGGACGGCTATGCGCGCGTGTCGGGCCGTGTCGGGGTGTGCGAGGGCCCCAGCGGCGGCGGGGCGACCTATATCCTTCCCGGCATCGTCGAAGCCAACGAGTCTTCGATTCCGGTGCTGTGCTTCACTTCCGACATTTCGGTGTCGGCGCGCGGCAGGTACGCGCTCACCGAACTCGACCAGCAGGCCTTGTTCAAACCGCTGACCAAATGGAATACGGTGCTCGACGCCGGCGCCGACATCCCGCGCGTGCTGCGCAGCGCGTTCAAGCACATGACCTCGGGCCGGCCCGGTGCGGTGCATATCGGCCTTCCGTACGACGTGCAAAAGCAGGCGGTGGACGACTCCGACCTGTGGGGCGACGCGGCACTGAATCGCTATCCCTCGCGCCGCGACTGCGCGGACCGGGAGGCGGTCGGCGCGGCCGCAAAATTGCTCTGCGCAGCCGAGCGGCCCCTTTTCATCGTAGGCGGAGGCGTCGTGATCTCGGGCGCGGAAGCGGAACTTCAGGCCTGCGCCGAGATGCTGGGCGCGCCGGTCGCGACCACCATCAGCGGTCAGGGCAGCATAGGCGACGCGCATGCGCTGGCCCTGGGCGTAGTCGGGTCCAACGGCGGCACGCTGCCGACGCGCGCCGTGGTGCAGGCGGCCGATCTGGTCGTGTTCGTCAGCTGCCGCGCCGGTTCGGTCACGACCGAGCGCTGGCGCTATCCGGCGCCGGGCAAGGTGACGGTGATTCAGCTCGACATCGATCCCGCCGTCATCGGCACCAACTACCCTGCGGCGGTGGGCCTTGCCGGCGACGCCAAGCTCACGCTTGCCGCCTTGCGCGATGAACTGCAGGGGGCAGGCGCGCGGGCGGGCGACTGGGGCCGCAAGGCCGTGGCGGCGGCGAAGCAGGACAAGTTTTCCGCGTTTCGCCTGCTGGCCGAGTCGAACGAGCGCCCGATCCGGCCGGAGCGCGTGGTGGCGGAACTCAACCGCGTATTGTCCAGCGACGCGGTGGTGGTCGCTGATCCGGGCACGCCGTGTCCGTATTTTTCAGCGTATTACGAAAACGCGCTCACCGGGCGGCACTTCATCAGCAATCGCGCGCACGGCGCACTCGGTTACTCGATGGCGGCCGCGGTCGGGGCGTATTTCGGCCGCCCGGGCGCAAAGGTCGTGTCGGTCATGGGAGACGGCAGTTTCGGCTTCACCGTGGGCGAACTGGAGACGATCTGCCGTCTGAAGATACCGCTTGCGATGGTGGTCATCTCCAACTCGACCTACGGCTGGATCAAGGCCGGACAGAAATCGGGTTTCGGCGAACGCTATTTCTCGGTCGATTTTTCGCGCACCGACCACGCCGCGGTGGCGAGCGCCTTCGGCGTCAAGAGCTATCGGGTGGAGGATCCGGCCAAATTGCGCGAGACGCTGAAGCTGGCGGTGGAAGCGAACGAACCGGTGCTGGTGGACGTGTTGTGCCAGCCGCTGCAGGAGGCGAGGGCGCCCGTCAGCGAGTGGATCGCCTGACACTTGCATAGATCGAAGCGAATCGCTTGCCGTGCGCTGGCGCGGACGCGATAATCCCGGACACGGATTCCCCCGGCCAACTCAACGACGGTTCCCCCATGGCACATATTCCCGCTTCGACCGCGCTCTCGCGCTTTCGCGTACTGGACCTCTCGCGCGTGCGCGCCGGCCCGACTTGCGTCAAACAACTCGCCGACTTCGGCGCTGATGTGATCAAGATCGAATCGCCTCCTGGGGTGGATGCGAACGAAGGCATGGGCGGTCCGCGCGAGGGCCCGGATTTTCAGAATCTGCACCGCAACAAGCGCAGCATGACCCTGAACCTCAAACTGCCCGAAGGCCGCGAAGTTTTCGCGCGCCTGGTCAAGAACGCGGATGTGGTGGTCGAAAATTACCGTCCCGATGTGAAATATCGCCTAGGCCTGGACTACGAATCCCTCAAGGGGATCAACCCGCGCGTCATCCTCGCCAGCATTTCGGGTTTCGGCCAGGACGGCCCCTATCTCGAGCGGCCCGGTTTCGACCAGATCGCGCAGGGCATGAGCGGCCTGATGTCGGTGACCGGTTTTCCGGGCCAGGGACCGATGCGCACCGGCGCCGCGATCGCCGATGTCAGCGCGGGCTTGTACGCAGCGCTCGGCATCCTGACTGCGCTGTTGGAACGCGAGACTTCCGGGCAGGGTCAATGGGTGCAGTCTTCACTCCTGATGTCGGGCATCGCGCTGCTTGATTTCCAGGCGGCGCGCTATCTGATGGCGGGGGAGGTGCCGCCGCAGGTCGGCAACGACCATCCGACCAGCATGCCCACCTCGGCCTACACCACCTCCGACGGCCATATCAATATCGGTGCCTCGGGAGAGGGCATGTGGAAGCGCCTGTGCCCGGCCGTCGGACGTCCCGACCTGCTTGCGCGCGCGGAATTCGAGGGCGGCGCCAATCGGGCAAAGAACCGCAAAGCGCTCAATATCGAGTTGAACGCGGCCTTGAAGGCGAAAACAAGCGAGGAGTGGATCTCCATTCTCAACGCGGCGGGCGTGCCTTGCGGGCCGATCTACAGCATGGATCAGGTGTTCGCCGACCCGCAGGTGCAGCACCTGCGGGCCGCAGCGGCGGTCAAGCATCCCGTGCTGGGCGAAATCCGCGTCGTCAACCAGGCCGTGGGCTTGTCGCGCACGCCGGCGACGATGGTGAGCGCAACGCCCGATATCGGACAGCATACGGAAGAAGTGCTGGCCGAGGCGGGTTACGGCGCGGGCGAGATCGCCGCGCTACGTCAATCCAAGGCAATTTGAGAAGGAGTCAATGTGGCTGAACTGATTACGCGCAAGGAAAAATCCGTAGGCTGGGTGATATTTTCCAACCCGACGAAGTTCAATGCGGTCTCGCACGACATGTGGACGGCTCTGCCGCAGGCCATAGCGGCGTTCGACGCGGACCCCGAGGTGCGCCTGATCGTGATCACCGGCGACGGCGACAAGGCATTCATTTCCGGCGCGGATATTTCGCAATTCGAGAAGGCGCGCGGCAGCGCCGAAGCGCAGGCCGTCTACAACCAGGCCGTAGTCGACGCCTATGAAGCGCCGGTGCGCTGCAGCAAGCCCGTGGTGGCCAAGATCCGCGGCATCTGCATGGGCGGGGGACTGGGCCTGGCCGCGGCCTGCGACGTGCGCATCGCCGCCGAGGACGCCGTGTTCCGCATGCCGGCGGCCCGTCTCGGACTGGGCTATAACTTCACCGGCATCACGCGTTTCGTTCAGCTTCTGGGGCAGGCGAATACGGCGGACATTTTTTTCTCGGCGCGCAAGTTCGGCGCCGCGGATGCGCTGGGAATGGGCTTTGTCAACCGGGTGGTGCCGGTCGCCGATCTGGACCGGGAGGTCGATGCCTACTGCGAACTGGTGGCGGAAAATGCGCCGCTGACGATCGCAGCGGCCAAATTTGCGATTCGCCAGACGGGCCTGGATTCAGCCGCACGCGACCTGGACGAGGCCGCGCGCATGATAGAAACCTGCTTCAACAGCGAAGATTACCGTGAAGGCCGCAAGGCGTTCATGGAAAAGCGCAAGCCGAATTTCAGCGGGAAATAGCTTACGCGCGCTTCGGAGCGCTCTGGCCTGCTGAATTTCTCAGCGGCAGACCAGCACCGGAATCTTGCTGTGAATCAGCACCTTGTGTGTCTCGCTGCCGAGCACCAGTCCGGACAGCCCGCGCCGGCCGTGGGAGGCCATGAAGATCAGGTCGCACTTCTTCTTTCTCGCGGCTTCGATGATGGCTTCGTACGGACTGTCGCTGACGACATGCAGCACTTCGCACGGCACCTTCTCCACCTCGGCTTCGACTTCGATCGTCGACAGCCATTTGCGCGCCTGCTTTTCCGAGGCTTCGGCATAGTCGTTGGCGGAGGGGGCGCGCAAGATGTAGCCGTCCCCATAGTAGGTTGAACCGAATTCGGGCGTGGCGTAGAAACCGGTGATCTTCGCGCCTACCGATTTGGCGAATTTCACCGCCTGTTTGACAGTCTTGACCGAAAGTTTGGAGCCGTCTGTCGGAACGAGAATGTGCTTGTACATTTTTGAGTCCTTTCTGTCTGTTAGGCGCTTCTATCTTAGGTCGCGGATCGAGCCGGGGTTTGACCAATATCAAGCAGGGGCGCCGAATCGCGGCGGAGACCGGCCGGGACCCGCGCCGCTTCAGTCGTCCGAACTGACGCTGCGTATGGTGACGCCGCCGGACTTTTCGTCGTGTTCCAGCCTGACCAGCTTTCTCGCCTCGGCCTCGTCGAGCAGCTTGCCGAAGGAGCGAAAGCCGTAGAAGGCCTCGTTGAAGCCCGGATTGCGCCGCTTCAGCGCCTGCTTGACCATGGAACCCCAGATCTTCTCCTCCTCGCCGCGCTCCGCGATCAGCGCCTCCACGGTTTCCATGACGATGTCCAGCGCCTCCTGCTTCTTGTCGTTCTCTTCCTGCGGCGCGGACTTGGCGGCGCCGCCGCTTGCGGCCTTCGGCGCCGGCTTCTTGCGCGACTGCTTCTTCGCCTTCTCGCGCGCCAGGTCGTCGTAATAGATGAATTCGTCGCAATTGGCGATCAGGAGGTCGGAGGTGGAATTCTTCACCCCGACGCCGATCACCCTCTTGTTGTTCTCGCGCAGCTTGGAGACCAGCGGCGAAAAATCCGAATCGCCGCTGATGATGACGAAGGTATCGACGTGCG
>CAYNVY010000200.1:0-8107 GCA_964400745.1 uncultured Enterobacteriaceae bacterium | reverse complement strand
CCTGTACTCGCGCATGGAACAGCAGGACAAGAACCCGGAAAAGAAATAGGCGGCGAACATGTACCTCAATCACTTCGGTTTGAACGAACCGCCGTTTCGCATCACCCCGCATACCGATTTTTTCTTCGGCGGCGCGAACCGCGGCGCGACGCTGGAGGCGCTGCTCTACGCGATCACGCACGACGAGGGCATCGTCAAGGTGTCGGGGGAAGTCGGCAGCGGCAAGACCATGCTGTGCCGGGTGCTGATGGAGCGGCTGCCCGACAAGGTGCAGACCATCCTGCTGACGAATCCGTCGCTGTCGCGCGACGAGATCATCTATGCCATCGCGGAAGAACTCGATCTCAAGCCGCAGAGCGATCGCCTGTCCCTGGTGCTGCTCAGGCTGCAGGAGCACCTGGTGACCCGGTACGGCGAAAGACAGCGCGTGGTGCTGTTGATCGACGAAGCGCACGCGATGCCGCAGGAAACCCTGGAGCAGGTGCGCCTGCTGTCCAATCTCGAATCCAGCCACTCGAAGCTGCTGCAGATCGTGCTCTTCGGCCAGCCGGAACTGGATGCGCATCTGTCCATGCCTCACATGCGCCAGCTGAAGGAACGCATCACCCACAGCTTTCGCCTGGAACCGCTGGTGCGCTCCGATATCGAAGCCTATCTGGACTTTCGCATGCGCGCAGCCGGCTACCGCGGGCCGAACGTATTCGACCCCAAGGCCGTACGCCGCATCGTGAAGGCGTCCGAGGGGCTGACCCGGCGCGTCAACATATTGGCGGAAAAGTCGCGGCTTGCCGCCTTCGCCCACAACGAGCACGGCATTACCGCGAAACACGTAGATCGCGCCATCCGCGACTCCGAGTTCTATCGCCCGTCTTTCAGCAAGGCCAGGATAGGCCTGGCTGCGGGCGGCATTGCCGCCGGCCTTGCGCTGGGCTTGGGCCTGCACTACCTGCTGGCGCCGCCGATTCAATCTGTTCCGACCCCGCCTGCCCCCGCAGCGCCCGTCGCGCCGATTGCCACGGCCCCCGCACCCCTTGCCGCACCCCTTGCCGCACCCCTTGCCGCACCCGCGACAGACGCGGCGAACGCGGTGAACGTGGCGCCGGCGCCGGCGCAGCAGGGCGGCGCACAGGCGAACGGCGCAGCACCGATGACGTCCGCCCCGCTTGCACCGGCAGACGCGCCCAACCCGGCGACACCCCAGGCGCAGGCAGCCGTCGCAGCACCGGCCGCGGCCAATGCGCCCAGCGCACCCGCGACGACAGCCAGGCAGGAGCCGCTCACCCCGGCCGCGACGGCCAAAGCGGCGTCCGCCGCCGGCCTTCCCGCCGCCGCGACCAATTCCACCGATGCGGAACAGGCGGCAGGCGCAAAGCCGGGATCGAAGAACTACGTGCCGCCGGCGCCGCCTTCGGGCAAACTTACGCGCCAACGTTTCAACGCGACGCAGGAATGGCTCAAGTCCGCGCCGGGTAATCAGTATTCCGTACAACTGCTCACTGCGAACGTCAAAGACCTCCACCGCATGGAAGACGTGCTCGCACGCGCGCCGGGACGGGATCTGAAGCTGTCCGACTTCTATGTCTACGGTGTCAAGATCAACGACCAGCAACACTATCGCCTTGCGTACGGACTCTATCCCGACCTGGTCGAAGTCAATCAGGCCGTCAAGGACATGCCCCAGGCTTACCGCCAGTTCGGTTTGTTCTATCGCAGCGTGGAACGCATGCGCAGCCAGAACCGGCAGTAATCTAGTCGCGGATCCAGCTACGCCTGCGTCGCTTGCTGAATCTGGACCAGGAGCGAATTCGCAGCAGAGCTTGCCCTTGGTTCCCTCAGGCCCGCCATATGCAATGAGTGGTCCGATAACTCAACCGGGGCTTGCCTGAGAATCAGTCTATTGAACAACAAATTGTCGGCATAACCTATCGTGTTTATGACAAAATCATTGTACTGTTGTAGTCGTCGCCGCATTCCATCTGCGGCACATAACCGGAGCGCTTGCGTGCACAATTTATTCCTTCTCGCCGGGAATTTCCTGAAGAGAGAAATCTCCGGCCTTTCGGTATCGCTGTTCTTGGCGGCAACTTTGACTATTCTGGCGGGATGCGGTTCCGGACCAGACGCTCCGAAGAGCACCAGCACCACCACGACGACTGGTACAGCCGCGACGCCGGCCGTCACAATCACCCCAGTGACTACAGCGGCACCGAATTTCACGCTCACCCTTACCAACTCTGCCGGCGCAGCGGTAAGCACCGTTTCCAATGGCGCTCCCGCGACGCTTAAGGCGACCTTGAAAAACGCTGCGGGCGCAGTGGTGCCGAATACCGTCGTGACTTTCAGTACCGATGCGGCACTAGCAACCATTGCTCCATCCGCAACCGCACTGACCAATGCATCCGGTGTGGCAACAGTCACCTTGAGTCCCGCGACAATTCTTGCCGCCGGAGCCACGACCGTACAGGCAAGCGCACAGGTGGGAACAGTCAGCGTAACCGATTCCGTAGGATTCGCCGTAGGGACCGCGTCTGTCACCGTAACGGCTCCTGTCCTCGGCGTGGGCGCGGCCCCGCTCTCGGCATTTGGCACCACTAGTATCAGCGTCAACGTTGCAGTCGGCGGCGTGGCGGTGACCACCCCGCAGAACGTCACGTTTTCTTCCATCTGCGCCACTGCCGGCAAAGCAGTGCTGAGTACAGGCGTCGCCACCGTAAATGGAACGGCGGTTGGTTCCTATCGGGATAACGGTTGCGCCTCGACTGACGTAATTACCGCCTCGGCAGCAGGTGTCACCTCTGCTTCAACCAGTATGGCAGTTACCCCCCCAACGACAGGTTCGATACAGTTTGTTTCCGCTTTGCCGAGCAGCATTTCGCTGAAAGGAATCGGGGGAACGGAAGCGTCGCTGGTGAGCTTTAGGGTATTGGATGCGAGCGGCAAGGCGCTCAGCGGAAGAACCGTCACCTTCGGTTTGAGCACAACGGTAGGCGGGATCGCACTTACGCCATCGGTCGCAGGCGTGGGCAGCGCTATTTCGGACGCCAATGGCCTAGTCGTGATCAACGTCAAATCGGGCACGGTCAGCACGCCGGTGCGGGTGACGGCCTCTACAGTTGACACTTCCACCGTACCCGCGACTACGCTGACCACGCAGTCAAGCGGATTGACCATCAGCACGGGCATTGCAGATCAGGACAGTTTCTCGTTGAGTGCGACCGCGCTGAATCCGGAATTCAGGGATATCGACGGCAATTCAACGGTATTGACTGCCCGGTTGGCCGACCATTTCAATAACCCGGTACCGGACGGCACGGTAGTGAACTTCACCACCGGAGGCGGTTCTATTGTCAGCACGTGCAGCACCCTCGGGGGCTCTTGCAGTTCCACACTGACCAGCCAGGCGCCACGCCCGACAAACGGTAGAGTGACCGTCCTGGCCTATGCCGTTGGAGAAGAAAGTTTTATCGACCTGAACGGCAATGGCGTGGCAGACCTAACACCAAATGAGATGATTGATATCAATGCCAAGTCGATGGACATGCCGGAGGCGTGGCGCGATGACAACGGAAATGGCGTATTTGACGCCGCAACCGAAACGTTTATCGATTTCAACAAAAATGGGTCGTATGATGGGCCGGACGGAAAGTTTAACGGCGTGTTGTGCGATAGCGCCGTCAGTTCCGCCGGGACATGCAGTTTGAGCAAATCCATTCACGTGCGAAACGATATCGTAATTGTCTTTTCCGGATCAACAGCAGTCATATCAAAAATTGCGCCTCCGGGCAACATCAACCTTGTTGGTGGCTGCTCTGGGACATCGGTGCAAGTCGATTTGAGAATTGTCGACCTAGTCGGAAACCCAATGCCCGCAGGAACAACAGTCACCATCGCAACCTCGGATGGGACAATTTCCGGAATTAGCTCATTTACTCAGGGCAGCACCAATATAACTCCGGCGGTAGGCGCCGCAAACTATACGATCTTCGTTAGAGATGACACAAGCGTAGATGCCGCCGGCGTGTGCTCGGCAGACGTTACCAAGACCGGTGTCTTGACAGTGAAGGTCACAACACCTGGCGGGACCGTTTCAAGCGCTCAGTTTAATGTCGTCAACTGACGCGCCTAGTGCGTTTGCGACATCGAGCGTCGATCAGAAGCTCTATCTTTCTGATTTGCCCGCGCCGACCAATTTTGGCAATCGAAGCACGCCACCACAGTACTTGTTCGAAAGACGATTTGCGGGCCCGGTTTGCGGGCCCGGTTGCGCTAGCACCGTTGTGCTATATAATCTAAACGGGAAATTTATATAGATATCAATGGCGAACGATATGGATCTTAAAGTAGGGCTGATGTTTGCAGCCAGTCTGCTCATCGCCGGCTGCAGTTTGCAGCCGATGAAGCCCTCGACCGCTCACGTCCAGGCTGCGCCGCCGGCACCCGCCGGCGACATTCCTGACCCGGTGCGGACCACGCCCATATTGCCCAAGCCCAAGCCTGCGGCGAAGCCGGAGACCTATAGCGTCGTCGTCAACAACGTCAAAGTGCAGGAGTTGCTGTTCGCGCTGGCGCGCGACGCCAAGCTCAACGTCGATATCCATTCCGGCATCCTCGGCAGCGTCACGCTAAACGCCATCGACCAGACCCTGCCGCAACTACTCTCGCGTATCTCCAAGCAGGTGGACATGCGCTACGAACTGGACGGCCCGAATCTGGCCGTCATGCCCGACACACCCTATCTGCGCATCTACAAGATCGATTACGTCAACATGCAGCGCGACACCGACAGCAGGGTCGGAACTTCGACCCAGGTGGCAACGCCGCCAAGCGTCAGGGGAGGGGCCGCAGGCGGCGCCGGCAACCAGTCGATCACGTCGATAACCAGCAAGGCCACCAACCATTTCTGGGACACACTGCGGGACAACGTTGTCGCCATCCTGCGTGACACAGACAAGATTCTGCCCGCGCCGGGGCAGGCCAGCACGCCTGCGGCTCCGGCCCAGCCACTCACGCCGAGCGCCCAGGGCGGAGCGGCCGCAGGCACCGCCGCACCGCAAGCCGCAGCAGCCCCGGCGCAGCAAGGCGCCACTTTCCGCGAGGCTGCCTCAGTCATATCGAACCCCGAGTCCGGGGTCTTGACGATACGCGCTACCTCGCGCCAGCACGAAAAGATCCAGGAATTTCTAGACCAGGTCCTCTCCAGCGCGAAGCGCCAAGTGCTGATCGAGGCCACCATCGCAGAAGTGCAGCTGAGCAATCAGTATCAGCAAGGCATAGACTGGTCGGCAGCCTGCCCGACTGGAAGATGCACTACCGGGTTTACATTCAATCAATCCGCTACCGGCACCACGACGGCGTCGCCGACCGGCAGCCTCATGGTGCTCGGCTACGCGGCGCCAAATTACAGTAACCTACTGGCCTCCGTGCGCCTGCTCGAATCGTTTGGCAACGTGCGCGTGTTATCCAGTCCAAGGCTGACGGTGCTGAATAACCAGACTGCGATTCTGAAGGTGGTGGACAATCAGGTCTACTTCACAATTGAGGCTACGACCACCGCAGGCTCTGCCGGCGTCGCCCCGGTCACCACGTTCACCACCACGCCCAACGTGGTGGCTGTGGGTTTCATTATGAACGTGACACCGCAGATAAGCGACGCGGACGCCGTACTGCTCAATGTGCGCCCCAGCATATCGCGCATCGTCGGCAACGTTCCCGATCCCAATCCGACGCTGGCCGCGCCATGCGGATCGGCGAGCGTCGGCGCCGCAATTGGGACCGCATGCGGCCAGATCACCAGCAATATTCCGATCATACAGACGCGAGAAATGGAGTCGTTAATCAAGGTAAACAGCGGCCAAATAGCGGTGATGGGCGGATTGATCCAGGATAGGGTCAACGATTTACAGGACAGCGTGCCTGGGGTTACGCGCATACCCGGCCTTGGGAGGTTGTTCGAAAACAAGAACCTCACCAACACCAAGACCGAGCTGGTCGTGTTCATGCGCCCCGTCATCATTCGCGACGCGAGCATCGAAGGCGACTACCGCGGCTACCGCACTTTCTTGCCTGACGACAAGTTTACCGCCGCGCCCAACCCCGGCAAACCGCCACCTTTGCCACCGCCTGGACAGCCACAAAGCGCACAGCAATGAGCCTGCTGCTCGAAGCATTGAAGAAAGCCGAAATGGCGAAGCAGGCGGCAAAGGAACAGCCGCTGGCGACGGACACGCCGCCGTTTACGCGAGACCGGCTGCCGGACATTTCGCAGCCGATGGAAATCAGCAGCGACGATCTGGGCCTGGCCCCGCAGAAAGCCGAACCAAAGCCCAGGCGCGAGGACAAGCCGGTCCTAGAACTCGCGCTCGAAGATCCGCCTCCCGCGGCGCAATTCGAGCCTGCGGCACAAGCGGCGGCGCAGGCATCGTCGCTGCGCATCGCGTCGTCCGAAACCAGTTACTCGCCCTCGGACGATTCCGCGTTTTCGCAAGCCGGGGAAGCGGCGGAACGCAAGCAGGCGCAACAGTTGTTCGAGTCCAAGGAACTCGACGTCAATCCGCGCAAACCGTTCTACATCACCCTGGGCCTCCTGGGTCTGTTCGCCCTGGGCACGGTCGGCTATTTCTGGTATCAGCTGCAGCCGAGAAGCATGTTCAGCGCGCCCGCGGCCGGGCAGGCCGCACCGCCGCCCGCTGCTGCGGCTCCAATGGTTCCAGCGCCCCCGGCGACCCCCGCCGCTCCGGACCCGCAGGCCGCAGTCACAGTCGCCCCTCCGGTCGGAACCCAGCCGGCCCAGTCGGCCCACCCGCCAAGAGGTGCTCCCGCGGGTGCTCCCGCGCAGCGCGCGGCAGCGACCGTACCGCCGGTCATGCCGCCGCCGCAACGCAAGCCGACCTTTGTCCGCCAGGGCGCGCCCGCGGCCGATGCCGGCGTTGCCGCAGCCCCTGCCCCCGCGCCGCAGCGGCGGACGGCCGCGCGCGATGGCGATATCACGATTACGCCCGCCCGCGTGCAGTCGGATCCCGTACTCGAAGGCGCCTACCAGTCCTTCAATACCGGCGATCTGACCAAGGCGCGCGAGGGCTACCAGCAGGTGCTGCGCGCCAGCCCGAACAGCCGCGACGCCCTGCTCGGATTGGCGGCGGTCGAAACGCAGGCGAAACGGCATGAAGCGGCCGAGGCGTATTACCTGCGGCTGCTCGAACTCGATCCGCGCGACGCTCACGCACAGGCCGGGTTGATCGGATTGCGCGGACAGGTCGACCCTACGGCGGCCGAATCTCGACTGAAAGGCATGATCGCCGCGCAGCCCGGGGCGAGCTTCCTGCATTTCACGCTGGGCAATCAATACGCGGCGCAAGCGCGCTGGGCAGAGGCCCAGCAGGCTTATTTTCAGGCCTACACCAGCGACCCGGAACACCCCGATTTTGCCTACAATCTTGCCATCAGCCTGGACCGCTTGCACCAGACCAAGCAGGCGCTGCAGTATTACCGGCGGGCGTTGGCGCTTGCCGCAGACCGTCCGGTTTCCTTCGACAAGGCGCAGGTAACGAAGCGGGTGGCGCAGCTCGAACGCTGAGCGTGAATTCCCCGGCACCCATGACCACCGCGACCACCGCCGCAGCCGCCAAACGTCATATCGGACAGATCCTGATCTCGCAGGGGATCCTGACCGAGGACCAGTTGCGCATCGCGCTGCTGGAGCAGATGAAGTCCAAGCTTCCGGTGGGGAAGCTGCTGGTCAACCTCGGTTTCGTTTCCGAGGCCACGCTGCGCGATGCGCTGTCGGAAAAGCTCGGGCTGCAAAGCGTAGACCTGTCCCAGATCATCATCGACTCGTCGGCGATGAAAATGCTGCCGCGCGATTTCGCGCTGCGCCACCACATATTCCCGATCGCGCTGGATCGCGAGCGCGGCACGCTGATCGTGGCGCTGTCGGACACCAACAACATCGTCGCCCTGGACCAGCTGCGCGCGCGCCTGCGCGGCGAGCTGGAGATCGAGGCGCGGCTCGCGGGCGACACCGAAATTTCCCGGGCCATAGAGCAGTACTACGGCCACGAACTCTCGATCGACGGCATCCTGCACGAAATCGAAACCGGCGAAATCGACT
>CAYNVY010000199.1:0-8108 GCA_964400745.1 uncultured Enterobacteriaceae bacterium | reverse complement strand
CGGTGCCCACCATGATCGCCGGCATCTACGGCATGAACTTCAAGCACATGCCGGAATTGTCCTGGGTATTCGGCTATCCGCTCGCCATCGGCATCATGGTGACGATAGACAGCTACCTGTTCTACCGCTTTCGCAAGTCGGGCTGGCTGTAGAAAGGGCCTGGTGTCGCCCGCGGTCTGCTGCCAGGGTTCGGCTCAGGCAAGCAGTTCGCGCAGGCAGCGGTTGACTTCCGCGCCGTGATGGCGCGCCGTCCGGTTAGTCGGGGCAAGGGGCTCGCTGTAGAAGAACTCCGGCAGCTCGTCGTCTTTCTCGGTAAAGCCCACCGCCCGGTTGAATGCCCACTCCATTTTCAGCGCTTCCAACCCCAGCGTGCGCATGAACGACGCATCGAGATGGGTGCCATGCGCGTCGTTGAGCGCGCCCGCCAGGAGATCGGTGCTGTTCGCGGTCACCGCGCGCCCGAATATGCACAGGCCGAGCGAATCGACCGCGGCCCACGAAATCTGGATTTCCAGGCTCGCCGCCACCACTTCGGCAGTGCTCATATTTTTGGTGTCGAGCGTCAACAGCGCGCCCGCGGTGTGGTCCGCGCCCTGCGCCGTAGTCATCATGGTGACGCCGGTTCCTTCTACCACGCGCGGATCGTAAGCGGCCAGACTCTGCTTCTTGATCACGGGAACGCGCGCGACCTTGTAATGCGCGCCTGCGCGCGCCGCGCCTTGCGCGAATACGCGGCCGCGTTCGTTGCCCAGGCGCATGTCTTCCAGGACTTGCAGCATGAATCCGACATCGCCGAATTTGCCGAGGCCGGCCTCCATCAACACCGCAAGCATGGCCCCGGTTTCGATGGAATCGACGCCCAGATCGTTGGCGACGGCGTTGACGCGGGCCACGTCGTCCGGGTCGGTGAGGCCGCAGTTGCTGCCCATCAGCCCCAGTGTTTCGTACTCCAGCGGCGAGACGATCTCCTTGCCGTCCTTGTCGACGTAGACGTTGCTGCACTCTATCTGGCAGCCCGGCATGCAGGCATGCGACGGATTGCCGCCGCGGCTCATGTTCAGTTCGCGAATGTAGTCGCCGCCCAGTCGGAACGGACCTTCGGCTGCTTCGACCATGCGCCCGGCGCTGAAATTGCGCACCGGCAGTCCGCCGATGCGATTGGTGATATCGGCCACCATCGCCGTGCCCAGGCGCCGGTAGTTGTCGATGCCCGGGTCTTTGGTGATCCTCGCGCCGTACTCGCGGATCGCGCCGATAAGCTTCTTCCGGTCATGGAAGGTCGGCATCTTGTTCAAGTCGACGACGACGGCCTTGACCTTCTTGCTGCCCATGACCGCGCCCACGCCGCCGCGCGCGGCCAGGCGCGAGGGCCGCCCGTCGGTGTCGGTGATGGAGATGCCCGCCGTCAGGCCCAGGTACTCGCCCACCGGACCGCATAGCGCAAAACTGATCTTCTTTCCGTATTTCTCGAACAGCAGCGCCGCAGCCTCGCTGGTGCTCTTTCCCATGTAGGGGGCGGCGTTTTCGTAATTGATGGCACCGTCCTTGGTGAGGCGGATGACGACCCATTCCTTGCTCGCGCCATAGAGCGTGAATCCTGCAATTTCCAACTGGCCCAGGGCAAAGGCGAACGTGCCGCCAGAATTGGCTTCCTTAATGCCGCCGGTGAGCGGACTCTTGCAGCCGACGCTCAAGCGGTTGGCGTTGGAGAAGTTGGTGCCCGCGAACGGACCGGCAGAAAAGATGAGCGGATTCTTGGGCGACAGCGGATCAACCCCAGCCGCCCCGAGTTCGAGCAGGGTTCTCGCGATGAAATGCCGGCCAGCGCGAACGATCGCCTCACCCTGCAATTCATCGGTCCTGACTGATCCGTCGTCCAGATTGATGTGCAGGTACTTGCGCATGCTGATATCTCCCCTTGAAGATGAAGCCATGAATTGTTGCGTTGGGAACAATTCTACACTTTGTCAACTGGATCGCTTTCGGCGGCTGCGCGCGCCGCACGTCCCGCCCTGGTACAAACCAACGATCCGCCCGCCATCTATTTGGATCGCCGCGCCGCTTTGCCTAGTCTCGGCAGCAGCGCGAAGAAAGCGAGGCAAAGCGTGTGCTGTTGAAGTGACCGAGTCTCGTCAAACTGAATGGGTATTCAGAAATTTGCGCGAATGGAGTAAGATGGCGAATCATTCGGCAAAATCCAAGGGAGCAGCAAATGCGCTTGAAGAACAAAGTAGCCATCGTCACCGGCGCCGCGTCCGGATTCGGCAAATGCATCGCCATGCTTTACGCGGCCGAAGGAGCGAAGGTCATCGTCGACGACATCAATGCCGAACCCGGCGAGCAGGTGGCCGGTGCAATCCGCAAAGCGGGCGGAACGGCGCAGTTCGTACAGGCCGACGTGGCAAGCGATGCGGGCTGGGCCACATTGGTTGCGGCAACCAGACAGCACTTCGGCCGCATCGACATCGTGGTCAACAATGCGGGCTGGACCCACCGCAACAAGCCTTTCATGGAGGTGACCGAGGCCGAATTCGACCATGTCTACGCCACCAATGTTAAGAGCATCTATCTGTCGGCGCGCAATGTCCTGCCGGTATTCAGGGCGCAGGGCGGCGGCTGCTTCGTCAACATCGCCTCAACCGCGGGTGTGCGGCCGCGGCCAGGCCTCACGGTCTATAACAGCAGCAAGGGCGCAGTGATCATCATGAGCAAATCGATGGCAGCCGAATTCGGCCCGGATCAGGTTCGCGTCAATTGCATCAACCCGGTGTTCTGCCCCGATACGGCGCTGTCGGTCGAATTCGCGGGCGGCCAGAATACCCCCGAGGTCCACGCCAAGTTCCGCGCGACGGTGCCGATGGGGCGCCTGTCGACGGTGCAGGATATCGCCAATGCGGCCTTGTTCCTCGCCTCGGAGGAAGCCGCTTTCGTCAACGGGATCTGCCTCGAAGTGGACGGTGGGCGCTGCTGCTAACTTATTTTAGGTTCCGAACGAGGGATATTCATTTCAATGGGGAGGAGAGGCACATGAAGGACTTTTACTGCAAGGGTTGGACTATGCGTATTCGCGCATTGGTGGGCGGCATTTTGTTGCTGGTCGCAGCTTCCGCCGTCGCGCAAACCGCGAAGCCGGCTGAACTCAAACTCGGGATATCGACTTTCCTGTCCGGCCCGGCTTCCGTGTTCGGCGTGCCTGCGAAGGCGGCGGCCGACCTCTGGATCGAGGAATTCAACGCGGCAGGCGGCCTGAACGGCGTCAAATTGGTGCCGACATACATCGACGAAGGCCTGGGCGGCGACAAAATGCTGAGCGAATATCGCCGCGTGGCGCAGGAGCAGGGCGTGAAAGTCATGCTCGGGTCGATCTCCAGCGGCAGTTGCAACATCGTGGTCCCGGTAGCCGAAGACCTGAAAGTGCTCAACGTGATGTGGGATTGCGGAACGGAAAAGCTGCTCGAGGATCGCCGCTTCAAGTACAACGTGCGCACGCAGGCCAACGCGGTGACCGAAATGGTGGCGACCGTGGTCTATCTGTTGAGGACCAAGCCCGATTTCACGACCATCGCCGTAGTCAACCAGGACTATGCCTGGGGCCGTGATTCCTGGGAAATTTTCCGCAATACGCTTCAGGCTCTGAAGCCGGGCGTCAAGATCGTCGCGGAGCTGTTTCCCAAATTCGGCGCGCCCGACTATTCGACCGAGATCAGCCGCCTGCAAGCGCTCAAACCGGACGTGATTCTGTCCACGTCCTGGGGCGGCGATCTGGATACTTTCGTGCGCCAAGCGGCACAACGCGGTCTGATGAAGTCGTCGCAGTTCGTCCTGCCGCTCGCCGAGAGTTCGCTCGAGCGCCTGGGTTCGGCGCTGCCCGAAGGCGTCATTGTGGGCGGCCGCGGCGACCATTACTTCCTGCATCCGGAGTTCAAGGACGAGCCGAAGCACAAAGCATTCGTGGAGAAGTTCCGCGCGAGAACCAACGCCTATCCGATTTATCCGGTCTATCACATGGCGCAGGCCTTGCAGGCCGTGGTCGACGGCTACAACAAGGCGATTAAGGCGAACAAGGGGCAGTGGCCGAGCACCGAGCAAGTTGCCGAAGCAATGCATGGCCTGGAATTCCGGGGCCTGACCCGCACCGTGCGCATTCGCGAGGATGGACAGGGGCTGGAAGACCAATTGCTCGGCATGACGAAAACCCGAGCGGGCTACGCTTTCCAGGTGATGGAAAACATGATGATCATCCCGGCAGATTTGGTGACAACGCCGGTCGGGCAGAAATCGCCCGAGTGGGTGAAGACGCTGAAACCGGCCTTGCTCACGAGCGACCGCATCAAGGTCTTCGCCAGGTAGTTGCGGGGAATCCGGGCACCATTCCGACAGGAGGCGGTCGCCCGGGTCGTGCCGCTGCCGCGCAGTAGCCGCGCTTGTTTCGACCCGCAGGGTGTCGGCGAAGCGCGAAACACGGTGGCTGCCGCGCGCGTCTCTCACTGAATCGCGGAACCTTCGAACATGAGCGTAGACCTGTTGTTGTTGGCGACTTTGGACGGTTTTTCGTACGCCGGGCTTCTGTTCCTGGTGTCATTGGGCCTGACTCTGATCTTCGGCGTGCAGGGGATTATCAACGTCGCGCACGGCAGCCTTTACGCTTTCGGCGGATACACGGCCGCCTCGCTGGTGATCTGGGCGCTGGAGAAGCAGGCACCGACGTGGGTGCTGCTGCTTTCCCTGGTTGTGGCCGCACTGGCGGTGGGCGTGGTTCTGGGCGGTATTGTCGAAATCGGCCTGCTGCGCCGGGTGCAGGACAAGGACCCGGTGCTGCAACTCCTGGTCACCTTCGCCGCTTTCCTCATGTTCGAGGATCTGCAGCGCCTGATCTGGGGCGCGACGCCCTACTCATCGAGCGAGGTAGTGGCGCGACTGGGCAACATCAGCATGTTCGGCGTCACCTATACCCGCTATCAACTTCTACTGATCCCGGCGGTGGCCATCGTCTGTTACCTTGGCCTGCTGTTCTCCCTGCGGCGCACGCGCCTGGGCAAACAGGTCGTTGCCGTCGCGCACCACCGCGAAGTCGCCACTGCGCTCGGCATCAACACCAGGCGCATCGGGCTCATTACCTTCGTCACCGGGGCGTTCTTTGGCGCACTGGGCGGCGCCATCGCCGCGCCTACCACCTCGCTCGTGCCGGGGGTGGGCACCGACATGATCGTGCTCTCGTTCTCCGTCGTCGCCACGGCGGGTCTGGGGCAAATCACCGGTGCGTTGATCACAGCGCTGATGATCGGCCTCGCCCGTTCGATCGCCGTCTATACCGCGCCGGAAATGGAAGTCGCCGTGCCTTATCTGATCATGGTTGCCGTGCTGCTGGTCCGGCCCAACGGTCTGTTCACCGTCGCGCAGGCGAGGCGCATCTGATGTCGCGCCTGCTCGACTTGCGCCTGTGGACCATCGCCGGCAGCCTGCTGTGCCTGGTGCTCGGACTCGCCTTTCCCTGGAGCAAGACCCCCCTCATCGTCGGACTGTGCTACGGCATCGCCGCGCTCGGCGTCTCCGCCATGGTGCGTGCCGGGCAGGTCTCCTTTGGTCACGCCATGTATGCCTGCGTCGCCGGCTACACCGTGGCATTTCTCGCGCGCGCCTGGCCGCAACTCGATGGCGTGATCCTGATCCTGGCCGGCGTGGGCACGAGCCTCATCGCGGGGGCCGTGATCGGGGTGTTCGTCGTGCGCTACCGCGGCATCTTCTTCGGTATGCTCAATCTGGCTTTCTGCATGGTGCTCTATTCCGTGATCGGCAAGGTCTACGATGTCACCGGCGGTACCGATGGCCTGCGCATCAGCCGTCCCAATATGCTCGGCGTGGTATTCGAACGCGACGGATTCGAAACGGCGCTGCTGATCGGGACCATAGGCGTCGCGGTGATTCTGGGCGTGCTGGTGCAGCGTTACTTCAAATCCGCCAGCGGCGAAGCGCTCGCCGGCATCAAGACCAACGAAACGCGGCTCGAATATCTGGGGCTGTCGGCGCGCAAGATACTGTGGAACGGCTACGTGTTCTCGGCCGGGATAGTCGGGGTGTCCGGCGCAATGTTTGCGCTGGTGCAGGGCCTGGTGACGCCGGACATCGGCTCCTGGCTGCGCTCGGGGGAATTCGTCTTTATCACCATACTGGGCGGTTCCAGCCACGCGATCGGCGCCTTTCTCGGCGCGGCAGTGTTCGAACTGGTGAAGCTGTTTGCCGCCGCCTACATGACCGGCATCTGGCAGCTGCTCCTGGGGGCCACGCTGATAATCGTCATCTTGGTGGCACCGGAGGGCATCGTCGGCCTGCTGCTAAAGAAGCCGGCGGGACGCAAATCGGACGGGGAGCGCTGATGGACGCGCTGGTTCGCACGAAGGGACTGTACCTCGCGTTTGGCGGCGTGATCGCCGCCGACGGCATCGACTTCGAACTACAGGAGGGCGAACGCCTCGCCGTGATCGGCCAGAACGGCTCGGGCAAAACCACGTTCATCAACATCTGCACCGGCTTTCTTAAGCCGACGCGCGGCAAGGTGTATTTCGAGGGGCGCGATATAACCCGCCTGGGACCGCGCCACATCGTGCGCCTGGGCATGGCGCGCTCGTTTCAGTTGCCGCAGCTGTTTCTCGAGCACAGCGTGCGCCAGTGCCTGCAGATCTCTGCAGCCGCGCGCAGCCGCCGCCTGTCGTTTCTTGCCGCGCTGGGCCAATCCGTGGACAGCCGCGAAATCGAGCACACCCTGGAACTGGTGGGCCTGCGCGAACGTGCCGATGAGCCCAGTTCTTCCCTGCCGGAGGGAGAACGCAAGCTGCTCGACGTGGCGATGGCGCTGATGCTCAATCCGAAGCTGCTGATCATGGACGAGCCCACCAGCGGCGTGGCTTCCGAAGACAAGCACGGCTTGATGACCACGCTGATGCGCGCGCTCGACGAGCGCAAGGTAACCAGCTGGTTTGTCGAGCATGACGTCGACATCGTCAGCCGCTATGCGACGCGCGTAGTGGCCTGGACAGATGGCAAGATCGTAGCCGACGGCTTGCCGGGCGAGGTTTTGGAGAGCGAAGTGGTGCGCCGCGAGATTCTCGGAACAGCCTGATGAAAAGAACATGCTGAAACTGGATAACATCAGCGTCGATCTGGCCGGAGCGCGGGTGCTGCGCGGGGTGAGCGCCACCGCCCATGTCGCCAGCACGATTGCCGTGGTCGGGCGCAACGGTGTCGGCAAGACCACGCTGCTTCGCACCATCATGGGCCTGTTGAAACCCAAGCAGGGGCGCATCCTGTTCGACGACGAGGATCTGCTGCACCGGCCGGCCTATCACCGCGCGGAGTTGGGGATCGGCTACGCCCCAGAGGACCGCGTCATTTTTCCCACGCTCACGGTGGAAGAAAACCTGCGCCTGCCGTGCGAGGTGCAGAACTTTGATACAGCCGAGATCGACGACCGCCTGGCATCGGTGCTCGAGGTAGTGCCGCAATTGAAAGACATGCTGGGCCGCTCGGGTGCGGCACTCTCGGGCGGCCAGGGCAAGATGGTGGCGCTGGGGCGCGCGCTGATGATAGGCACGCGCCTGGTTCTGCTCGATGAGCCATTTCAGGGACTGGCCCCGGCTCTTGCGCGGCAATACGGCGAGGCCTTGCTGCGTCTGCGCTCGGTCCGCCCCGATCTGTGCGTGGTGATCACCGAGTCCAACGCCAGTCTGCTCATGGGCATTCCCAACCAGACCCTGACCCTGGAGCGCGGCGCGATCGATACCGTCGCTGCGGGTCATTGATCGGATCGAATCCAGTGCTGCGAAGGAAATGCTATGGCCCATTCCGAGGGTATCGGCACCGCGGTTGAATTCGACTCTGTCATCGTCGGCTCAGGCGCCGCCGGGACCATCCTTGCCGATCGACTGACGGAGTGCGGCCGGACGCCGCTTCCGGCTGCCGATTTGCGCTGATCTTTTTGCCGGGATTCCAAACCTAGTCACTTGGAGAAAACAATATGAGCTGCTGCCACAACTACTACGTACAGACCGATGGCAAGGAGAGCGTGTTTTCGGTCGATATTTCCAGCATCACCTTCGGCCACGGCGTGCTGA
>CAYNVY010000198.1:0-8112 GCA_964400745.1 uncultured Enterobacteriaceae bacterium | reverse complement strand
TTTCGGCGCCCTTGAGCTTGATATCTGGCCCTACGGTCAGTTTGCACACGACTTTGTCACCGGGCATCGCCGGCTCCCATGCTTTGCTTGCCTCGGCTTTCGGCAATTCGGCCCTCGGCGTTTCGGCTTCGGCAGGCGCGGCTGCTGCCAGCGCCTGGTTCAGTTTCGAATAGGCACTTTCCGCGGGTGAATTTTGCGGGCGTGAAACATCTCGTCTGCGAAAGCCTTCGAGCATATCGACTCCTTTGGGGTTCTATTGGAACAACGCGGCCTCGCGGCCTTAATGCACCGAAGCAATCTGCGTTTCCTGCGGCACCGATCGTCCCGGGTGCAGCGGTTGCAGAGCGTTTCCCGGCTCGATCGGATTGCGGTCAGGGCGCGCACTGCCCACCGCGCATAGCCGATCCACCTGAGCCGTTCCCGGCAGCGGCGAGCGGGCTCTGGGCGAAGTGTCCCAGTGCGTAGCGCGCAAAGTGCCGATCCGCCGTGGCGATGTGCCTGAACAGGCAATGGCGCATCTGCGGCGCAAGGCTGTTGCGGATTCTTCCGTGCAGCATGCCCGATTCGATGTGCGCAATGTGCTGCAGATCACGCCGGTGTTCCGCCAGATGGGCGTCGCGCAGCCGATAGGGGAGCGCTCGCATCAGCGACTCCTCGGCCGAGAAATGGAATGCCATAAACGCCTGCGTGCGCAGAACCAGCGGACGCGCCTCATGCCACCTCGCCTGGTCTTCGGCTATCTTTTCGAACAGCGTGATGAACTCGATGATCTGGACGTGCTGCTGATCGATGTGGTGTATGCCCGTCGCATATTCCGTCTTCCAGTCCATTTCTTTTGCTCCATTCAAAATAGGTCTTGTCGTTGCGGGACGTTTCGGAGATGGCCGCTGGCATGAAAAGTGCGAATGCAAACGGGACGATGCCGGATGCGCGGCAACAGCCGCAGCCAGGTAAGCGGCTCGAGACAACGGCTTTCGCGGAATTGCATGCTGAGTTCCCCATGCGCCGGACTCGATCGGTTCAGGAAAGCGCGATTACGGCGCCGTCGCGCACGCGCACGCGCTCGCCCGCCTCGAGCGCCGGCGCGTCGATCTGGGAGACCGCCCGGAACGTGCCGTCGTCCATGCGCACCTTTATGCGGTAGCTGTAGCGCTTACTGACCTTCCTCTCTAAGGCGTTGCCCTTGAGTTCGACTGCGTGTATCGACTCGACCGTGCCGCAGGACGCGCAGCCGGCCTCGTGTGCCGCCAGCCGGGGCGCGTCCTGCCGCGTACTGTCGGCAACGGGCGCGCTCTTGGGCGCAGGTGCCTCGGTCTTGTCGGAGCGCGCGTTCGGCAGCAGTCCGCCGATCGCGGCAGCGCCCACCAGGCTTGCCACCATCACCGACGCAGCGGCGCCCAGTACCAGCGGATGCGTCATTCTGTAATTCGGGGTTTCCATGTTGGGTCTCCTCAAGAGAAGGACTCCGTACGGAGTCCTTCGCATTGCCAATGGCCGTCTGCCCGCCCCTACAGCAGGGCTGCGGCGATGGCTGCTATCTGCGCCGGCGTGAGCGAAATGCTGCCCATGCCGCCGCTGTCGTTTGCAATCGCGCTTGCTGTCTGCGATGCGGTACTTCCGCGTTTGCTTGACGTCGCCAACGGCCGGTGGCAGCCGGCGCATTGGACCGCATAGAGCGCCGCGCCGTCGATCGCCGCAACGCTGGTGGTCGCGGTGACCTGTGCCGAAGCGGCGCTCTCGCCTGTGCCGTTCACCGCCGTGACGATGAAGAAGTACGCGGTGTTGTCAGCGAGTGCGGCCGTGACCGAGGGGCTGCTTGCGCCGGTGACTTTCGTACCCGTTGCGGTTGTGACGCCGCTCGTGGCCGACCAATAGAGGTTGTACGAAGTCGCACCGGAGACCGCGCTCCAGGCGACGCTCACCTGTTTCGCGCCGCCCGTGGCGGTGACGCCGGCAGGCGCGGCAGGTACGGTCGCAGACGGGGCGCTCGTTGTCGTGCTTGCCTGAATGGAAGGGCCGCTCTCGCCGGCGCTGTTCACCGCGGTGACGACATAGAAGTACGCGGTGCTGGCGGCGAGGCCGGTCTGAACGAATGGGCTGCTGACTCCGGCGATGCGCGTTCCGCTGCTGCTGGTGACTCCGGACGTGGTCGACCAATACACATTGTACGAGGTCGCTCCGGTGACTGCGGCCCAGGCCAGCGTCACCTGGTTGGCGCCGCCCGTGCCGGTGATGCCGGTCGGTGCTGCGGGGATGGCAGGCGGCGGAGAATTGGCGGGCAGCGTGGTTGCCGCAACCTGTACCGAGGCAGTGCTCTCGCCGGCGCTGTTCACAGCGGTCAGGATGTAGTAGTAGGCGGTGCTGTCGGTCAGACCGGTTTGAACGGCAGGACTGCTCACGCCGCTGATTTTGGTGCCCGTCGTGGTCGTCACGCCGGTCGTGGTGGACCAGTACAGGTTGTACGCGGTCGCGCCGCTGACCGCAGGCCAGGCGATGGTCGCCTGTTTGGTGCCGCCGGTAGCGCTCACGCCGATCGGCGCCACAGGAATGGTCGCAACCGGCGTGGTGCCGCTGGTGCTTGCCGAGACTTCGGTCGAAGCGGGGCCTCTGCGGCCGTTGTTGATCGCCCTGAGGATGAAGGAATAGCTGGTCGATGCGGCGAGACCTTTCAGCACAAACGGGCTGGTGACGTTCTTCACCCGCTTCGCGTCGACGTCGTCGTCGTCGTCTTTTTCCGCAACCTTGGCTTTGGTCGAGTAGTACAGGTCGTACGACGTCGCATTGGCGACCGGGTCCCAGCTAACGGTCACCTGTGCATCGCCACCGACGGCTTTGAGCGCAGTCGGGGCTGCGGGGCGAATGCCGGGTTTGGGTCGGTCATCGTCGTTGTCGGAAAAATGCCCTCTGGCGACGTCGCGCACCTGGGCGGTGAATATGACGGCCCCCGTGGTCGCGTTGGTGATGGTGACAGTGCCGCCGGCAAGGACGATCTTCACGTTGTCGAACATGCCGTCGAGGCCGGTATGGTCGGCCGCGAAGGCATCCTTTACCGGATCGGCATTGGCAACGCCGAAGTCATCGAGTAACAACCTGAGCTTCGACTTGAACGTGGAGACGGAATCCGGCATCCCGGATTTGATCCTGTCCAGTTGGGCCGCATCGGGCTTGTCGAATATCGTGGCTGGGTCATCCACGCCGGCGGCGTTGGCCACGATCACGGTCGAGAGCGGATTGATGTTGGCTGTGCCGGGTTTGTCCGCGAACGAGTACATGGTGCGGTTTGCGCCGTCTGCGGTCCCGCTCGCCTTCAATATGAAAGGACCTTTCAGGTCTGACACGTCGATGGCGAACGATCCGTCATCTGCAATTACGGTCGCCCTGTCCCTGCGCGCGGCGGAGGAATCCCGGAGAGTTACCTGGCCGACCAGAGGCGCGCCGGTAGCCGCAACCCCGCTGACGACCTGGGGTGAAACACCCGCACCGCCGCTGTCGCTACCGCCGCCACCGCCGCAACCGGCGACCAGTGCACCGGTGGTCAACAGGCTCAACGCCGCAATCGCGGCGCCGGTTCGCATTCGCAGCATTGCCATGACCGGCCTTGCAGTCATGGACTTGCCCAAACCGTTCGCTGAAAGTTGTCGCATTTGAATCTCCTCGTGCTTGACTCGCCAACTTGACACAGTGGGTGACCGTTGCTCGTGGCCACGCTGCGGGAGGCAAGGGGTTAGGTGGGACCGGAAATGGAGGACGCTGCGGGTGAGGGCAGTCGGCTTCACGCGATAGCCCTATGCAATGGCCGTGCCAGAACGAGTTTCTACCTTTGGATCAGCGAGTTGCTGAAATGGTCTGGCTGCGCACGGGCGCGCCCTGGGGCAAAGCTGTCGCCTCGGCCCGACAGGCTTTCAGCGATTGCGCCTCAAGTACAGGAATTGATGGCGATTCGTGCTGTCGCTGCAGCCCGACAGCCTGCTTACGACGGTAGCTGCAGTGGCGCGCGCGGCTCGCGTCTTTCGCGTGTCAGGCGTCTTCCGACTTGAACGTGCCCGGCGCCAATCCATGGCGCTCGAGCAGTTTGTAAAACTCGGTGCGGTTGCGTTGTGCGAGCCTTGCCGCCTGCGTGACGTTGCCCTGGGTGATCTTCAGGATGCGCACCAGGTAATCGCGCTCGAACGCGCGCTTCGCCTCGTCGAGCGAGGTCAGTCCGCTCGCGCGGTCGTTCAGCGCGCTTTGCACCAGGGACGCCGGAATCATGCCGCTGGTTGCCAGGGCCACGGACTGCTCGACCACGTTCTGCAGTTGCCGCACGTTGCCCGGCCATGGCGCCGCGACCAGTTGCTCCAGCGCTTCGGGCGCAAAGCTCGATACTACCTTGCGATAGCGCGCTGCCACCTGTTTCAGGAAATACAGGGCGAGCGGCACGATGTCCTCCGGACGCTCGCGCAGCGCGGGGATGGCGAGGGCGACGACGTTAAGGCGGTAATACAGGTCTTCACGAAATTGCCGCTCGGCGACGCGTTGCTCCAGACTGCGATGCGTGGCGGAAATGACGCGCATGTCCACATCCACGGTCTGCGTCGCGCCCACCGGGCGCACCTGGCGCTCCTGCAGCACGCGCAGCAGCTTTGCCTGCAGTGCCAAGGGCATATCGCCGACTTCGTCCAGAAACAGAGTTCCGCCATGGGCGCTTTGCACCAGGCCCTGATGGTCGTAGGCGGCGCCGGTGAACGCGCCTTTCCTGTGTCCGAACAACTCCGATTCCATCAGCGTTTCCGGTATCGCGGCGCAATTGACCGCAACGAAGGGCTCGGCGGCGCGCGCGCTGGCGCGATGGATGGCGAGCGCGAGCAACTCCTTGCCGGTGCCGCTCGCACCGAAGACGAATACGCTGGCGTCGGACTGGGCCACCAATCGGGCGCGGCTGAGCACATCTTCCATCGCCGCGCTGGCGCTGACGATGCCCTCGCGCCAGGCATCGCCGCCGGACTCCGTCCCCGCGGCCACCAGGCCACCCGACAATCTCAGTGCCTGCGCCACCTGTTGCAGCAATGCCTGATTGTCCAGCGGCTTGGGAAGGAAGCCGAAAACACCGCGCTTGGTCGCCGCCACTGCGTCGGGGATGGTGCCGTGCGCGGTGAGGATGATGACCGGCAGTGTCGGCGCCACGTTGTGGATGGCTTCGAACAGGGCCATGCCGTCCATGCCGTCCATCTTCAGATCGGTGATCACCAGCCGCGGGCGTGACGCCGCCAGCGCCGCCAGCGCCATGTGGCCGCTGGCAACGGCCTGCACCGCGTAGCCCGAGGCGTTCAGACGCATGGCGACGAGCTTGAGGATGTCCGGATCGTCGTCGACCAGCAAAATTGCGGGCCTGGCGTCGTTCATCCGCGCTCGCCAATCAAAATTTGTTCATCGATATTTGCTCACCTGCGACGCGGCTGGCTTTCCTGCCCGCGCTCCATGATGCTGCGTTCGACTTCCTTCAGCGCATCGAGTTTCTCCCGCATCTGGCCGGTGCGTTTTTGCTCGGCCGCGCGCTCGATCAATTGCATGTAGAGCAGCCGGGCGAGGGCGCGCAAGGGGCCGGGCGCGTCGCCTGGCGCGGCCATCGGCTCGAGCAGGCTCGCGGCGCGCGCGGCGTCGTGCACACCAGTGCCCGGAGTTGCGAGCAGCAGGGCGAGCCGCATCCGGCTCATTGCGTCCTTGTCCCTGGCGAAGGCCTGACTGCCGGCGCTGTATTCGCGGCGTTGCTGTTCGGGCGTCAGCGTCGTGACGCGCTGCGCATAGCCCAGCAGCTGAATAAGCTGTCGCTCCTCCGCTTCCCCCTCCGGCTGGATCGGGGTGCGCAGGCCGGCGCAGCCCGTGAGCAGCAGCGAAAGGGCAAGCAAGAGTGCACTTCGTATCGACAATCGAATCATCCTTGGGTCCGCGAGGCCGGCAAGCTGACGCGGATATGTGCTCCGGGTGTGGGTGCCGAGATCACTTCGATACTGCCCCGGTGGGCAAGCACGAATTCGCGCGCGATCGCCAAACCCAGTCCGCTGCTCTTGACGCGCCCCTGGTGGCTGAGCTTGCCTTGAAAAAACCAGTCGAACACCCGCTCGCGGTCTTCAGCCGCGATGCCGGGACCGGCGTCGCCGATTTCGAGCACGACCTTATCCGCATTGGTGCCCACCGACAAGGAAATAGTACCGTCTTGCGGCGAATAGTTGATTGCGTTCGACACCAGGTTGTCCACCACCACGCGCAGCTTGTCCGCATCCGCCGTCAGCGGCGCAGGCTCAAGGCGCAATTCCAGATCGAGATGGCGCGCGGCGAGGGCGAGCTTGTGCGCCTGCGCCGCCTGGCGCGCGATGTCGGCAAGATCGGTCGCACGGAACTCGAGCCGGTTGATGCTGTCCAGCGCCTGCTGGTAACTGAGCAGGCCTTCGATCAGGCGCTGCAATTGCACGCTGTTGTGCCTCAGGATCTCGGCGATCTCGCTTTGCTGGTGATTGAGCGCTCCGCTGCTGCCGTCGGCGAGCAGCTCCGAGCCTTCGCGCAAGGCCGTGAGCGGCGTCTTCAGTTCATGCGACACGTGGTGCAGAAAGCGGGTCTTCTGCGTTTCCAGTTCGATCAGGCGCCGGCGCAGCCACTCCAGCCGCTGACCCAGGTATTCCAGGTCCGCCGGTCCGCGCACGCTGATGGCGGTGGCGAATTCGGCGCCGCCGAGTTGACGGATGGCGTGATCAAGCTGGCGTATCGGTTTGGCAATGAGGAACGCGAACAGCACGGCGATCAGGATGCCGATCGGGATCGAGGCTGCGAGCTGCCACAGCAACGAGCGCTGGGTGCGCCTGGCGGCTTCGTTCATGTTCTCGATTTCGCGGTCGATCAGAAGGTTGCTTTGTTCGAGCACATTGTTCGCCAGTTTCGACAGTTCGACATAGCCCCCGATCAGCTGTTTGCGGCCGGCGCCCTTGTCGTGCGTGCGTGCGAGCTGCCCGAACAAGGCTTGCTCCTGTTCGATCGCCTTGTTCAACTCCTGCAACTGCGGTTCGTCCAGGGGCAACAGTGACATGTCGCTGGTGGTCTGCTTGAAGCCGCCGCGGACTTTGGCGTAATTTGCCAGTAGCGCGGCGTCGCCGAGAATCAGATATTGCCGCGCCAGGCGTTCCATTGCCGTGACCTGCTCCATCAGCACGCGGCTGCTGCGCGCCGCTTCTGCCGCCTGGTCTACGGCAGCCTGGCTCTGCGTAGTGAGCCGGTCCACGTACACGCTTGCATTCGACAATGCCAGGATCAGGGGCAGGGCCGACAGTCCAAAGCCCAGCAGCAACAGCTTGAGGAAGGATTTTGGATAGCGAAGGCCCGGCAATTCGAATGCGCGTTTCATGGGGCGTCGTGTTCTGCGTTTTGCACTCTATCTCCTGAGCGTCAGGGGGGGTAGCTTTATACCACGGATGACCCGGCCATCCGTGGCAGGCGCTTCACCGCCAATTCCACAGTCGTGGCAGCAAGGGCTGCTGAATCATTTTGCAATTGTTGACAGAAACCCGGTGGCCTTGTCCGCATTGATCGACTATTCTTCGCCGCCGTCGCAATGGTGGGCCATGCCGGTATGGTTAGCTGCAGCCGGGGGCCGTCACTGCATGCTTGAATCGTGTTCGACAAATTGCATCGCCGCATAACAGGAGTTGTCATGGAAATATTTCTCGGAATGCTGCTTGCATTGGCCATTGGCACGCCGTGCTTTGCCGCGGGCATAGAGGATCTCACTGATCCGGATTCGGTGGCCGGACTGAAAGATGCACTGACGCAGGGCTCTGCCGCCGCAATCGGCAAGTTGGGCGTGGAGAACGGCTTCCTTGGCAACGACAAAGTCAAGATTCCTTTGCCGGACGCGCTCAAGCGCGTGGAGGGCGGATTGCGGTTGCTCGGAATGCAGCGTCAGGCCGACGATCTGGTTACCGCGATGAACCGCGCCGCCGAGCAGGCGGTGCCGGAAGCGAAGGCGCTATTTTCAGGGGCCGTGAAGAACATGAGCGTGCAGGACGCCAAGGGGATACCCACCGGCGGCAACACGGCGGCAACCGACTTTTTTCGCAAAGCGACCCCCGCACCACGAAGCACGAA
>CAYNVY010000197.1:0-8168 GCA_964400745.1 uncultured Enterobacteriaceae bacterium | reverse complement strand
AACTGGCGGCGATGCTGGAGCGCCCGGAACTGCGCCAGCTCAGCCAGCGCATCGTGGCCCGCTACCATCTGGGCCCGCTCACCAAGTCGGAAGTGGAAGCCTACGTGCGCCACCGGCTGGAAGTTTCCGGCGCGCAGCGCACGCTGTTCCCCGCGGCGCTGATGGGGCGGCTGTACCGGCTGAGCGGCGGCGTCCCGCGGCTGATCAACGTGCTGTGCGATCGCGCGCTGCTCGGCGCCTACGTGCAAGGCAAGGAGCGGGTCGATCGCGAGACCCTGTCGAAAGCTGCGCGCGAGGTGCTTCACCTGGAACGGCGCAACAATCTGACGCAGCCCCTGCTGGCGCTGCTGATGCTGGCGGTGGTCGGCCTGCTCGGCATGTCGCTGTTCCAGCTGGAACAGCGCGCGGGCACGGCGGCTGCGACCGTCGCAACGCCGGCAAAGTCCGCGGCCGGCGCGCGCGCAGCGGATGCCGCAGTCAAATCACCCGCGAGAGAGGTCAAGGCGGCAGCGGCTTTGCCCGAAACGCTGATCTGGCCTGAAGACGAGTTGCGCTCGGGCAGCAAGATGATGGCCTTCGCCGCGCTTTTCAAGGTGTGGGGCGCGACTTATCAAGGCGGCGATGCCTGCCGCCAGGCCGAAAGCTTCGGTTTGCGCTGCCGCAGCGCCCGCGGCGGACTGGATGAGTTGCGCCGGGTCGATCGACCCGCGGTGCTGCTGATGCGCGACGAGCGGGGGCGGGAATTCCACGCCACCCTGATCGCCCTCAAGGACTATACCGCTACCTTCGTCATCGGCGCCGAAACCAGGACGGTGGCGTTGGGCGTCCTCGCGGCGCAATGGACCGGACGCTATACCTTGCTCTGGCGCATGCCCGCCGACGCGCACGAGAACATACGCGCCGGGGAACGCGGGCCGGCGGTGGAGTGGTTGATCCGCCAACTTGCGCTGGAGCAGGGCAAGACGGCTGAACCGGGCAAGAACCCGCTGTTCGACGAGGCGCTGGTGCGCCAGGTCAAGCAGTTTCAACTGGCCCAGGGACTCATCCCCGACGGCGCCGTGGGTTCGCAGACTTTGATGCGCCTCGCCGGTATGGCGGACCCGTCCGCGCCGAGGTTGATTGCCGGGCAGGGGAGAAAATAGGCATGTCGTATATTCTGGACGCTCTCAGAAAATCCGATCAGCAGCGCCAGCTCGGCGCCGCACCCACGCTGCACATGGGGCAGATGGCTGCGGCCGAGCCGAAGCAAGCGGCGCATCTGTATTACGGACTGCTCGCCGCAGTCCTGCTTTGCGCCGGAATCGCCATCGGCTGGCTGCGGCCCTGGCAGGCGGCGCCATCGGCTCCGCCCGCGACTGTCGCTGCGGTGCAGCGGCCCGAAGCCAGTGCGAGCACGGCGGCACCGCTTGCGCCTATCTTGCCTGCACCCGCGGCCGCACCTGCACCCCCGGTCGCACCCGCACCTGCGGTCGCACCCGCAACTCAACCAGCAATGGCAATATCTCCCGCGCCGGCGCAGCCGCGTCCGGCTGCGCCGGCGGCGGCCAAGACCAGCGCTCCCCCACCTGTGCCCGTACGCACGCCGACACCCGCTGCGCCTGCGGCTGCGCTTCCCCCGGCCACCTTCCCTGCGCCTCAGCCTGCGCCGGCAACGGCGAAATCGCAGAGCCCGGCACCGGCCAAGGTCGAAATCCCGGGAAAACCTCAGGATCCCGCCGCAGCCCCGGCGAGAGCGCCGGCGCCCGAACCGACGCCTGCCGCCGCGCCTGCGCAAAACGTGATCTGGTTGGCCGAATTGCCGCTTGCGTTGCAGCAGGAGCTACCGCCGATGACGGTTTCGGTTCACGCCTATTCGGCGAGACCTGTGGACCGCATGGTCGGGATCAACAACCGGATGCTGCGCGAAGGCGAGTACGTGGCGAACGGTCTGAAGCTGGAACAGATCACGCCCGAGGGCATGGTCCTCGGCTACAAGGGCTATAGTTTCCGCCGCGGCGTAAAGTAATTCGGCGCCGCGCATTCTGCACCTTGCGCACGCGGACGGGGGAGGCATCTCCTAGGCTATTTCAGCTGCAGCTCGAAGCTGCCGTCGCTGCGTTCCATCGCGATCATGCGCATCAGCGGCGCGAGTTGCGGCCGCTCCTGCGGCGCGATGCGCGCGTTGCCGAGGAACGTCGGTCTGGCGCCGCTGGTCCAGGCGCCTTTCCCGTCGAGTTGCAGCGGCCCCTGCAGGGTGCGCAGGGTCGCGCGTACGCTGCTGCCCTCGCCTTCCAGGCGCAATTCGTAATCGCCCAGTGGCGAAATCCGCGTGTAAGCGGAACCCGCGCCCCGCCATTGCAGGAGCGCGCTGCCTTCCATGGCCGCGCGCTTGACAACGAGGCGGTTGACGTGGAGCAGCACGTCGCCGGTGAGTCCCAGCGGTGCAAGTTTGGACTCGACCAGTCCCAGCGCCGCAGCCGGCAGGCTGATATCGGCCTCGGCCACTTCGGCCTGCGACAAGGAAAGCGTGAGCGGGAACGGCTTCGCCGCCTGGTCCAGCGTGAATTCGATCCGCAGTTGCCCGCGCAACAAGTACAGGGGCCGCACGCGCCAGGCAATATTCCTCACGATCGCGGGCTTCTGCATCCGGTCGCGCATTTCGAGCTGTCCCGTGCCTGACCAGAGCTTGCCGCGGCTGTCGTTCAGATGCAGCCTGCCTTCGGTGGCTTGTTGCAGGCTGGCGCCGAGCAGGCTGGCCGGCGCGGTGGCGGCAAGACCCAGGGCGTAGGCGCCCAGCCCGACGGCGATCAACTGCCAGCGTTTCACTGTGCCCGGGCGCGGGTAAAGGTGGCGCTCACGCCGACCATTCCCGGAGTGGACAAGGCTTCGATCCTGCCGGTATCGAGGCGCACGTGTTCGGCCTGCAGGCTGGCGACCCAGGCCAGCCACTCGGCGAACGCCACCGCACCGAATACCACCTGCACCTGATTCGCATCCGGCGCGTCGATGCGCACCAGCGCGCGCGCGAGCCCGGCGGCTTCGACGCGGGCCTGGATCAGCGTGCGCAGATTGGTTTGCGAACTGGGCGGCGCGGGAAGCGCGCGCACGCGTTCGAGTTCGGTCGCATCCAGGTTGAGCCTGGCCGCTTGCGCGTGCAGCGTGGTCAGGGACTTGCCCAGCTGCGTGCGCGCCCGGTATGCCGACTGCGCCAGCAGCAGATACAGCGCCGCGCCGACGACCGCAGCCAGAATCAGGATGATCACGCGGTCGCGCGGCGAGCGCGATTCCCAGAGTTTGAGCAGTTTCGTCTTCATGATGAGCGCACCGTCAGGACCACCGTTGAACCGCCGCCGCGCGCCCCCGCGGGCGCCGCGTCGACTTGCAGGCCCGCCTGCAGCAGTCGCGCCATGATGCGGCGCACGCCGCCTTCGTCCACGGCGGAGAGCTCGACCGTCATGCGACCGCTTTCGTAGGATGCGATGCGCAGCGCGCCCGCGGGGACTTCCTTCAAGGCGATCGCCACTTTTTCGATCATCGGCAGGAAATCGCCGCTGTCGGGCTGGCCGGCGGCGTGGCGCGCCTCGGTCAGCTTGCGCCGCATCTGCAGCGCCGGGTCGGCCACCGCGACGGCTTCGGGAAAGGCCGCGCGAAACCGCGCTTCCATTTGCGCGCGCAGGCTGCGCTGCTCGCCCGCGAGCCGCGTCCAGTCCGCCACGAGCGCCAGCGCGTGCACAATAAAGGCGATCGCGAGGAGCCAGGCCGCAGGCCGCAGCCGCTGCAGCGTGCCCGGCGCGAGCCGCCAGCGCCGGCGCTCCTGCACCAGGCTGATGCCCGCATCTTCCGGCGCGCGGCGCCAGTCCCAGGGCTTCGCCATGCGCAGTTCGACCCCGAGTTTGCGCTGCCACGCGTCCAGATCGGGCGTGGAATACGATGCCGCGTCCGCTGCGCTCGCCGCAGGGTGGAGCGCGATGCACTTGGGCGCCTCGATACGGGCCTTCGCCTCGTCCAGCATCAGTCGCAGGGACATCGGCGGATTCTCCGCATCGCCGCAATCGGTGGCGCCGCCCTCGATTTCGCTGGTGCGCACGAAGCCTTCGCGGCCGTCCCAGGCGAGGCTCCATTCTCCCGCCGTCAGCGGCAGCATCAGCGATTCGCAGTGCACCTCGTAGCCGGTGATGCCCGCCGCTTCCAGCGCGTCGTGCCAGGCCTTGAGCCCCTGCCGGTCGGCGACCGCGAGCACGTCGCCATCGGCGGCGGATCCGAGCCAGCTCACCTGATTGGCGTCCGGATCGCCCAGCGTTTCTTCCTCGACCGCGAACGCAAGCACGGACCCGGCGTGGCGCTTGGCCGATTGGGGCAGTTTGGCGCGCGTGATCAGCACTTCCGTCGCCGGAAGCACCAACTGCACGCGTTCCGCGCGCTGCGGCAGTTGCGCCAGCGTGCCCTGCCCTGCGACCGGTTCGCGCCCGTCGCTGATCAGCGCCCACTGGCACTGCTGCGGTGCGCCGCTCAAGGATCCAAAGATTCGAAGCAAGCTCATGGAGAAACCCTGGTTATCGTGTTCATTTCAAATTCAACCCTTCAGAGGTACTTGCGCCATATGACCACGGGCCATCCGCTGGAGGAGCCCAGGCGCGACAGCAGCGCGCGGCCGCGCGCCTGCGCGCCGCCTATGGTCACGCGCAAACTCGCGGAAAAATAGTCGCTGCTTACGCTGATGTCGCCGGCGCCTGCCAGGGCCTCCCGCGGGAGGCGCTTGGTGAAATCGCCGGTGTCCCGAAAAAAAGCCCGGTCGCGCTGTGCCACCAGGGCCTGCGCATTGCCGAGTTCGAGACCGTCGATCACCGCTGCCAGCACTTCGGGCGGGGCCGTATTCACGTTGACCGGCGTGGAGCCCGGCAGCGCCGTCACATAGGGGCGCAGGCGCGCGCGCACATTGTCGTCGAATCCGGCGACCAAGGCGAGTTCTGCCGCGTCTATCAGCGGACGGTTGGCGCTGAGATAGGGCGGATCCAGCGCGAGGTAGTAGGCGTCTTCGGCCCCGCCCTGGGGCTGCGGTTCGCCATCGGCGTCGATCCAGTCGGCGAGCGTGTAGGCGAGCGCAGGGGGCAATCCGAGTATCGACAGCAGGCGCCGGAAATGCTCGATCTGGACCGCGTTGACCTTGCCCTCGGATATCAGATTGTTCAGGTTGAACAGGCCCTGTTGGTCTTCGATCTGCCCCAGCAGCTCGCCGTTTTCCACCGGCATCGGCGGCAGGCGCAGGGCCCAGGGTTCGCCCAGGTGGTCGACGTTGCCGAGGCGTCTGTCGTCGCCCAGCACCGCCCGCGCCCAGTCGGCGCCGGCCTGCAGCACCGCCCGGGCCTGGACGTGTTCGGCGCTGAGTTCGAGCTGGCGCGCCCAGGTGCTTTGCGACACCATGATCGCCGTCGCCACCATCGTCGCCATGGCCACCACGCTGATGGCGAGCACGATCGCCACGCCGCGCTGGGACTTCCTCGCGGACGTCCTCATCCCGGACGTTCGCATTTTGTGCGTTCTGGCCGCGGGCGCGCTCATGATTGCAGCGCGAACACGCGCACGATTTCCTCGCTCGATGCGAGCACGATGCGCAGGCGCACCGCCTGCGGAATCGGCGGGTCGCCCGGAGACGAGGGCCAGACGTTCACCCACAACAGCGCCGGATTGAGATATTGCAGCTCGAAAGTTTTCACGCCGGCGAGGACCGGGTGGCGCGCAGGCAGCGTGTCGGGCGCGATGTCCAGCCCCGGCCACAGCCAGAGTTCGATTTCATTCTTCTCGTTCAGCCGGTAGGCGATGCGGCGCGCGGTGTCCACGCCTTCGGTCGCAGCGAAGCGGCTGAATTCGAGGCGCGCCTGCTCGGTTGGCGTGGCGTCTCCGCGCCAGGCCGGCGAAATGCCGGCGCCCTCGGCGCTGATCGCGCGCACCGGGCGCGGCGCCGCGAGCTGCACGTCGCGCTCGAAGCGGGCGAAAAACGCCGAAACGCGGCGCCACTTTTCGGTCTCGTTCCGTGTGTGTTCGCGCGCGTCGAGCACGGCTCCCAGGCCGCGGTAGGACATCAGCGCGAGCAGCGACAGGATCAGGAGCGCGCTCAGCACCTCGATCAGGGTGAAGCCGCGCGCGCGGTCGCGGCCTGCGCGTGCCTGCCGCGCGCGGGATCGCGCTGCGGGGTTCAGCCTCATCTGGCCGACCCGGGCGAATACACGACAAACCCGGCGAGGTGGGCGAGGGCGTGCGATTCCTCGGCAGTCGCAAACACCCGCACGTCGACGCGGCGAAACGAAGGATTGGGGGTGGCGATGACCTCTTCGCGCCAGGTGAAGTCCAGACCGCCCTGACGTCCCGTGCCGCGCTGGATTCCGAGCGGCAGCCAGTCGCGGCGGGCTCTATGCTCCGCCAGCAGGTTTTCGGCGACCCAGCCGGCGAGCAGGCGCGAGCGCAGTTCGCCCACGTTGTTCGTGCCCTGCCCGGCCGCGCGCAGCGCCGCGAGAAGCGCGATCGAGATGATCGCCAGTGCGACCAGGACCTCGACCAGGGTGAACCCGGAGCGCCTATTGCTGCGCGAGCTTGCCATCTGCGTTTCCTTCGCCCGGGACCGCGCGCACGTCCCCTATCGGTGATCCTGCGACCGCGTAGCGCTCGGTGCCCAGGGACAGTCCGATGGTGAACGCCAGCGCCGAACCCTGGGGCGCGAATTCGAGGCGCATGCTGCCCCGCGGGCGCATGCTCTCGACCCGGAAGCCGGATATCGCCACGCCTTGCGGCAGCGTTCTGGCCCGCAGCATTTCGCTGTCGCGGATTTCGGTCCAGCTGGAATTGGCCTCGTCCCCGGCGCGCCAGAAGCGGTAGCCGGAGCCTTCGGCGGTCCAGGCGATGGATTTGCCCGTGAGTTGCGCCTCGGTCGCGGCGAAATCCAGGAGTTGCGTCAGCCGTTCGGCTTCCAGGCGCAGCACGGCTCTGTCGTCCGGCCGCGTGATGGCGCTGACGAGGCCTACGAACAGTCCCATGATCATGAGCACGACCAGCATTTCGATGAGGGTGAAGCCGCGGTCGTCCCGCGCCGCTGGCCGGGCGTGACCCATGCGCGCTAAAGGTTCCAGGAACCGAGATCCGCGTCGTTGCCTTCGCCGCCGGGCGCGCCGTCGGCACCGTAGCTGAACACGTCTATCTCGCCCTTTACCCCCGGGTTCAGGTACTGGTAAAGGTTGCCCCAGGGGTCTTTGGGCAGGCGCTCGATATATCCGCCCGGCTTCCAGTTGAGCGGGATCGGCGCCGTGGTCGGCTTTGTGAGCAGGGCCTGCAACCCCTGTTCGGTCGTGGGATAGCGCTGGTTGTCCAGGCGGTAGAGCTTGAACGCCTGCATCAGGCTCGCGATATCCTGCTTTGCCGCGATGATCCGCGCCTCGTCCGGCCGGCTGATGATTTTCGGCACCACCAGGGCGGCGAGTATGCCCAGAATGACCACCACTACCATCACTTCGAGCAAAGTGAAACCACGTTGTGCGCGATTCCCGATCAGCATCGACTGGCCTTCCTCTTCAATTGATTTGCCCGCGCATCGAAACAAGCGCTTTGTATTATATAATGCTTCACTACGCATCTGGTCGATTACTGCGCCCGGCCGGCACTCTTTACAGCGCGCGAATGACAAATACCAAGCATGCAGGTACTCCCGCTCGGACGATCGAGTGTTGCGCAAACGGCGGCCGTGTCCTTGCTGACGCTGGCAGCGCTGGCCGTCTTCGGTCTGGTGCTCGCTTACTGGACCTGGGTCTGGTTCGCTCCGCGCGCCGAGCCGCGAGCCGAAGTCGCCGTCGCCGAGACCGGCAGCATCGCCTCGGCCAGCCTGGTCTTCGGCCGGGTGGAGCGCAACAAGAACGCGGCGGCACCGACCGGAATCGCGATCAAGCTGCTCGGCGTGGTCGCCGCCTCCGGCGGCAGGCGCGGCTACGCGGTGGTGCAGCTCGAAGGCAAGCAGATTCTCGCGGTGCATGAGGGGGATGACGTAACCCCCGGCGTGCGCCTCGCGCAGGTGCAGCCGGAGCAGGTCATCCTGGAGCGCGGCGGCGTGCGCGAGACGCTCGCCTGGCCGCAGAGGAAGGGCGTCGCGCCCCCGGCCGCGCAGGCGGCCGCTGCGGCAGCGCCGAAACCCGCAGAAGCGGCGGCGC
>CAYNVY010000196.1:0-8187 GCA_964400745.1 uncultured Enterobacteriaceae bacterium | reverse complement strand
ACCGCTGAAGGGCAGGAGATCGAGCTGCGCCTGTCGACCATGCCGACGGCGTTCGGCGAAAAGCTGGTGATGCGGGTGTTCGATCCAGACGTGCTGGTCAAGGATTTCACCGAACTCGGTTTTTCCGAAGAAGACAAGGCGCGCTGGAACGAAATGACCGTGGCGCCCCACGGCATCATTCTCGTCACCGGGCCCACCGGCTCGGGCAAGACCACGACCCTCTACTCGACGCTGAAGACCCTGGCCACGGAGGAAGTCAACGTCTGCACCATCGAAGATCCGATCGAAATGGTGGAGCCCGCTTTCAACCAGATGCAGGTCACGCACGGCATCGATCTCGGATTCGCCGACGGCGTGCGCGCGCTGATGCGCCAGGATCCGGACATCATCATGGTGGGCGAGATCCGCGACTTGGAGACCGCGGATATGGCAATCCAGGCGGCGCTTACCGGCCACCTGGTGCTCTCCACGCTGCATACCAACGATTCGGTCGCCGCGATCACACGCCTGCTCGACCTCGGCGTGCCGGCGTATCTGCTCAATTCCACCATCCTCGGCGTGATGGCGCAGCGCCTGGTGCGCACGCTGTGCCCGCATTGCAAGCTCGAGGTGCCCTACGACGACGCGCGCGCCGAGGATCTGACCTGGGAGGAGTTCGTCGCGCCATGGAAGGCGAAGCGCCCGGCGCAGATCTTCCGGCCGGTCGGGTGCCTGGAATGCCGCAACACCGGCTACATCGGTCGCATCGGGATCTACGAGATCCTGCTGATGTCGCCGGCGATGAAGCGGCTGGTGGACGCCAGGGCCGATCTTGGCAAGATGCGCGAGCTCGCCTACAAGGAAGGCATGAAACCGCTGCGCATCAGCGCCGCGATGAAAGTCGCCTCAGGCCTGACCACCATCGAAGAAGCGATCAAGGTCGCGCCGCCGCCGCAGCGGGACGGGGAATGATGGAAATGAAAGGAACGAAATGAGCAGCATGGGCACCGGGGGCGTAGCCCCGCCCTGTCCGGGTTTCGACCCGAACCCGCGCACCCCTAAACTGCGCCTGCCGCGGCTTAGCTGCGACGCGCACCACCATATCTTCGGGCCTTACGCGCGCTATCCGATGCAGCCCGAACGCAGCTATACGCCGCCGGAGGCCACGCTCGCCGACTTCCGCCGCATGTGCCGGACACTGGGCATAGAGCGCAGCGTGCTGGTGCATCCGAGCATCTACGGCACCGATCTCGGCTCGCTGGTCGACACGCTGCAAGAGTGCCGTGACTGGATGCGCGGCGTCGCGGTGGTCGATGCATCGGTAGAGGATAAGACGCTGGCGCTCCTGGACCGCGCCGGGGTGCGCGGCGTGCGCTTCAACGTGCTGTTCAAAGGCGGGACGCCGCTCGCGCAGGCGCGGGCGATCGGGGAGCGCGTCGCGCGCCTCGGCTGGCATGTGCAGCTCCTGATCGATCTCGGCGCGCATCCCTCGTTTTACGAGGACTGGCGCGATTTTCCGGCCATGATCGTAGTCGATCACATGGGGCACATGGCGGCCGGCCGCGGGGTCGGCGCCCCGGGATTCCAGGGCTTGCTGCGGCTGCTGGCAGAAGGGCGCTGCTGGGTGAAATTGTCCGGCGCGTATCGTACCAGCGCGGTGGCGCATCCCTACCCGGATACGCTACCCTTCGTGCAGGCGCTGGTGCGGGCCAATCCGGAGCAGCTCGTTTGGGGCACCGATTGGCCGCACCCGGCGGTGCAGGCGATGCCCAACGACGGCGATCTGGCCGATCTGGTCGCGGTCCGGTTGCCGGACGAAGCGCTGCGTGAGCAGGTGCTGGTGCAAAATCCGGCCAGGCTTTATGGTTTTGACTGATTCGGGCGGCAACTCTGCGAGCTTGGCTCGCGCCCGCGAATTTAACGGACTTCTCCATTCACCAAGCTAATTTCTTTTCGAAACGAATTTATGCAGACAACGCAATCAATCGCCAAGACGCTACATGCGCCCGCCAGTTTCCGCTGGCCGGGCGGCAGGCACGTGGCCGTCGTATTCAACGTCGCCTACGAGGCGTGGTCCGAGGGGGCGGCCTCCGGCATCGGCCCCATGGGCAATCCATTGCCGGCGGGGTTTTTCGATCACAATGCGGACAGCTACGGCCGCTATGGCGCCAACGCGGGAATCCGGCGGCTGATGCGCATACTCGGTGAGGCGCGCATTCTGGCCAACGTGTTTACCTCGGGCGTCCTGGCGGAGCGGGATCCGGACCAGGTGAAGGCGGTGGCGGCGGCGGGGCACGAGATCGTGGCGCACGGCTACGCGCAGGACTTGATCCCCTCCAGGCTGAGCGCCGAGGCGGACGAAGAGTCGATCGCGCGCACCACCGCAGCATTGACGCAGGTCATCGGCGCGCAGCCGGCCGGCTGGATCAGTCCGCGCGCGACGGCGGGCGAGGACACGATGCGCCGCCTGGTCAAGCACGGCTACCGCTGGCAGGGCGACGCGCTCGACGCCGATTTGCCCTACGTGCAGAAATATCCGGAGGGCGATCTCATTGCCGTGCCGCTTTCGATAGAATTCAACGATCTGTCCCATTCGATGCGTTTCGGGCGAACGCCGCAGCAATTCATCGACTGCTTCAAGGAAGCGCTGCCGCATCTGCTCGGGGCGAAGAACGATACCGTGATCGTCGACGTGTTGGTGCACACCCATTGCTACGGCCGGCCTGCCTGCGCATGGGCCTATGGCGAAATCGCCAAATTCTGCGCCGCGCGCGACGACATCTGGATCACGACGCGCGGACGGATCGCCGAACATTTGCTGGCCAGCACTTGAGCATTGCGACACAATACCGGTCCCCGCTGTCGTGCAACGGCAGAGCGCAGGATTGCAGGATCGAACTGACGACAACTTGAAGGAGGTGAACGCATGATCACTCGACGCAGCGCAGTCATCGCCGCCCTGGCGGCGGCACTAGGCCTGGCTTTCAGCGGCGCATACGCGCAGACGAAACACATCATCAAGATCGGCTGGACGTCGGCCGATGGCCCGCAGGATCCCTATGCAACCGGGGCGCGCACGTTCAAGCAGGCGGTGGAGCGGCAATCAAACGGCCGCATCGAGGTGCAACTCTATCCCAACCGGCAACTGGGCGACGAAAAGCCGATGCTGGAGGGGCTGCGTTTCGGCACGCTGGAGGCGGCGGTGATCACCAACGCAGTGGTGGCGCAGATCGAACCTGCCTTTCAGGTCGTGGATCTGCCGTTCCTGTTCTCCAACGAAGCGCAGGCACACAAGGTGCTCGACGGCAAGGTCGGGCAGATGCTGGCGAAGAAGCTGGAGGCAAAGGGCATCATTTCGCTCGGTTTCATGGAAGGCGGTTTCCGGCAGATGATCAACAACGTGCGCCCGGTCACCAAGCCCGATGACGTGAAGGGGGTGAAATACCGGGTGATGCAGAATCCGGTGTATATCGACATGTTCGCCTCGCTCGGCGGCAGCGCCATCCCCATGGCCTGGGGCGAGACCTTCACCGCGGTGCAGCAGGGCACGATCGACGGTCTGGAGATCCCGATCGCGGTGATCGATTCGAACAAGTACAACGAGGTAACCAAGTACCTGTCGATGACCAACCACACCTACTCCATGATCGCGCTGCTCATGTCGAAGAAGACCCTCGACAAGCTCCCGCCGGATCTGCGGGAAGTGGTGCGCGAGGCGGGCAAGACCGCGCTCGGCGCGCAGCGCATCGCGGCGGGCGCCAATGCCAAGGCGCTGGTGGGTGCGCTGGAGAAGAAGGGCATGAAGGTGAACACCGTGACCGACATCACCTCGTTCCGCAATTCGGTGAAGCCGATGTACGAAAAGTTCAAGCCCTCGATCGGCGCCGAGACCTTGAGCGAGGTCATGGCCGCGGTAAAATAGGCAGCCCAAGCTCACCGGGGGACGGGATGATCCGTCCCCCTTTTATTTGTCCGGTTCTTGTTTGTACGTTTTCTGCATAGCGCGCGCATGAAAGCACTGGTCGGTTTCAATAATCTGCTGGCAGCGGCGATCAAAGCCGCGGTGGTGGTGATGGTCCTGGCGATGCTGGGCGCGCTCTCGGCGCAGGTGCTGCTGCGCTACGCCTTCAACTACACCCTCAGCTGGAGCGAAGAGCTCTCGCTCGGCCTCTTTACCTGGACCGTACTGTTGATGGCCGCGCTCGGCGTGCGAGAGGGATTTCACGTGCGCATGTCGCTCGTGATCCAGCGACTGCCTTCGGGTCCGCGGCTTTGGGCCGAGCAGGCGATTCATTTTGTCACCTCCGCGGTAGGCTGTTTTCTCGCCTGGGCCGGCTGGCGCTATTTCGCCGACACGCACGGCTCGACCTCGGCCGCGATCGGCTATCCGATCGAGTTGCTGCACGCCTCCGCGCTCGTCTGCGGCGTGCTGATCGCCCTGTTCGCCCTGGAGTCCTTGCTCGCGCGGCGCATACCGCCCGACGAAACGCAGGGTGACGAAATTGTCTGACACTGCCCTGATCCTGTCCGCCGGATTCGCGCTGCTCCTCGTGATCGGCGTGCCTTTCGCCGTCGCGCTGTTGCTCACCGCCGCGACCGTGCTGCTGGTCGCCGACATCGAGCCGGTGCTGCTGGCGCAGACCCTGATCGGCGGCACGCAGTCCTTCAGCCTTCTTGCCATTCCGTTCTTCATGCTGGCGGGCGAGATCATGTCCGCCGGCGGCCTGTCGCAGCGCCTGATCAAGGTCGCCGACGTCCTGGTGCGCCACCTGCCCGGCGGCATGGGACATGTGACCGTGGTGTCGGCCTGCATCTTCGCGGCGATCTCCGGATCGGCGCCGGCGACGACCGCGGCGATCGGGGCCATCATGATTCCGGCGATGGTGGCGCGGGGCTACGACAAGGCTTTTTCCACCGCGCTCGCAGTGAGCGCCGGCGTGCTCGGCCCGCTGATTCCGCCTTCCATCGCCGCGGTGATCTGGGGCGTGATCGCCGAGCAGTCGATCGCGCGCCTGTTCATGGCCGGAGTCGGACCCGGGCTGTTGCTCGCCTGCGGTCTGATGGTGATTACTTCGTTCCACGCCGTGCGGCATGACATCCCGCGCGAGCCGCGCGCGAATCTCGGCGAAATCGGCGCGGCGTTCAAGGACGGGATCTGGGCCCTGGCCACGCCGCTGGTGGTGCTGGGCGGCATCTACGGCGGTGCGTTCACCCCGACCGAGGCGGCCATCGTGTCCTGCGTCTACAGCGCGCTGGTCGGCGTCTTCGTCGAGAAGCGGCTGCGCCTGGCCGAACTGCCGGCGGTGATCCTGCGCGCGATGCGCATCACCGCCATGGTCATGTTCATCATTGCGGCCTCCGCCGGCTTCGGCTGGCTGGTGGCGCAGGAGCAGCTTGCGCTGAAGCTCGCGGGCTGGCTGTCAGCGGGGATTTCCGAGCGCTGGGTGATGCTGCTCGTGGTCAACGTGTTCCTGTTCCTGATCTGCGCGGTGATGGACGAGATCGCGATCATGGTGATCCTCGGGCCGCTGTTGATCGTGCTCGCGACCAAGTTCGGCGTCGACCCGATCCATTTCGGCGCGATTATCGTCACCAACGTGGCGATCGGCATGGCTGCGCCGCCGATCGGCTATTGCCTGTTCGTGGGCATGGCGATATCGGGGCTGTCGCTGGGCGCGGTATCGCGCGCGATCTGGCCGATGATTTTGCTGATGCTCGGAGTGCTGATGCTGACGACTTACGTTCCGGCGTTCGCGCTGTGGCTGCCCGGGCTGGTGTACCGCTAGTCGATTCAAGTAAGTCAGGAATTCCTGAACTACGACCCTCACCGCGACCGGTCGGCATCGATCGCCGCACAGTCCAAGGAGCAGGCATGAACGCGATTCCCAAGACTCACCGCCGCGTCGTTCTCGTGCGTCGCCCGCCGGCAGAGCCGGCTGAATCCGATTTCCGCGTCGAGGAGGCGCAGGTGCCCGAACCGGAGTCGCGCGAAGTGCTGGTGCGCGTGATCTATCTTTCGCTCGATCCCTATCAGCGCGGGCGCATGCGCGACGCGGCGTCCTACGCGGCACCGGTCGGGTTGGGCGAAGTGATGGCCGGTGGCACGGTGGGAGAGGTAGTGCGATCGAAGCATCCGGATTTCGCCGTGGGCGATATCGTCGAGGACCGGCTGGGCTGGCAGGAGTACGCCATCGGCCGCGGACCGTCCTTGCGCAAGGTCGACCCGAAGATGGCGCCGATTTCGACCGCCAACGGCGTGCTCGGCATGCCCGGGATGACGGCGTATTTCGGTTTGCTCGAGGTCGGCCGGCCCAAGCCGGGGGAGACGGTGGTGGTGTCGGCGGCATCGGGCGCCGTCGGCCAGGCAGTCGGACAGATCGCAACCATCATGGGTTGCCGCGCGGTCGGCATCGCCGGTGGCCCGGCCAAGTGCGCTTTCGTCAAGGACGAACTGGGATTCGATGCCTGCATCGATTACAAGTCGGAAAGGGATCTCGACGCGGCGTTGCGCAGCGCCTGCCCCAACGGGGTCGACGTGTATTTCGACAACGTCGGCGGTGTGGTTTCGGACGCGGTGCTGCGCAATCTGAATTTTTACGCTCGCGTCTCGCTCTGCGGTTCGATTTCGCAATACAACGCCACCGCTCCCGAAGCGGGGCCGCGCCTGATGGGTACTTTCGTCGGCAAACGCGTTTCCATGCGCGGCTTCATCGTCTCGGATTTCGCCGCGCTCTACGAACCCGCGCGCCGGCAGATGGGCGCATGGGTCCGCAGCGGCAGGATCAAGTATCGCGAGGACGTCGTCGAGGGAATCGAAAAGGCGCCGCGCGCGTTCATCGGACTCCTGCGCGGCGAAAACTTCGGCAAGATGCTGGTGAAGGTCGGCGCGGAGCCAGCCTGAGCGAGGGCAGGGCGGATATCCAGTGACACCGGCTGCGCGAACTTGCGGGAGATCGCCGGGCAGGGTGAATTGACCGGCGTCGCTTTCCGATGCGCTCGGAATGGCCTGTCCCCGGTTCCCTTGTCGCGGGTTTCCCTTGCCCGTTTTCTGCGTACGCAGCATCATAGTGGCCGCAACGGTCACAAACAGGCTCTGGAATGTATCAAGCGCTCAGGGGCAAGACCATACTGGTGGTGGACGACATGGCAACGATCCGCAGCCTCGTCCACGGTTTCTTGGAGGAGAACGATGCGATCGTCCTCGAGGCCGATTGCGCGGAGGCGGCCCTGCGCCAGGCCGGGGAATGTTTCATCGACGGTTTTCTGCTCGATGTGAATTTGAGCGGAGCGAGCGGCATCGAACTCTGCCGCTCCATCCGCGCCATGGAAAAGTACCGCAACGCGCCGATCATCTTCATTACGACGCTGGACGAAAGACTCGGGCTGCAGTGGGCCATGGATGCGGGCGGCGACGATTTCATCCACAAACCCATCCATCCGGAAATACTCAGAGCGAGGCTCAATAGCCTGCTGCAAAAAGCCGCCTATCTCAGGCAGGTCGAACTTATGGCGGGTAAATCGGGCAAATAGCAGGTAAATAGGGCCAGACCACGGTTTGCGTTGAGCTCTGCATTGCAGAGCAGCGGCAATCAAACCCGCCTCGGGCAGGCGCGGGCCGCGTTTCGGCGGATGCTACTTGCTCAGGTAGCGCATCGCGCGCTCCAGGCCCTCGATGGTGATCGGGAACATGCGCGTTTCCATGATCTCGCGGATGACGGAGATCGACTGGCGGTAGGGCCAGAGCTGTTCCGGCTCCGGATTGAGCCAGATCGCCTTCGGATAGACGTCGAGCATGCGCCGCATCCATATGGCTCCGGACTCGTCGTTGGAGTATTCGATCGAACCGCCCGGCTGCAGGATTTCGTAGGGGCTCATGGTGGCGTCGCCGACGAAGATCAGCTTGTAGTCGTGACCGTACTTGTGCATGATGTCCACGGTCGGCGTGCGCTCCGAGTGGCGCCGGCGGTTGTCCTTCCATACGTAGTCGTACAGGCAGTTGTGGAAGTAGAAATACTCCATGTGCTTGAATTCGGTCTTGGCAGCGGAAAACATCTCCTCGCACAGCTTGATGTGATCGTCCATCGAGCCACCGATATCGAAGAACAGCAGCACTTTGACCTTGTTGTGGCGCTCGGGCCGCATCAGGATGTCCAGCATCCCCGCCTTTCCCGCGGTGGAACTGATGGTGCCGTCCAGGTCGAGTTCCTC
>CAYNVY010000195.1:0-8198 GCA_964400745.1 uncultured Enterobacteriaceae bacterium | reverse complement strand
GCCGTGATGGCGCGCTGACGCAGCGGAATCGGCGGCGCCTGGTGCACCACGCCGATGCGGCTGCGCAGGCGCTTGAGTTCTGCGCCCGAGAGTTGCCAGGGGTTGCTGTCGAGAACTTCAATACGCCCTTCGGTCGGCCGCAGCGAGGTGGCAAGGACGCGCAGCAGCGAACTCTTGCCGGCGCCCGAGGGGCCGATGATGGCCAGCCGCTCGCCGCGCGCGGCGGCCAGCGATACGGCGCGCAAGGCACGCTGGCCGTTCGGGTGAACCAGTCCGATCTGTGCGAGTTCAAAGCTCATGCTGTCGGCGTCGTTTGATACACATCCGCGCGCCGGCCGCTGCGGGATTCACTGCGGGAGTCAATGCGGGCCCCCTACTTGATCAGCCCCGCCGACCGTGCTGCATTCTCTATGCCGTCGTAGTTGGACACCTTGGTCGGAATGAATCTGGAGGCGCGCTGCAGCGCCATGATTTCCTTGTGCGCCGGATTGTCCGGATCGAGCTTGAGAAAGGCCGCGGCGAGCTTCTTCACCAGCGCCGGATCGAGATCGCCGCGCACGGTCCAGTTGTAATCGTAGTAGGGCGGCGTCGTGGCCAGCACCCTGACCTTGAGCGCATTGGGGTTCTTGCTTTCGAGCAGCTTGTCCCATACCGATGCATTGAGCACGCCCGCCTCGGCCTTGCCCCCGGCGACGAAGGCCACGGTCGCATCGTGCGCGCCTGAGAACGCGACATTCTTGAAGTCCTTGTCCGGGTCTATCCCCGCCTGCAGCAGGAAATAGCGCGGCATGAGGTGCCCCGAAGTCGACGAGGGCGAGCCAAAAGCGAAGGACTTGCCCTTGATGTCGGCGAGCGTCCGCGCGGGACTGTCCGCCGGCACGATGAAGCGGCTGAGGAATTTCTCGTCTTCGGCGCGCTGCACGATGGGAATCGCCGTGCCATTGGTGCGCAGCTTGGTCTGCACGAAGGTGAACCCGCCCAGCCAGGCCAGGTCGAGCTTCTTCGTCGCGAGCGATTCCACCACTGCGGCATAGTCCGTCACCGGCGTGAATTCGACCTTCATCCCGGTCTCCCGCGCCAGGTAATCTCCCAGCGGCTTGAACTTGCGCTGCAACTCGGTCGGCGCCTCGTCCGGAATGGCCGATACTCTGAGCACGCCTTGTGCCGCGGCCGCCTGCGCCAGGGTCAGACCGACAAGCGCAACAGCCAGGAAACGATCTATTGAAATCATGGGAGATGCTCCGAAACAGTGTGTGGGATGAATCGATCAAATTGAATTGATCAGATGGCGCAGGTGCGAAAACCGCAGAACATGTCGGCCCTTTCGGGCTTGTAGAAATTGCGCCAGGTGGTGCGCAACAAGCGCGGCGGCGTGACAAAGCTGCCGCCGCGCAGCACCCGATGCTCTTCGACGAACCAGGGCGCCGAGTATTCCTTGTAGGGATCGGGGACGAACCCCGGATAGGGGCCGAACCGGCTCGACGTCCATTCCCAGACCCGGCCGCAGTCGAAGCTATGATTCGCCGCGCCGGCGGCGCATTCCCACTCCGCCTCGCTCGGCAGCCGCCGGCCGGCCCAGGCGCAAAACGCTTCGGCCTCGTGACAACTCACATGCCTGACCGGCTCGTCCGCCGCGAGCGGCAACCAACGCTCGAAGCGTCGCACCGACCAGCCGTCGGCATCGCGCCGCCAGTAGCGCGGATGCTCCAATGCCAGCCGCTCGCGCACGGCCCAGCCCGCGTCGCTCCAGAACTCGCGCCGCGCGTACCCGCCGGCGGCGACGAAATCAAGGTACTCGGCGTTGCTCACGGCGCTGCGCGCGATGGCAAATGCGGGCAGTCGGACCTCGTGCGCCCACTTTTCGTTGTCGAACACGAAACCCTGGGCGGGACTCGCGCCTAGCAGAAACGTACGCGCTGGAATGTCGATATCGCCGGCGAACCGCGCCCCCGCCTCCGCGCATGGCACCGGCATGGGGTAGCCCAGCGTCTGCCACATATAGGAAAACGCCTCGTTGTGCATGTCGTGGTGGAAAATCGCCAGCTGCGTGAAATACGCGCGCGCATCGTCTGGCGGCTCGCGCTCCAGCAAGGACACGGTGCGCGCCTGCACCGCATCGAAATAGGCGCGCGTCGCCCGCCAGTCGGGCAAATCCAGGGTCCAGCGCGTATCGTGCGCGACGCGCGCGGAGTCGTACCAGCGGTCCGCGTGCGGCAGGATGGAGGGCGCCTCGAAATCCCCGCCGCGATGCAGCCAGAATTCCTGGAACCAGGCGACGTGGCCGACTTCCCACAGCGGCGGATTGACGATCTGCAGCAGGGGAACGGCCGGGCTTGGGTTATCCAGAAACGCGGTCAGCGTCCGCGTGAGCCCGGATGCCTCGACCAGCCAGTCGCGCAGATCGGCGGCGGACGGATGCGGGCGGTAGATGGAAAAATCCGGCCAGCCGGCTCGCGCCGGCGGCTCTGCTATATTGTCCACGCTTCCGCCTTCTCATCCGATCCATGCATAAGCCTGATATTCCTTTGCCCGCCCGCCGATCTGCGCAAGCCGCGAAGCGACTGCGCGTCCTCATTGTAACGCCCGCCGCGCCCGACGCACGCAACGGCAATCGCACCACCGCAGAACGCTGGGCGCGGCATTTGCGCGCGCTAGGCCACGAGCCGCAGATTGCACTCGAATGGGACGGCCGCGAGTGCGACGTTCTCATCGCATTGCACGCGCGCCGCAGCCACGCCGCGATCAAGGCCTGGAAGGCCGCGCATCCGGAACGCCCGCTGGTGCTGGTGCTCACCGGCACCGACCTCTACCGCGATATTCGGCACGACGCCCAGGCGCGCGAGTCCCTGCGCCTCGCCGATCGCATGGTGGTGCTGCAAACCAAAGGTCTGGACGAATTGAACGCGGCCCAAGGCGCCAAGACTCGCGTCATTTTTCAATCGGTGCGCGCGGTGGCGCGGCAGACAAGGCCGAGCAGCTATTTCCTCGCGACCGTCATCGGTCATCTGCGCGAAGAGAAGGACCCGTTCCGCGCCGCACTGGCGCTCGCGCATCTGCCCCAGAGCAGGATTCGAGTCGTGCAAATGGGCAAGGCGATGTCGCCCGAGATGGGACGCCAGGCGCGCGCGCTCATGCGCGCCGAGCCGCGCTACCGCTGGCTGGGCGAACTCGATCACGCAGGCGCGATGCGCTGGCTCGCGCGCAGCCATGCGATGGTGATCTCCAGCCGCATGGAAGGCGGCGCGCACGTGGTCTCCGAAGCGATCGGCATCGGCGTGCCGGTCATCGCCTCCGCGATTGCGGGCAATATCGGACTGCTGGGCGAGCACTATCCCGCGTATTACCCGTTCGCAAACGAGCGCGCCCTGGCGACACAACTCGCACGCGCACAAAGCGATCCTGCCTGGCTTGCAGCGCTGGAGTCGGCGGTCAAGCAGCGCAGATACGAAGTCGATCCCGCAGCCGAGCGCGATGCCATCGCGCGCTTGCTCGACGAGTTGCCGAACGCCCGATTGCGCAAGAGCTGAATCGCCCGGCGCGCCATGCCTGGACCCGGCGCCGCCGGTGCGCGGGCCGGCTGCCGGGAAAAGCGAGCTTATGCGTCTGCGGCCACGAGACCAAACCGGCGCGCGCTGGTGAGCGGCGCCGGCGTAAAGACAATTCAGCGTAAACTCGCCGCTTCGCCATCGAGGAATTTTTCATGCTCGGCGTTACCGACTACGGCGCGTTTGTCGTCGCGATCATCGTGTTCTTGCTGATTCCCGGACCGGGCAATCTGGCCCTGATCACCTCCACCGGCAAGGGCGGCATCGGCGGCGGCATGGCCGCCACGCTGGGCGTGATCCTGGGGGATCAAGTCTTGATGTGGCTGGCCGTCGCCGGCGTCGCGACCTTGTTGAGCACCTATCCCGCGGCCTTCCATGCGGTGCAATGGCTGGGCGCAGCCTATCTCGCCTGGCTGGGCGCCAGGATGCTGCTGGCCAAACAGGGCGCGGCGCCGGTGCTGCACATCAAGCCGCATCACTATCTGCGCCAGGCTCTCATGATCACGCTGCTCAATCCGAAAGCGATCGTGTTCTACATGGCCTTCTTTCCCTTGTTCGTCGATCCGCTGCGTCACCAGGGTTTGCTCACTTTCGGCTTCATGGCGCTGACGATCGCGGTGCTTACCTTCGCCTATGGCTCGGCGGCTGTGCTGCTCACCCACTTTCTGGCCGAACGCCTGCGTGCCAATCCGATGGTTTCACGCGCACTGGAAAAGCTGGCCGGGCTGTTCCTGATCGGCTTCGGCATCAGGCTGGCGGTAAGCCGCTAGTTCCCGAACTCCCCGCAGAAACGATTCGACACGCCGACACCCGATGCGCTTCGCGCAGCAGGGCGATGCGATAGCTTTGATCAATGCGATGGCTTTGATATAGGTCAAATGACCGGACGGATATTCGCGTCTACTAAGGTTTTGCGTTGGCGAACACTCGCTCCTGCTTTGGGCGCAGACATACAGCGCCGAGCCTGGAATGCGATTCTGCCGGCGCTGACCATAACTGCACGGACACTGCGTTCCTTGTCGCTACTTTCCGGAACACGGTGAAACGGGCTCTTCGAACTCTACAGGAGAACGCAAAATGTCCAGAATTTCGATGCTGTGCCTCGCCGTCGTTTTTTCGCTTGCGCCGTTTCTTGCCGGATGCGGCGGTTCGGGCGGGAGCGTCGATACTGCGTCAACCACGCTTTCCGGCATCGCTTCGAAGGGTCCTGTTGCCAGCGCGACGGTGACGGCCTACAGCGTCCTCAACGGCGCGAAGAGCGCCGTCTTGGGCAGCGTGCTGACCGATTCGATCGGCGGGTATTCGCTGGACATCGGCGCCTATACCGGTCCGGTGCTGATCGAAGTGACCGGCGGAACTTACAAGGACGAGGCAACAGGAATCAAGACTGCGCTGGCCTCGACGCTACGCTCGGCCGTACCCAATGCAAGCGGCGCCGTGCCGGCTAGCGTGACCGCGCTTACCGAGGCCGCCGTGCAAAACGCCATGGCTGCTGCGGGCGGCTTGACCGCGGTCAATATGAAAGCGGAAAACGACAACGTCAAGACTCAGGTCGGTTTCGATCCGGTTTCGACCAAACCCGCCGACGCCACTGAGTCCGCTTCGGCTACGGCGAGCGCGGCGTCCAAGGCCTACGCGGCCTATCTGGGTTCGGTGTCCCAATATATCCAGAACAACCCCGGCGCGACGCCGGCCAGCGCCGCGGGCGATTTTGCCGCTTCATTCAAGACGGGCGGGCTGACGGCCAACGCGGCCATCAAGAAGGCGGTGGATGATTTCGGCGCAAACAAGAACAACATGACCGGCGTGGCCAGCATGACCAGCCTGGAGACGATTTCGACCAGCATAGGCGGAATGCCCCCGGCCGCCACCGCGCCTACTGCAACCGCTCCGGCCGCTGCACCCTCAGGGAGCACTACTGCCACCGCCCCTAGCGGAAGCACTTCCGCCACAACGCCCAGCGGGAGCACTTCCACCACCACCGGCAGCACTACGGCCACCACGCCCAGCGGGAGCACGGCTACCACCGTAGCGGCCAACGCCAAGCCCACCATCGTTTTCGACTACACCTACGATACCAACGGATTCTTCACCCCGGCGCGGCGCGCGCTGATGGAAGCGGCTGCGGCCGTGTTCACCTCCAGAATAGGCGGCACAAAATGGGCGCGCGTGGATCCCGTGACGCTGGGCGGGCATTACGACCTCGCGTTCTACAACCCCAGCACCATGGAACTCACCTGGCGTACGGATGTCGTCATGCCTGAGAATCAGATCACGATCTATCTGGGCGCAACGGACTTCACCAAGTCGCCGGTGCCCATGATGCAAACCTCGGGCGGCGACGGCGCGACGCAACTTCTGAGCATACGCAAAGTCACCGGCGGCGTGGCTACCGTGCTCACCAGCGCGACCCAGCTTCGACCGATCGACGCCACGATCACCTTCGACCTCCAGGGCATCAAAGGTTTCAGCGCCGGCATTACGAGGCAATGGCATTTTGACTCGGACGGCAATCTCGCCACCGACGATAGAAGCGCGACCGATCCGCACTACGGCGACTACACGGATTTCTACGACACGGCCATCCACGAGCTCGGACACGTTCTGGGAATCTACAATCCGGGCGTGTACAGCGCCTATCTCGAAGCGGATCCGAATTTCGCCCTGGCATACACCAGCCGGGTTCAGGCCGACGGGAGCGGATTCGTCTTTACCGGAACCTACGCCAAACAGGCATATTACAACCACGTGGGGCAGAACATACCGCTGGACGCCCCCACCAAGAGTCATTTCGCCAACGGCGTGAGGTCGCTGACCGCCGACGGATTCCTGTCGGTATCCTATGAGGCGACCAATCAATTTCGAAAGACATTTTCCGAGCTGGAATTCCAGGTGCTGCGCGACCTCGGCTACACGATTTCAGCCAAACCCTGAGGCGTCTGCGGAGCGCTGCTGCATTAAGGTCAGGACTCGCCGTGCGCCGTTAGTTGCCGCGCACCGCTGCTGCGCGCGCGCAGCAGCGGTGTCGCCACGACCATGGCGCCTACGCTGGTGATGACTTGATTGGATTGCAATGGATTTAAGGCCGATAATGCACTCGGTAAAACTTCCCCGCTTCCTCCCCGCACCTCAGGTATAAGGAAATGACATGCCCAGCACCCGCCGTCAGTTCGTTCTTGGCGCCCTAGGCGCCGCAGCCCTAGCGAGCGTAGCGCCGCGCTCTTTCGCCGCCGCTTATCCCGAGCGGTCCATCACCTTCATCTGCCCCTGGCCCGCAGGCGGCACGGCGGACATGACGATGCGCGCCTTGTGCAAGGCGGCCTCGCCGCTGCTGGGGCAGACGGTGGTGCTGGAGAACCGCGCCGGCGCGGCAGGCATGATAGGCGCCAAGGCGCTGGCCAGCGCGAAGCCGGACGGCTACACCGTCGGGCAGATACCGCTGTCGGTCACGCGCTTTTCCCAGCTCGGAACCGTGGTGGCACCCGACCCGCTGAAGGACTTCACCTACCTCGCCCGCACCTCGGGACAAACCTTCGGCATCGCCGTGCTGGTCACGTCCCCGTTCAAGACCCTGGGCGACCTGGTGACCCATGCCAAGGCCAATCCGGGCAAGCTGACCTACGGCACGTCGGGCATCGCCGGAGCCACGCACGTCGGCATGGAGGAGTTCGCGCTGGCCGCCGGCGTCTCGCTGTTTCACATCCCTTACAAAGGCGGCGCGGACGCCCTGACCGGCCTGCTCGGCGGCCATGTCGACATGCTCGCCGACTCCAGTTCCTGGGCGCCGCATGTCGAGCAGGGAAAACTGCGCCTGCTCGCGACCTGGGGCGAACAGCGCACCGCCAATTTCAAGGACACGCCGACGCTCAAGGACCTGGGATACAACGTCGTGGTCGACGCGCCCAATGGCGTAGGCGCGCCCAAAGGGCTGGATCCGGCGATAGCGGTCCAGTTGCGCCAGGCATTTCGCCAGGCCGTGGCCAGCACCGAATTCAAGCAGGCATGCGACCGGATAGACGCCCCTATCCTGTACCTGGACGGCCCGGATTACGAGAAGTACGTGCTGTCTGTCTACAAGCGCGAGACCTTGCTGATCGAGCGCCTCAAGCTGCGCGAACTGCTAAAGGGCTGAGCTCCCGCCTGTCGTTCGCCTGCGGGCGAATGACTATGTCAGACTAGGCAAAGTAGCGAAGGTCGCGCTTTCGATCACACGCATCGGCCCGAAGAAGTCGTGGCGTATGCATTTTCGGCTCTAGCGATCCAGCGCCGGACGCTTGGGGTCGAACTTCCGGCCGGGGACGAGGTACTGCATGGCGACCGCGTCGTCGCGCGCGCCCAGACCGTGCTGCTTGTAGAGTTGGTGCGCCTTCTCCACCTCTATCATGTCCAGTTCGATACCCAGGCCCGGCTTCTTCGGCACCTGCACCAGGCCGCCTTCGATGCGCAGCGGCTCTCTGGTCAGCCGCTGGCCGTCCTGCCAGATCCAGTGAGTGTCGATCGCGGTCACGCGGCCGGGGGCCGCGGCGCCGACGTGGGTGAACATCGCCAGCGTAACGTCGAAGTGATTGTTCGAATGCGAACCCCAGGTGAGGCCCCAATCGCGGCAGGTCTGCGCCACGCGCACCGAGCCGGCCATGGTCCAGAAATGCGGAT
>CAYNVY010000194.1:0-8247 GCA_964400745.1 uncultured Enterobacteriaceae bacterium | reverse complement strand
CCACCCCTGTTTTTGCACTACGGGCGCTTTTGCACATAACTCGGCACACTACCTGTTCCGGAACCCATTGGCGAGGCGCTGGACAACAGCCCCGGGGTTCCTTCGAACACCCAGCCATTTTCCCGTGTTTGAGCCCAAGCAGCGCGTCGATTAGCAGGAAGAAGGCGCCACTTATCGAGCTTTCAATGCGCGTCCCGGCGTAGCCATGTCGCAGTGCGCGACGTGGGTCGGCGGGCAGCCGTGCGGCACGCGCCGGCTCCCGCATGCGGCACCTGAGCCGGTTCGGGCGGCGCTACAGCGGGTTCAAACCTGGAATTTCTTGACCATCCTGGACAGTTGCGTCATCTGCCCGTTCAGATCGCTCGCCGCGCCCAGGGATTCGGCCGCGCTGGCGGCGTTCTTCTGCGTGACCAGATTGATCTGCGAGACCGACTCGTTGATCCGCTCGATGCTGCCGGCCTGCGCCATGGTCGCGGTGGATATCTCGTCGGCGAGGCGGGTGATCGCATCGGCGCCCGCGGCGGCGTCGGCCAGATGCTTGTCGATTTCCTGCGACAGGCTAACCCCGCTTCTGGAATGATCGACCGCGTTCTTGATCAGGATTTCGGTGCGCCGGGACGCGTCGGTCGAGCGCGCGGCCAGCCCGTGGATTTCCTCGGTGAGAACGCTGAAGTCCGCCCCCGCGCCGCCGACATGGGCGGCCTCGATCGCGGCGTTGATTCCCAGCATGTTGGAGAAGATCGCCAGTTCGTTCATGTCGTCGATGAGTTTGCGCAGATCGCCGATGAGCGGCTCGTCCTGCCGCAACGCCATCTTCTTTTGCAGGGCTTTCATGCTCTTGGCGGACTCGGTGCAGCGGCTGGAAAGTTTGCGGATTTCTTCGGCCACCACGCCGAAGCCGCCGGCCGAGGTCCTCACGCGCACCGCTTTCTCGCTGGCGCTGGTGGACAGCCTGCCGGTCTCTTTCGCGATCGAGTCGATTTCGACCACGATCGCCGCCGTGCTCTCGGCCGAAGTGCTGATTTCGGACATCGCCGCGAGCATGCCTTCCATCGAGTGTTTGGCGGTCGTCACCGCCCCGGCGGCCTGGCGCGCGTTCTTCTGCGCTTCCTCCGTGTTCTTGGCGCTGATTCTGGCGTTGTCGGCGAGCTTCTCGATGTTGCCGCTGGCGTCCTCCAGACGGCGTTTTTGTTCCTCCGCGCCGCCGGCCACGGTCGAACTGGACTGCATCACGCTTCTGCCGACGCCGCTCGCGAGTTCCACCGTGCCCGAGACTTGCGCGATGGCGCCGTGCAAAGTCTCCGCCGTCGCGTTCATCGCGTCGCGGATGACCGCGTGATCGCCCCGGTATCTGCCGTGCATGCGCGCGTTCAGGTCGTACGCCGCCAGTTTCCCCAGAACCGCGCTCGCCTCGTGCATCGGATCGACGACGGCGTCCAGGGTCTTGTTCATGCCCGAGATCAATTCCTTCCAGATGCCTTCGTAGTCCCAGTCGTTTCCGCGGGTGCGCAGCCTGCCCTCGCGCACGCTGTCGGTCAGGTTGAGCGTCTCGCGGTGCATGCCGTAGAGCACGGCCAGCAGCGTATTGATGCTCTGCTTGATGCGGTCGTATTCTCCCTTGTGGTCTTCGATGACGAAGGGCGGGATGCGTCCGTGGGCGATCTCGTCGAGGGCGCCGGCGGCGAGCCGCATGGGACAGATGAGGGTGTCCAGCATGCGGTTGATCAGCCCGACCAGCTCCGCGTCCTGCCCGGAGAGCGCCGATACGTCGCCGCGCACGTCTAGCCTGCCTTCGATCATCGCCTCGGCCAGCGCGTTGACGGCGTCGTAGACTGTTTTTTGTTTGGTTTTCATTGGACCAGCGATCCCGTCGGGTTGGTTGAAGAATTTCCGGACTGCAGCAGCGCTAGGACCCTGCTCACCGCGGGGTCCACCGCCTCGGCCACCGCCTGGCTCATGTGCTCGCGCGGCAGGTCGAAACACCGCCCTTCTATGCCGACCAGGACGATCCGTTTGGGCATTCGCTCCGGGTAAAGCACCATGCCGATCTCCACCGCCTCCCGCAGCCCTATGCCGTGCGCCGATATGGCGTTGGCGCCGCTCCGCGGGAGCTCATCGAAGCCCATGCAGTGCAGGGTCCCGGCCGCGGCGCCCAGACACATCGCGTCGACCACGATCATGCATTGCTCCGTACCGTCCAGCAGATCGAGCAGCGCGATCCCGCCGACGCCGCAATATTCCAGCCTAACCCGGTGCGGCCCGCGCGGCAGAATTCGCGCGAGCCTTGCGTGCACCTCGAAGCCGACTGCGTCGTCCGCCACGAGTTCGTTGCCGATACATACGACCAGCGACATCCTGTGCCCGGGTCGTCTACTGCGCTACGGTTCGTATGCGGCAGGACGCCCCGACTTCGACGATTTCGGACTTCACCGGCCGGTGCATCAGTTCGTTGACGATGCCGTCGAAATACGCGTGGTAGAGCTTGCACGCCGCACCCCCCGTGCTCTTTCCGGACCCGGTGCACAAGTCGCGGATAAAGCAGGTTCCGACCATCGTATCGGCCGCATTGCCGCCGACTGAAGCGACGCTCACGTCGAAGCCGGACTTCATGCGTTCCTTGAGCACCGCCAGCGTTTCGGCCAGCGACGGGTCCCCCAGGTGCAAGGGCAGCTTCTTTGCCATGTCCCTTCCGGCGTTCCTGCCGACCGGGCCGGTCGCGCCGCCCATGACGTTGTCTATGGTGCTGGCGAACGCGTCGACCAGAAACGCGACCTCCATCATGGCGTGGTCGTGGTCCTCGGCGGTCAGTTCGCCTACGAGCTCGGCGCTCACAGGAACCTCCCGACGCGTTTGCTGAATTCGCTGTCGCGATAGAAGTTCTTCACCACATGGTGCCCCGAATGGGTGATCGCATGCGACGGGCAGATGTAGCCGCAGGACAGGCAGGCGATGCAGTCCTCCGCATGATCGACTTCGCACAGGCGCTTTTCCAGATTGAATCTGAACACCTTGGTCGGGCAGATGTCCACGCACAATTCGCATCCGCGGCAGGCACGCTCGTGGATCGCAATTTCGAGCGCGTTCATTGCGCCCTCCTAATCGAGCGCAGCAATTCCCCCGCGCGCCGGACGCTGATTTCGAGCGGCATCTCGCCCACGGCATGGGTCGCGCAGGAGAGGCAGGGATCGTAGCAGCGGATGCTGAACTCGACCGCGTTCAGCAGCGCGTCGTCGCTCGAGTGGCCGATGACGTGGGATTGCGCGGCCTGCTCGATCGAGCGGTTGATGATGGCGTAGTTCTGCTGCGTCGCCACGATCAGATTGGCCGCCCTGACGATTCCCTGGTCGTCGATCTCGTAGTCGTGGATCAGCGTGCCGCGCGGCGCCTCCACGTGCCCCACGCCGCGCCCGCCCCGGTACTTCACCGGCACGCGCGTCGCGCCGAAAACGGCCGGGTCGCGCATGATCTCGGCGGCGCGCTCCAGCGCCCAGATGGTCTCCATCAACTTGGCGTAGGCCTGGAACACCGTCACATGGCAGGGCGCGCCGGCCAGCGCCTTGAATTCGTCGCATTCGCGATCGGCCCAGGGCGTGCCGTACCTGCCGCTCACGTTTATGCGCGCGAGCGGCCCGACGCGATAATCGTGCAGCGCCGCCCCCGCGTCCAGGCTCTCGCGGATGCGCACCGGTTTCATGTACGACCAGTCGAGCACCGATTCGGACAGGTACTTGTCGTAATCCCCGGTCGAAAATTCCAGCCGCTGTTTTCCGCTTTCGTCGATGGCGACGATATTCCCCGCTAGCATCGAGAACCTGCCTTCCTTCACCGTGCCCGCCCCCCACGAGGGCACCACCCAGCCGGTGAGCATGGCAGGATGCTTTTCCACGGTGGCCAGCAGCAGCTGTTTGACCACCGGCGCGAGTTCCTGCATCAGGGCCAGCCCTTCGCCGATCCACGCGCTCAGTTGCGCCGCCTTGTCCTTGTCCAGCACGAAAGTGATGCCGCCCGCGACCGAGGTAACCGGATGCGTCCCCCGGCCCCCGACCATCTCGTTGATCTTTTGCCCGACGGTCCGGATCCGCAGCGCCTTCTTCGCCACCTCCGGATTCGCCTTGACGATGCCGACGATGTTGCGGATCGCCGGGTCGGCATCCAGTCCGAGCACGAGGTCCGGCCCCTGCAGCACGAACAGCGACAGGCTGTGGGAGTGGATCAGATGCCCCATGTACATCAGTTCGCGCAGCAGCATCGCCGCGGGCGGCGCCTCGACTCCGGCCGCGAAATCGAGCGCATTGGAGGCGGCCAGGTGGTGCGCGGTCGGGCAGACGCCGCAGATGCGCGCGGTGATGTGCGGCATGCGGTCGGCTTCCATGCCGACCAGGATTTTCTCGAACCCGCGCAGCTCGTTGACGATCAGCCCTGCCGACTCCAGCGCGCCGGCGTCGTCGAGATTGATGAAAACCTTCGCATGGCCTTCGATCCGCGTTACCGGATCGATGCGTATGGTTCTGGTCGCCGGGCCTCTGGTGTTCGCGGTACCGCTATTGTTTGGTGTCATATTTCGCGCCCTGATAATCCTGGTCCGCCTCGCCTATCCAGCGCCGTATGAGAAACGTCGGCTTCTCGCCTATCATCTGCGTGGCCATGGTGTAGGAATAGTGGGACTTGGATGTCCGCTCTATCTCGTCGACGATGGCCTGCTGCGGGATCCTGGTCAGCTTCGACATGCGCTCCGCGATCTCGGTCCGGATGTCGCGGTTCGGCTCGGTCAGAATCTGCATGGTCGCGCCCGCGCATCCGGTGCACGGAATGCCGTTTTGCGGACACGGTGACAGGCAGCGGTCTATGGTCGCCGACCCCATGCACAGGTAGCCCTGGCTGAGAAAGCACTTATGCGCATCGGCCATGCCGTCGGAATTGGACAGGATAGTGTCGACCTCGGTCTTGCGCATCTGCCGGTTGCAGGTTCCGCAGACCGACTCCTGCTTCGACTTGGGCGATCTGCCCTCGACCAGAGCCAGCAGCGCGTCGAACACGAAGGCCGGATGCGGCGGGCATCCCGGCAGGTACAGATCGACCTCGATCACGCTATCCAGCGGCGAGACCGACGCCTCCAGCGGCGAGACTTCGCAGCTCGGCGGGGGCGACGATACCGTGGTCTTGTTGTTGACGTACACGGCGTCCGCGATCTCTTCGCGCGTGTGCACGTTGCCTGCGCCGGCCGGCCCGCCGAACACCGCGCAGGACCCCCAGGCGATGACGAGATCGCAGCACTTCCTCATCTCTTCGGCCGCATGGCGGTCGTGCTCGTTGCGGATCGCGCCCGACACCAGTCCGACCGTCGCGTGCGGATAGTCCTTGATGTCGGTCAGCACCGGGCAGCGCTGAATGCTGACCGAATCCAGAACCGACAGTATCTTCTCGTGCAGATCCACGATCGCGATGTGGCAACCCGAGCAATCGCTCAACCATTCCGTATTGATGGTGACGGGCGTGGCGCTCACGCTTCCTCCAGGTTCTTGATGATGAGCCGCTTGTAGCAGGCGTTTTCGCCGCTGTGCACGATCTCCAGGGTCGATTCGCGCCCCATCACGTTCTGCAGCGCGCCGGCGAAAAAGCCGAACATCATGTTGCACAGCGATCCCTTCTGCGCATGGCCGAAGCGGAACAGGGACTGGCGGATCATGCAGTCGCGGAACACCAGCATCACCTCGCTGCCGCCCTCGACCTTCTGCACCAGTTCAGGCCGGTCGTGCGGTTTGAAGGTTTCGAACATCCAGAGATAATTGTTCGCCAGCAGGACTTCCCGTGTCGCGGCGAGTGCTTGCTCGATGTCGCCGGTCTTGGCCACGCCGTCGGAGAGTTTCCTGCCGAGGTTCTTGCCGGCGAGATAGGAGATGCTGTTGGCCGACTCCCCTACCGCCTGCTCCATGCCGCTTGCGATGGCCCCGAGGAAGATCATCGCTTGCTGCAGTTTTGCCCGCTTGTCGGCAAAACCCGTCCCGGCTGCCGCCGGGCTTGACGCTGATTGCTCCACGAATTGCCGCCTTTTCTTGTCGAGGTTTAGGCTGAAAGTTGCTTTTTTTTCAATGGCTGTTTCGAATGAACGGTAAATCGATTCTGCGCTTGGTCATGGCTAGGACCAAGCTTGGAAAACAGCGGCTTTTTCAGCGCTAATCGGGTCTTTGAAAAGCCGAACCGCGGACGCAAACGGCTGCGCCGACTACACATGCAGCAGCGTCCTTTCGCCGTCCGCGTGGCGCAGGCGCTGCGCGAGGGTGCGCGAGATCGAAATGATCAGCAGAAACGCCAGTTTCTTGTGGTCTTCGGCCAACTGGTTGAACTGCTCCAGTGTAAGCACGAACAGTTCGACGTCGGTGTACGCGATCGCGTTGTCGCTGCGCGCCTTGTCGTCCAGGAAAGCCAGGCCGCCGAAGAAATCGCCGCGCCCGAAGGTGGCGATATGGTGCAGCTGCCGGCTGCCGCTGATCGGCGCCATGATGCGCACCGCGCCGCGCCGGATCAGATAGAGCTCCTGTTCCTGATCGCCGATCGCGTAGACCGAATCGCCCGCCTTGACGCTGCGCTGCTTCATGCGCCCTTCCAGATCGGCGATGGTCGCGTCCTTGCGCCCCTGGAACAGATCCATTTCCTGCAGGTGCAGCGGGGCTTCCTCGCTCACCGGCTGCGCGCTATCGCCGACCAGGCGGTCCTCCACCCACTCGATCGCCGCTTCGATGGTCTGGAACACCCGCACGGCGTCGGTGCCGTCGATGAGCCCGGTCTGTTTCAGCAATTTGAGCAGATTGCGGCCGTTGGGCAACTGCTCGCGCACGTTGCTCAGGAGCAGCGGCACGCCGCGGTCGCGCAGCATGTCGCGCACCTGGTTCAGCATGTGCGCGGCGGTGATGTCCACCGACTGCACGCGCCGCAGGTCGAGAATGATGTAGTCGCGCGTGAGTATTTCCGGCTCCAGCGCGGAATACAGCTCGTAGGTGGTGCCGAAGAACAGGCTGCCCTGCAGTTCGAAAATGACGGCCTTGTCGCCTTTTTGCGCGATGAGGCGCATCTCGGCCTGGGGCCGGTACCAGGTGGACGAGCGCTGATTGACGAAGGTCTTGTGGCGCACCACCGTGCCGCCGAGCTGCTCGCGCACGAACAGCAGGATCGACATGGCCACGCCGGCGGCCGAGGCCGCGATCAGGCCGACCGTCAGCGCGATGGCGATGACCGCGAGCACCACCGCGAAATCGAACACCGTTGCGCGCGACTCCAGAAAGCGCAAAGGCTCGGTGTCTATCATGCGCAGTCCGATCACGATCAGTATGCCCGCGAGGGTGGCGACCGGAATCCACGCGATAAACGTGTTCAGCACCAGCGCCGCGGCCAGCGCCAGCACGCCTTCGACGATGCCCGAAACGCGGGTCTGGGCGCCGCTGGAGAGGTTCACCATGGTCGCGCCCATGGTGCCGGCGCCGGGAATTCCGCCTATCGCCGAGGATGCGATATTTCCGAGCCCCTGGGCGAACAGTTCGCGGTTGGGCTCGTGGCGCGTATGCGTCATCTGATCGATGACGACGCAGGTCTTCAGGGTGTCGATCGAGAGCAAGGCCGCTAGCGTGAACGCGCTGCCCAGCAGGGCGGCGATCTGGGCGAGCTTCAGCTCGCCGATTTCGCGCCAGCGTCCGGTGATCGTGCCGATATGCCCCTCGCCCAGCGAATCGAGCGCGCCGAGCACCAGATGGTTGCCGGCCAGCGTCTGCATCGACGCGTCGCTGGCGGCGAGCAGGAAATACACCGCGATCCCGGCGACGATGCCGACGATGGGGCCCGGAACGGCTTTGGTGATCCTGGGCACGAGCAGTGCGACGATCACCGTCGCCGCGCCGACGGCGATGCTGCGCATATCCCACAGGTTCGGGTCCAGCGCCGCCGTCCACCATGAGGTGCCCGTTTCGGCGCCGAGAAAACCCGGCATCTGGCTGCCGATGATGATGAGGCCGACGCCGCTCATGTAGCCGCTGACCACGGTGTAGGGGATGTATTTGATCATCCGGCCTGCGCCGAGGAAGCTGATGCACATCTGGATCATGCCGGTCAGAATGCCGAGCACGGTGAGCAGCAGGACGATGCTGGCCGGGCTCACGCCCTGCTGCACCAGCTCGATGGCGAAGGCCGAGAGCACCGCCGCAGCCGGCGCGCAGGGCGCGCTGATCAACCGGTCGGTGCCGCCGAATGTCGGTGCGA
>CAYNVY010000193.1:0-8320 GCA_964400745.1 uncultured Enterobacteriaceae bacterium | reverse complement strand
GGCATCATCGTGCGCAACTCCATCCTGCTGGTGGACTTCATCAACCTGCAGATGGCCGATGGCGCCGACTTCGAACACGCCGTGATCAACGCCGGTGCCACCCGCGCGAAACCCATCATCCTGACCGGCCTGGCCGCGATGATCGGCGCCTTTTTCATCCTCGACGACCCGATCTTCAACGGGCTCGCGATCTCGCTGATCTTCGGCATCCTGGTGTCCACCGTGCTGACGCTGGTGGTGATACCGGTGCTGTACTACGCGGCGAACTGGAAGCGCTGGCCGGCAAAAAACGGGTCAGAGTAACTTTTTGCTGACTCTCGATTAGTGCCAGGGCTGGAGCAATGGATTGCAGAAGTTACTCTGACCCGATTTTTCAAAAGGAGCTTTGTCATGACCGTCAACGATATGATTCACGCATTCGCCGGAACCTTCATCCTGATTTCCCTCGCCCTGGGCGTCGCGGCCAGCCCGGTTTTTCACAGCGCGTACTGGCTCTGGTTCACCGCCTTCGTCGGCGCCAACCTGCTGCAGTTCGGCTTCACCAAGGTGTGCCCGCTGGGCTTCATCCTGAAGAAGCTCGGCGTGAAGGAAACCTGCGCCGTCGCCAACTGAGGCAAAAAGGCCGCAGACCCAATAGGGGCGAGGTGTTCCGGGCATCGGCATCGCGCATGCAGACAGATAGCGGATGGTTTTCGACAACATCTCCGACCGGGAATCCGCCGAATTCGAGAGATTTCTCTATCAGCCGCGACCGACAGGCGTCCGCACCAATCAGTAGTTAGCCGACGAGTTTGTCGTATTCGCCATGCGTACCGATCCAGAACCAATGGACCCCGTCTGGAACAGGGAGGCCGAGCGCTTTGTAGTAGAGGCCGACTCGAACGCTGTAATATTGACCGCTTCCAACTGTTTTGAAGTGCAACGATGGATGCGCCGGATCGGTTTTGAGCTGAGCGTAGTTCCGGTGTGCGAGAGCTTGAACTTCAGGGGGTAGCGCGTCGAGGCACTGCCAAAAGCGCTTTGACGCTGTGTGTTTCAAAGCTCTCGCGCCGATCCAGCGCGATAATCGGCAAGTGCTTCTGCAGCCAGTCCGTCAAGCTTGCCGGACGCAGCATCCTGCTCAATTTGCTTGTCCCATGCAGCATCATCGAACTCGGCGAACCAGCGCCGGAACTCAGCCAACTCCGAACGGGGCAGCGATTCCACGGCTTTCTCGATCGACTTTACGTTTCCCATGTTTTCGCTCCAGATGGGATGCAACAACATGAAGTATGCGGCAAGTCGGTGCCTAAGCGCAATTTAGGCGCCAAACATTCGCTTCGATCCGCCTGCCGAACTCAAGGCAAAAGTCGGCAAGAACCACGACAAGCCGGCGCACCAGGCGTCGCGCAAGCGCTTCTTCGATTGGCTGGCCGAACACATCAGTATTCCGAGTTTGGTTGCCGTCGAGCGCTTTACCGAATTCGGCGACACCAAAGGTCGCAACGCCGGCATCCGACTGATCTACCCGGTCACCGACGGTGATCTGCCCGGCCTCAAAAACGGCATCCTGCTGGAAGTTGGTTTTGACGACACGGCACCCAACGCGCCCTGCACCATTTCATCGTGGGCAGTCGATGTCGCCTTGCAAGCCAGCATGGCGGTGATCGACAACCGTGCTGTCGGCGTTTATTGCTACAGCCCGGCCTACACCTTCGTCGAAAAATTGCAAACCGTCTCCACCAAGTTCCGACTCCAGCAAGAGGCCACGCGCTTCCTCAAGAATTTCCTGCGCCACTACTACGACATCTACTGCCTGTTGGCCAGCCCGGAAGTGCAAGCCTTTATCGGCACGCCCACCTACCACGCCCGCAAGGTCGAGCGTTTTCGCGCCGGCGACAATCTGCACGTCGCCGGCAACGAAGCTTTCGTGCTGAGTGACCCCGCGGTGCGCTCTCTTTACGAAACCAAATACGGCGAAACCGCTGCCTTGTACTACGCCGGCCAGGTGCCGTTTGCCGCCATTCTCGAACGTATCGCCCAGCATCTGGATCGTCTCTGACCCATGAACATTCATCCTGATTTCCCTCGCCCTGGGCGTCGCGGCCAGCCCGGTTTTTCACAGCGCGTACTGGCTCTGGTTCACCGCCTTCGTCGGCGCCAACCTGCTGCAGTTCGGCTTCACCAAGGTGTGCCCGCTGGGCTTCATCCTGAAGAAGCTCGGCGTGAAGGAAACCTGCGCCGTCGCCAACTGAGGCAAAAAGGCCGCAGATCCAATAGGGGCGCGGTGTTCCGGGCATCGGCATCGCGCAGGCAGGCAAATGTCGCATGGTTTTCGACAAAATCTCCGACCAGGAATCCGCCGAATTCGAGAGATTTCTCGATCAACTGCGGCCGACGGGAGCTGCCGTCCGTGGATCATCGGAGATGATCGTCAGTGGCCAGATGCCGGCATTCAGCGGAACCGTCGCGGACGTCTACTGAATTTCTGGCCGGCGTCCGTAGTTTAGACACCCCGGAGACCGGACGCGGCCCTGACCAGCCGGTGGCGAAAATTGGGAGCAGCCGTTCAATGGTTGCCGGGCGGCATTGGTACAGCACCCACGGTGGCGTGGCGCAGAAATGGATATAGGAGTAGTGTTTCGAGCGATTGAGAATGCACGCAAGAATAACTACTCTCCTGGGAGGAGACAATGCGCGGACGCGAAGTCTTCATGCAGAACCTTGTTGCCCACGGGGTTCTGCACATTTTCGGTAATCCAGGTACGACCGAGAACCCGCTGCTCGATTCGCTGATCGATTACCCGTCCATCGACTACGTGGTGCACTTGCACGAGGGTATCGCTGTCGGTGCAGCCGGCTACTACGCGCGTGCCACCGGTCTTACCGGCGTGGTCAGCCTACACGCGGCGCCGGGCCTGGGTAACGGTATCGGCATGATCTACAATGCCCAGAGGGCGAATGCGCCGATAGTTGTCACTGCCGGCCAGCAGGACACGCGTATGCTGCGCCGAGAGCCGCTCCTCGCCCACGACTTGGCCGCAATGGCAGCGCCGGTGACCAAGTGGAGCACGCAGGTGCAATGCGCCGACGAGATGGACGAAGTGATGCGCCGCGCGTTCAAGATCGCCAACGACCCGCCCTGGGGACCGGTGTTCGTCTCTCTGCCGGTCGACGTGATGGAGCAGCAGACAGACAATGGACCGATCGCGCCGGCCCGCCTGTACCGCGAGGCCGCTCCGGATGCGCGCGCGTTGGCCGACGCCTGCGCCATGATCAAGGCCGCGCATACTCCCGTCATCGTAGTCGGCGACGAGGTCGCGCGCACCGGCGCCGTCGCCGATCTGATCAGGTTAGCCGAACGAATCGGCGCACCGGTATGGTTCGAGAGCCTTCGCGGTCACGTCTCGTTCCCAAGCGCGCATCCCCACGCGCGCGCAGGTGTGCCAGTGGACGCGGATAAGATCCGGCAGACGTTTGCCAACGCAGATCTCGTGCTGCTAGTGGGAGGCGCTTTTTTCGAGGAACTCTGGTTCGCGCCCGGCTCGCCGTTCCCAAAGGGCGCACGCGTCGTGCAAATTGAATCATCGGCGCAGCCGCTCGCCTGCAAGCATGCGGTCGACCTGGGGATAGTCGCAGGCATGGGAGCGGCGCTACGCGCACTCGACGATGCGATCGCGGCGGAAGTTGACGATGCTTGGCGCACGGCCGCGAAACAGCGCTGCGCGCAGCTCGCCGCGCAGAAGGCTCAGGACAAAACGGCGTACCAGGCGCGACTGGAAAAGGCGTGGGCGCGCGTACCGATCTCGATGTCACGCGCAATGGCCGAGGTGCGCAAAGCCACGCCGGCTAGTGCCTTGATCGTCGAAGAGGTGATCACTGCCAAGATCGACTTTGAGGCAGCGTTTCAGTTTGACGCGCCCGACCAGTACCTGGGCGGGCGCGGCGGCGGCATCGGACAGGCTCTGGCCGGTGCGATTGGCGCCAGCATCGGTCACCCTGGTCGCCCGATCCTGTGCGTATCGGGCGATGGCTCGGCGATGTACTCGATCACGGCGCTATGGACCGCGGCGCACCACAATCTGCCGATTGTGTTCGTCATCCTAGCCAACCGGGAGTACCGGGTTCTCAAACACAATCTGGACATCTATCGGCAGCGGTTCGACACCCCGTCGGGCAAGCCCTATCCGCAGATGGACCTGGCTAGCCCAGCGTTGGGATTTGTCGAGATGGCAGCGGGTGCGGGGGTGCCGGGGGTGCGCGTAAGCCAGCCGGACGAGGTTGCCGGCGCTGTTGAGCAGGCATTCGCGGCGGGAGCGCCGCGGCTGGTGGAGATCGCGATCGAGAGCATGCGTTGATCAGCGGGATAAATCAACTGACCGGACGCCAAGAAACATCTCCCTATCGCAAACCCATAACCGAAGCCGGCTGCTCACCCTGACACCCGTCGCCTGCTGCAATTCCGGCCAGCGGCAGCTTAGCCAAACTGCCGGCGGCGCAACCCGACCCATTTCAGCCGCCCAGCTTTCTCCGTAGCGGCCATACGCCTAAATCCGCCTTCTACTAATTTGGCTTATACGAAGCGGCTGTTGGCGACCTCACACTCCCGGCCATGAAGAGACGCCCAAAAGCAAGTCAAGCCCGTTAAATGAGCGACCGTTAAACGCCGATCACCCGCCGCTGAGAAAGCGAAGCCTGGGTCCATTAACCAGCGTAAGATAACAGCGGAATTCTGCCCATCTCGATCAATGAGATTTTTATGGTAAACAGAGAGACTATCGCAAACGCCACCGGCGAGGCATCAGCCAAGTCGGCGGCAGGACATAGCCAGCAAGCCCCCCACCCCTCGGCAGTCATGGATAACGGGCTTGACGCGGCTGCCACTGGATCGTCCTTCGTCGAAATAGGCGACTCGGACGGGGCACTGGCGCTGCGAGAGCGGGGAAGACGTCAAATAATGATTCTTCACAAATCCCATAAAAGGAGGCGGAACATGGCACAGAAGTTTTTCCGATTGATGGGGACGGCGATTTTTGTTTGGGCGCTGATCGTTCCGGCCGCAGCCCAGGATTACCCCACGAAGCCGATCCATTTAATCATTCAATACCCCGCCGGAGGGTCCACCGACTTGACGGCTCGAGCCCTGGCTGAAGGGGCCAAGAAATATCTCGGGCAACCCGTTATCAGCGAAAACAAACCCGGTGGCGGAGGGACCGTAGGTGTCTCCTTCGTGGCGACCAGGCCGGCTGACGGCTATACGATCGGCATCGTCACCAGCAGCCCCACGATGGCCTATCACATGGGCAAGCTGAATTTTCACCCACTCAATGACCTGACCCCGATCATGCGCTGGGGAAACTATCTCTTCGGCATCGTGGTTCGCGCCGATTCACAATGGAAGACCATTCAGGATCTCCTCCAATACGCAAAGCAGAACCCCGAGAAGCTTACGTATGGATCCCCCGGAGTGGGCACCCCGCCCCATCTGGCGATGGAAGAATTAAGCCTGGTGAGCGGCCTCAAGTTCACCCACATCCCCGCAAAAGGGGTTGCGGAGAACAACACCACCCTCCTGGGTGGGCACATCGACATGGTTTCGGATTCCTCGGGGTGGGCCACTCTGGTCGATTCAGGGAAGTTCCGGCTCCTGGCGACCTGGGGAGAGAAGAGAAGCACCCGCTACCCGGAGGTCCCCACCATCAAAGAAGTGGGATATGATGTTGTCGCCCGGAGCCATTTAGGAGTCATCGGCCCTAAGGGAATGCCCAAGCCGATTGTGGCGAAGATTGCCGACGCTTTCAAGAAGGCCATGGAGGATCCGGAATTTATTGCCGTAATGAAAAAGTTTGACATGGACCATAACTATCTGAACACTGAAAGCTATGCGAAATACATGCAAAGCGATTTTGAGAATATCGGAACGTTGGTTCAGAAGCTGGGGTTGGATAAGAAATAGGATGCGCTAAAGCCCCTCTGACACGAAAAATCAGCCGGCCGAAAAATCCGCCGGCTTTTTTTTGTCCTCAGGCCAGCACATGACGGGCGGGCAAAAGCCCCTGGTCAAAATTCAACGCGCAGAGCTGGTCAAATTTAAACGCGCGCCGACAGATGTCCCGTCTCGGGCATAAACCTGCCACTCAACAGGATAGTTTCCTGTGCACCTGAGGGTCTGTAATTGCAAGGAAACCGGCCGGTCAATATGCGCCGAACCGTGTGTCCCTTCAGGGTCGTGAGTACTCAGTGACGAGAGGCCGCTTCCAAGAACCGGAAATTCACTGACCGCTTTCCGGCGATGAACCCGAAGAGACGTCGGTCGTATCACGACCCACTGCCGACGCTGAGATTTCCAATAATCGAATGACCGTTTACGCCAGGTCCGGACTCTCGCGAATTTCCTGGATAGCAGTCGCTCAATGCACTCTGAGGGTCTGCGTTGAGGCCGAGTTCTGCGCCTTAGTGTCTCAATTCGGCGCTCGGGCGCTCAGTTCACAGATTTGTCCAGGAGCTTGAAATCGTTTGCCACGATGTGGTCCGCGATTTTCTGCGTTGTTTCCGCGATGCTGTTATTAATGAAATTCATCGACATCGACGAGCCGGCGTTTGAACTGCCGATCAGCTGGTACTCGCCGAGTTTGACGAATTGCAGCTCCACCTTTACTGCGGCGGCGGAGAATTCGGCTTTCGCATAGTCGCTGCTGCTGGCGGTGACGACGCCACCGGCCTTTATTGCTGCCTCTCGAAACAGATCGCCGGGGAACTTCGGGCCGCTGATCGCGATCGTCTGTGTCTTGCCCCCCATGCCTGCCCCAATCACTGCCGGTATCATCATGCAGCCGGACAAAATGCCGCCAAGGCCAATCGAAGTTATGAGAATGGATGCCGAAATCAAACGCTTCATGTTGCTGTCTCCAATAGATGGCCAGACGCAGCCAAGTCCGTTCAGGTTCGTCTTTATAACCGCCGGTAGGTGCGTCATGGTAGTGATTTGTAACGCAGTGTATCAAGTCGGGTTCGGCGATGCGCGAGCGTACAAAATGAAGACTCGCCGCTTACGTTCGGATGGTTTAATGGGAACCGATGCAGCGCTGCATGCGGCACACCGCGCGGCGACTGCATGCACATTGTAAGTAGAACAGGAAACCGCATCTTCATATCCCCAAACAGATAGCGTAGTCATCATCGTGTTTTGCACCCGACAAAAAATATCACTTTGACCTTCCGCCACATTCTGTCACCTTCGTGACGGGAATCCTTGGAGAAAGCGGGCCAGATGCGCTCGGTCTGAGACAATCTTCTTAAACGTGAAAGGACGACCATGAAACATATCCTGTTAGCTACTATGACGCTTATTGCCCTCGTAGCAGGCCCGGTGGCCCGGGCGGAAGATGGCGCCGCGACCGGAATGATGCGCCCCGGCATGATGAATATGGGGGCGCTCAAGATCGATGTGCCGGTGGCACTCAAGGAGGCGAAGGTAGCTTTTCGTATCGACCGAGTTGCACCCAGCGGCGACAACAGTTTTCTCCTGCAGCAAATTGGTGTTCTTAGGGAAAAGCTCCACCAGATGGGGACCACCGCCAAGATCGTCGCTGTCTTCAACGGGGACGGCGGGTTCATGCTGCTTAACGACATGGCCTACAACGCAGCGCGGAAAGCGACCAGTGGGAATCCGTACAAAGCAGCCATCGCCAATCTTCTTGGGAAGGGAGTAGAAATCGAAGAATGTGGCATGACGATGATGCGCGAAGGATGGACCAACATGCAATTGTTGCCTGGAGTCAAAGTGAATTCGGGCGCCAATTTGCGCGTGATCGAATTGGCCCAAGCCAATTATGTCGTGCTTGGCCAGTAGGAGCGGCGTACAAGTCCGAAATGCGATATGACCCAACTGCATGATACGGCCGATGTAGTTCAGTAAGCTGACGTTGCCGGCCTGAAAGTGCGATGGGCGAGTCAGGGTCGGTTCCCGCCAGCGGTTTCCAAAAGCTGAACGGTGGCAATCATCCGTGAACCTGCCGTTTAAACGAGAAAGGGTTCGGCATCCCGGTCGAGGTCGGCTTTTGTTTAGGGTTGTGGGACGCCTGCCCTATCTGCGGACGTAGCACAGCACCGAGGGTAGGTGTCGCACAAGCCTCGAGGGAGGAAACCGCGGAATGCCACGCGGTGGTGGCGAGAACGAACTACGTGGCTACCTAGGCGTACGCCGACTGTTGAAATTCCGGTGAGCGTCTGTTGTCTGAATACACCGGGGACAGGACGCGACCCGAAGCGGACCTACAGCACAGTGAGTTGTGTGCGTCAAGTTGTGCAAAATGGGTGATCGTGTAAGTGGTTGATCCTT
>CAYNVY010000192.1:0-8339 GCA_964400745.1 uncultured Enterobacteriaceae bacterium | reverse complement strand
TTTAGTCTATTGGCCTTGCAGAAAGCCGGATTTTACCGCGTCGTCCGCCGCATCAGTGAACTCGCTTGATGCGCGCGCCGAGCTGGGACAGCTTCTCCTCGATGCACTCGTAGCCGCGATCCAGATGATAGATGCGCTCGATCGCGGTCTCGCCTCTGGCCACCAGGCCGGCGATCACCAGGCTCGCGGAGGCGCGCAGGTCGGTTGCCATCACCGCCGCGCCTTCGAGCTTGGCCACGCCCTTGACCACGGCCTTGTTGCCCGAAATCTCGATGTCTGCGCCCAGGCGCTGCAATTCGAGCGCGTGCATGAAACGGTTCTCGAAGATGGTTTCGGTAAGCACGGCCGTGCCGCGCGCGACGCAATCGAGCGCCATGAACTGCGCCTGCATGTCGGTGGGAAACGCTGGGTAGGGCGCGGTGCGCAGATTGACGCTCGCCGGCTGCGCGTCCATGCGCAGCACGATGGCGTCTTCCTCCGCGGTGATTTTCGCGCCGGCCTCGCGCAGTTTTTCCACCACCGCCTCGAGTATGCGCACGCTGGTGTTGCGCAGGCGCACCGATCCGCCCGTCGCGGTCGCTGCCACCAGGAAAGTGCCGGTTTCTATGCGATCGGGCATGATGCGGTGCACGGCGCTGCCGAGCACGCGCACGCCTTCGATGCTGATCATGTCGCTGCCGGCGCCTTCGATGCGCGCGCCCATCGCCTTGAGGCAATTCGCGAGATCGACGACTTCGGGCTCGCGCGCGGCGTTTTCGATGACCGTGACGCCCTCGGCGAGGCAGGCGGCCATCATCAGGTTCTCGGTGCCGGTGACGGTCACCAGATCGCTGAAGATGCGCGCGCCCTTCAGACGCTCGGCCCGCGCGATGATGTAGCCGTGCTCGACGCGAATATCGGCGCCCATGGCCTGCAGACCCTTGATGTGCAGGTCCACCGGGCGCTGGCCGATGGCGCAGCCGCCGGGCAGGGACACCCGCGCCTCGCCGCAGCGCGCGAGCAGCGGCCCCAGCACCAGGATGGAAGCGCGCATGGTCTTGACCATCTCGTAGGGCGCAAACGGCGCATTCAGGCCGCCGGCGTCCAGTTCCAGGCCGAGCTTTTCGTCCAGCGAAACCGCAACGCCCATCCCGCCGAGCAGATTGAGCAGGGTGGTGACATCGCGCAGGTGCGGCACGTTGGTGAGCCGCAGCGGCTGTGCCGTGAGCAGCGCCGCGCACATGATGGGCAATGCCGCGTTCTTGGCGCCCGAGATGCGCACCTCGCCGTTGAGCGGCACGCCGCCCTGGATCAGCAGTTTATCCACGGCCGCGCTCTCCGGGGCGCCGGTTCACGCCGCGGTTCCCGAAGCCTGTTCGCGCCACTCCTCCGGCGTCAGCGTCTGCATCGACAGCGCGTGCACTTCCTCGCGCATGCGCTCGCCCAGCGCCTGGTACACGCGCTGGTGCCGCTGCACCCGGTTCTTGCCGCTGAACTCGGCGGAAACGATCACGGCCTGGAAATGCTGGCCGTCGCCGACCAGCTCGACATGCTCGCAGGGCAGCCCGCGCTCGATGTAAGTCTTGACGTCTTCGGGCGTAACCATATTCATCCTTTCAATGGCGTAGTTTGTAACCGCGCTTGAGCAGCGCGAGCGTAAAAGCGGTGAGCAGCATCATGCTCGCGGCGGCGATGGCCAGACTCAACGCCGGATTGATGTCGGATACGCCGAAAAAGCCGTAGCGAAAACCGTCGATCATGTAGAAAAAGGGATTGAATCGCGACAGATCCTGCCAGAACGCCGGCAGCGAGTGTATCGAATAGAACACGCCGGAGAGGAAGGTCAGCGGCATGATGACAAAGCCCTGGAAGGCCGCGATCTGGTCGAATTTTTCCGCCCAGATGCCGGCGATCAGGCCCAGCATCCCCAGAACCGCGCTGCCGCACAGGGTGAAGACGAGTATCCACAGCGGATGCGCGAATGAAAGTTCGACGAAAGCCAGCGACACCAGCAGCACGCCGGCGCCGACGACCATGCCGCGCACCACAGAGGCAAGCACGTATGCGGCAAAGAAACCCCAGTACGACAGCGGCGAGAGCAGGACGAAAATCACGTTGCCGGTGATCTTGGACTGGATCAGGCTGGACGAACTGTTGGCGAATGCGTTCTGCAGCACCGCCATCATCACCAGGCCGGGCACCAGAAACGCGGTATAGGGCACCGCGCCGTACACCCGCGCCTGCCCCTGCATCACGTGGGAGAAAATGAGCAGATACAGCAGCGTGGTCAGCACCGGTGCGGCGATGGTCTGGAACGCGACCTTCCAGAAGCGCAGCAGCTCCTTGTAGAGCAGGGTGCTGAAACCGCTCATGGATTCGGAAAGGCGAGCGGGGCGAGCGAGGAGGTGGCGCTGCGCTCCGCCTGCTGCGCCCCGGCGTCGCCCAGCCTCATGATCTGCACGAACACGTCCTCCAGGTCGGGCTGCAACAACTCCAGTTCCTCGATTTTCGCGCCCGCTTCGCGCACATGCGCGAGCGCGCGCTCGATTTCGGCGTAGCTGCGCAGGCGCAGGGTATGCGCCCCGTCGACGCTGTCGCGCACCCGCCCGGCGAGTGCCTCGGGCAGGACCGCACCGCTGATGCGCAGCTTCAGGTACAGGCTGTCGCGCCGGTTCACCAGATTGCTGGTGGTGTCCAGAGCGACGATGCGCCCCTGCTTCAGCATGGCGACGCGGGCACACAGCATCTCCGCCTCTTCTAGGTAGTGCGTGGTAAGGACGATGGTGTGGCCCTTGCGGTTGAGGTCGCGCACGAACTCCCACAGGCCCTTGCGCAGTTCCACGTCGACGCCGGCCGTGGGTTCGTCCAGGACGATGACCGGAGGCTTGTGCACCAGCGCCTGCGCCACCAGCACGCGCCGCTTCATTCCGCCGGAGAGCGAGCGCATGTTGGCGTCGGCCTTGCCGGTGAGGTCCAGGTGGTGCATCACCTCGTCGATCCAGGCGTCGTTGCGCCCGAGTCCGAAGTAGCCCGATTGGATGCGCAGCGTTTCGCGCACGCTGAAAAATGGGTCGAATACCAGCTCCTGCGGCACCACGCCCAGCGCCCGGCGCGATTTGCGGTAATCCGCGACCACGTCGTGCCCCATGACGCGCAGGCTGCCGCTGTCGGCGCGGGTCAAGCCGGCGAGGATGTTGATCAGCGTCGTCTTGCCTGCGCCGTTGGGACCGAGCAGGCCGAAAAACTCGCCGGTCGCCACCTCCAGATCGATGCCGGCGAGCGCATGCACCGCTCCGAAGCGCTTGTGTACCTGATGGATCTGGATCGCGGGGGTCATATGCGGCGCCGCTTCACGGCGGGTCGAAAATCAGGCGGGAACGGCCTGCAGCAACTCGGATACGGCATAGAGCTCGGCGAGGTGCTGCATGGCTTCGGGTAGGTTGGCGAGGGACAGCGCGAGCTTGCGCCGGCGCGCCTCGCGCAGGCATTCCAGCGCCAACGCCACTGCAGCCGAGTCCACCTCGGTGACCCCTTTGAAATCGAGCACCGCCACACCCGGCGCGAGCAGCGTGCGGCTTTGCTCCAAGAGCGCGGTGACCGTGGCTATCGTGACCGGGCCTGCCAGCAGCAACCGGTCGCCTTCTTGGGTAATCACTTGGACTTGGAACTGGCCGGAGTTTCCAGGGAGCGGTTCTTGCTGACCAGGGACTTGATCAGGCCGTCCACACCGCCGTCGCGAATCTCCGCATTGAAAGTTTCGCGGTAATTGGTCACCAGGCTCACCCCGCCGACCACGACGTCGTACACCTTCCAGCCAGACGGCGTCTGCTCCATGCTGTAGTCGATGCTGATCGGCTCCGTCCCTGCCTGCTTGACCTGGGTTCTTACCGTGACATCCGTGTCGCCGGCGGCAGCGCGCAAGGGCTTGAACTCGATCACCTGATTCTTGTAGGTGGACAAGGCGCTCGAATAGGTGCGCACCAGCAATGAGCGGAACTCCCCGGTCAGGACTTTTTGCTGCTCCGGCGTCGCCTTGGGCCAGTTGCGCCCCACGGCGAGCGCGGTCATGCGGTTGAAGTTGAAGTGCGGCAGCACCTTGGCATCGACCAGATCGTTGAGCTTCTTCTGGTGCCCTGCCTGGATGTCCTTGTCCGCCTTGATGATGCCGAGCACCTCGTTGGTGATGTTCTTCACCTGCACGTCGGGCGCCACGCCCTGCGCCGCGGCGGTGCCCGCCAACAACGAAAGACCGAGCGCGAAAACAAACTTTCTCATCATGGCTTCAGGCTGGCCCGTACCAAGCCGGCTCGCGCCCCGGCGGAAATGGCGAGCAAGGCCTCATGATTAACCGGCACCTTGGGCGCGTACACCGACACTGCCCCGCCGCCGGAGCTCGCCGCTGCAGGCTGCGCGCCGGTTCGCGCAAACTCCCGCGCCGGCGTCATTTCCTCGTCGCCCGCAGTAATAACGCGCTCGCCCCACCGGTCGGTGATAGGCGCGGGCGGCCGTGCGGCTTCTGCGCGGGCGACCGGTTGCGCGCCCTCTCCGGACTCCGAAGACCTCTCCGGATTACGCTCCGCCGGCGGGTCTCCGTCGTAGATCAGGCTGCGGCGGCGCTGTATGTATGCATCGCGCACATAGGCATAGTGGTCCAGCGCCGCTTCCTCGGCCAGGCGGCCGACGTCGAGCAGCTTGGCGCGGCTGTCAACGATGCGCGCCGCCATCAGCTGATTGCGCGTCGGAATATTGTTCACATACTTCAGCGGGTCGCCGCGCCAGTCCAGAGTGAACTTGCTCAAGCTGTCGCGAATATTGCTCGGCCCGAAGAACGGCAGCACCACGAACGTGCCGCTGCCCACGCCCCAGCGGCCCAGGGTCTGGCCGAAATCCTCGTTGTGCTTCTCCAGGCCGGCGCTGCTGGCGACATCGAACAGCCCCAGGATGCCGGCGGTCGTGTTGATGGTAAAGCGGCCCAGATCGCCCACACCCGCTCCCAGTTTGCCTTGCAGGATATTGTTGACCCCGATCCAGACGTCGCCCAGGTTGGAGAAGAAATTGCTTACGCCAGTTCGCGCAAAATCAGGCACCACGGTCTTGTAGCCGGTCGCCACCGGTTTAAAGATGATTTTGTCCAGGCCGTCGTTGACACCGAACATGGCGCGATTGTAGCCCTCGAGCGGATCGTTGGATCCGCCTATCGTGGCGCAGCCGCTCAAAGCGACCAGCGCGGTCAGCAGCAAAAATGTGTGAAAACGCCGCAGCATGAGCATCATCCTTCCCAGATCGGATTCCAGCGCGAGTGTAAGCACGGCCTCGCGCTTGCTTGACAGCAGGCCATTCCGGCAAAAGCCGAACTGGTCCGCCAAAATAGCCGGCCGGGGCCTACTTGCTGTCCTTGTTGCCGTCCGCCGCCTTGTTGAACATGAACTGGCTGATCAGGTTCTCCAGCACCACCGCGGACTGCGTGAGCTTGAGTTTGTCCCCGCCCTTCAGCTTCGCGCTGTCGCCGCCGGCCGCCAGGCCTATGTACTGCTCGCCCAGCAAACCCGCGGTCAGGATCTTGGCCGAGGTATCCTTCGGAAACCCGTATTGCTTGTCGATCGAGAAGGAAACCGTCGCTTCATAGGTTTCGGTATCGAAAACGATATCCTCGACCCGACCGACCACCACCCCCGCGCTCTTGACCGGAGCCCGCTTCTTCAGTCCACCGATGTTATCAAAATTCGCCTTGACTAGATAGGTTTCGGTGGCGGAAAAAGACGCCAGATTGCCCACCTTCAGCGCCAGGAACAGCAGCGCGCCCAATCCCATGGCGACGAAAACGCCCACCCACAGGTCCAGCGCCTTACGCTTCATCATATTCAGACCCCTCGAAACATGAATGCAGTCAATACAAAATCCAGCGCGAGTATCATCAGCGACGATGTCACCACGGTGCGCGTGGTCGCGCCCGACACGCCTTCGGCGGTCGGCGGCGCATCGTAGCCTTCGAACACCGCGATCCAGGTTACCGCGATGCCGAACACCACGCTCTTGATCACGCCGTTCAGAATATCTTCCTGGACATCGACCGCCGCCTGCATCTGCGACCAGAAGGAACCCTCGTCGACGCCGATGATCTGCACCCCGACCAGGTAGCCGCCGAACACGCCCATCGCGGAAAACATGGCCGCCAGCAAGGGCATGGAAATCACACCGGCCCAAAAGCGCGGAGCGATCACGCGCGCGATCGGATCCACCGCCATCATTTCCATCGCCGCCAGCTGCTCGGTGGCCTTCATCAGGCCGATCTCCGCGGTGATGGCCGAACCGGCGCGGCTGGCGAAGAGCAGCCCCGCCACCACCGGCCCGAGTTCGCGCACCAGGGACAGCGCCACCAGCACACCCAGGGCGGAGGAGGATCCGTAGCGCACCAGCGTGTCGTAGCCCTGCAGGCCCAGCACCATGCCGACGAACAGACCGGACACCAGAATGATGATCAGCGACAGCACTCCGGCAAAGTAGATTTCGCGCAGCACCAGCGAAAAGCGCCGAAAACACATGCCCGAGTTCTGCAGCGTAAGCAGCAGGAAACGGCTCGCGAACCCTAGCCGGTGAACGGAACTGGTCGCGCGCCCGCCCAGATTTTCAAAAAAGGCGATCAGTCCGCTCATGCTCTCTGCGTGGCGTAGAGGTCGCGCCCGTAGTCGTCCGCCGGATAATGAAACGGCATCGGCCCGTCGGTTTCGCCGTAGACGAACTGATGCACAAAGGGCTTGTCCGATGCGCGCAACTCTTCCGGCGTTCCCTGGGTAACTATTACGCCATCGGACATGAAGTAGACATAGTCGACAAGCTGCAGCGCCTCGGCCACGTCGTGCGTGACGATGATCGAGGTGGCGCCAAGCGCATCGTTGAGGCTGCGTATCAGCTGGCCGATGACTCCCATCGAAACCGGATCCAGGCCGGCAAACGGCTCGTCGTACATGATCAGCATCGGGTCCAGGGCCGTGGTGCGCGCCAGCGCCACCCGCCGCGCCATGCCGCCGGACAACTCCGAGGGCATGAGGCTGTGCGCGCCGCGCAGGCCCACCGCCTGCAGCTTCATCAACACCAGATCGTTGATCAGTTCTTCGGGCAGGTCGGTATGTTCGCGCATCTGGAAAGCGACATTGTCGTAGCAGGACATGTCGGTAAACAGCGCGCCGAATTGAAACAGCATGCCCATCCTGCGGCGCAGCGCGAACAGTTCATCATGACCGAGACGGGACACCGCGCGGCCGCCTACGCGCACTTCGCCCCGGGTCGGACGCAGGGAGCCGCCGATCAGGCGCAGCAAGGTGGTCTTGCCGCAGCCGGAGAGCCCCATGATGGCCACCACCTGGCCGCGCCGTATGCTCAGGTCGACGCCCTTGAGGATCTGGCGGCTGTCGTACGCGAAGATCACGTTGTCGACCTCGACCAGATTGTCAGTTGCAGGTTTCGGCGGCACGGAGGTCGGTCAGGAAAGGGGAGCGGACATTCTACCAGACCGGTGCTGGCGCGCGTTCGGGCGGCCCGCAGCCGCACGCGCTACGCCGCGGGACGCAGCGCGCTACACGACCGGTCTGATATAGTAATCGCTTTGCATTCCTCGGCGTGCCCAATGACGCATTCGGCTGTCCGCTTCGACCAGGTCAAGAAACACTATGGCCCGCAGGCGGTGCTGCAGGGGATAGACCTCGACATCGCCGCAGGCATGACTTTCGGGCTGGTCGGCATCAACGGCGCAGGCAAGACCACGCTGATCAAGTGCCTGCTCGACTTCTGCCACATCGACGCCGGCCGGATCGAGATCTTCGGTGCCCGGCATACCGACAGCCAGTCCCGCGCCCGGCTGGCTTTCCTCCCCGAGCGCTTCATGCCGCCCTATTTCCTCACCGGGCGCGATTTCCTCAACTACATGCTCGCACTGGACAAGCGCGCCGCCGGCGAAGACAAGAAGCGCGCCATGTTCGAAGCGCTGGACCTGGATGCCACGGCGCTGGACAAGCCGGTGCGCTCGTTTTCCAAAGGCATGACGCAGAAGCTCGGGCTGGCGGCCTGCCTTCTGGCCGAACCCGATCTGCTGATCCTGGACGAACCCATGAGCGGGCTGGATCCCCTGGCGCGCGCGCGCGTGAAACAGCTGCTGCGGCAGTTGCGCGAGCAGGGGCGCACCCTGTTTTTCACCTCCCACGCGCTATCCGACGTCGAGGAGATTTGCGAACACATGGTGGTATTACATCAGGGCAGGCAGTATTTCTCCGGCAGCCCGCAGGAACTCGTGCGCAGCTACGCCGGCGCCACGCTGGAGCAATCGTTTCTGAAGTGTATCGAAGGCGGCGAACATGGCTGAGAAG
>CAYNVY010000191.1:0-8446 GCA_964400745.1 uncultured Enterobacteriaceae bacterium | reverse complement strand
CCCAGGGTGCAGGTGATCAGCATGCCGAGCGGAACCATGCCGAGGAACACTTCCTTGATCACGATGAGCCAGGACGTGGGCCGCTCGTCCAAGGGCACCGGGGGGCCGAGCTTGGGATTGAGGAAGCTGCGTGTCATGGTGTAGATGATGTACATTCCTGCGAGCATGAATCCCGGGCCGAACGCGGCGGAGTACAGGTCGGCGACCGACACGCCGAGCACCGGTCCCATGACGATCAGCATCACCGAGGGCGGGATCAGGATGCCGAGGGTGCCGCCTGCCGCTATGGCGCCCGCCGACATGCGCGCGTCGTAGCCGGACTTGATCATGATGGGCGCTGCCATGATGCCAAGGACGGTGACCGCCGCACCGACGATGCCCGTGGCCATGGCGAACACCGTCGCCGTCAGAATCACACCGAGGTAAAGCGCGCCGCGCACCGATGCCAGCAGATCGCGAAAGGCACGGAACAGGCGCTCCATCAAGCCCGCCTGTTCGGTCAGAAAGCCCATGAAAATGAACAGCGGCACCGCCGCCAGTTCCTCCATTTTGATCAGGCCGATGATCTGCAGGTAGGCCAGGTCGAATACCATCTGTCCCAGGCCGATGTAGCCGAAGGCCAGCGCCATGATCAGCAGGGTGAACGAAATCGGAAAGCCGATGAAGATGGTGCCGATCATCAAGACCAGCATGAACATGCCGAGCGCTTCCGGGCCGCTCATATTTCACCCCCGGCCTTGTGCTCGAACTCTTTGCCAGTCTGCATCATGAACCAGCTCTTCATGATCTCCGAAATGCCCTGGATCATCATCAGCAGCGCGGTCAGCGGCACCACCCCCTTGATCGGCCAGAGATAGGGGCGCCAGGTGGTCTGCTCGGATACCTCGCCGTGAATGAGCGCGAACCAGGCGTCGTCGATGCTGGTCATGAACAGCAGGATCATCCCGGGGTAAAAGAACAGGATATAGGCGTAGAAGTCGATCTTGCCCTTGGTGGATTCGGAAAATTTCTCCCACAGCATGTCGGTGCGGATATGCGCGCCCTGGCGCAGGGCGTAGGCCGAACCCAGCATGAACAGGGCGCCGTACAGCATGTAGCCCAGATCGTAGGACCAGGTGGTCGGCAGATCGAAGAAATAGCGCGACACCACTTCCCAGAACACGGCGATGGCCAGGGGTACCGCCAGCCAGGCGAACACCTCGCCGGTGCGTTCGGTAAAGGTGTCGATCACCTTGATCGTCTTGTAATAGCTCGGAGAAAAGTCCGCCATCAATATCCCTTTTCAGCATGATCCGTGCGCCCGCGGATCGATCGCAGGCGCGGTATTTTACCTTGTTCGATCTGAAACCGGCAGCCGGTTTTCTGCTAGAGGCTTTGGCCGATCGCGCACCGCGGGAGCATAATTCGTCCCATACCAACCAAGTCGAGGAAACCAGCATGGCACGCAAGGGAAAAGCAGTCGTCTGCCGCCAGGTCAAGGCGCCGGTGGCGGTGGAGGAAATCGAAGTCGAATCGCCGCATCGGGGCGAGGTGATGATCAAGCTGGGCGCCTGCGGCGTGTGCCACAGCGACCTGTCGGCGGCGAACGGCACCATTGCCATGCCGCTGCCCCTGATCCTCGGCCATGAAGGCGCGGGCACCGTGGTCGAAGTGGGCGAGGGCACGAGCGGTTTCGCCGTCGGCGACACGGTGATCAGCTCTTTCGTCAACATGTGCGGCAAATGCCGCTATTGCGTCACCGGCCGACCGCATCTGTGCGACGTGGGCGCGAAGGCGATCATCGCCCTGCCCGACGGCAGCCTGCGCACGCGCGACGCCGGCGGTGCGCCGATCAACATCTTTTCCGCCTGCGGCGTGATGGCCGAATACGCCACCCTGCACGTGGACAACGTGGTGAAAATCGCCCCCGGCATGCCACTGCCGCAGGCGGCGCTGATCAGCTGCGGCGTGATGACCGGGGTGGGCGCGGTGTTCAATACTGCCAAGGTGGAGCCGGGCGCGAGCGTGCTGGTGATAGGCGCGGGCGGCGTCGGCCTGAACGTGATCCAGGGCTGCGCCATTGCCGGCGCCGGCATCATCATCGCGGTGGACATGGCGGCGCACAAGCTCGAACTGGCGCAGCAGTTCGGCGCCACGCACGTGATCGACGCCGGCAAGGAAGAAAACCTGGTGAAGACGGTGAAGAAGCTCACCGGCGGCGGGGCGGACTACGCCTTCGAGTGCATAGGCCTGGGCAAGATGGTGGAACAGGCCTTCCGCGCCTTGCGCAAAGGCGGCACCGCGCTGGTGGTGGGCGTGGCGCGCGGCGACGACAGCACGTCGATCAAGACGGCTTCGATCACGTTCGAGGAAAAGACCCTGACCGGCAGCTACTACGGCTCGGCGCGCCCGCGCGAAGACTTTCCGCGGCTGATCGCCCTGTATCAATCGAAGAAGCTCAAGCTGGATGAACTCATCACCCGCACCTACCGCATAGACGAGGCGCCGCAGGCTTTCGCCGACCTCGAAGCCGGTCGCAACGCGCGCGGCGTGATCGTGTTCTGAACGCCGGACGCTGAACGCGGGACGCCGGACGGCACAGGGGCTGATTCGTCCTGCGGACGCACGCCTCGGGCAGCCGCGGCCGCGAATTATCAATGCTGGCGTGCTCTGGGGTAGAATCCGGGGCCATCGACAGGACAAAACACTAGGGGGAGTCATGCGTTTCCTTATCCGTACTTTCGCCGCTGCGTTCAGCGCGCTTTGCTTGAGCGCAGCGTTTGCCGCGCCTGCGGCGGCGCAGAATCTGAAAATCATGATTCCGGCCAATCCCGGCGGCGGTTGGGATCAGACCGGGCGCAACCTGGCTGCGGCGATGCAAAGCGCCGGGCTGGTGAAGTCGGTGCAGTTCGAGAACAAGGGCGGCGCGGCCGGCACCATAGGCCTGGCGCAGTTCGTGAATTCGTCCAAGGGCGACCCGAATGCGCTCATGGTCGGCGGCATGGTGATGATAGGCGGCATTCATCTGACCGACTCGCCGGTGAATTTGTCGATGGTGACGCCGATCGCGCGGCTCACCAGCGAATACGAAGTGGTCGTGGTGCCGGCCAATTCGCCGCACAAGACCATGGCCGATCTGGTCAAGGCGTTCAAGGCCGACCCGGGCAAGGTGTCCTGGGGCGGGGGCTCGGCCGGCGGCACCGATCACATCTTGATCGGCCTGATCGCCAAGGCGACCGGCGCGGACTCGACCAAGATCAACTACGTGCCGTTCAAGGGCGGCGGGGAGGCGGTGGCGGCGATCGTCGGCGGCCATGTCACCGCGGGCGTGTCCGGACTGGGCGAGTTCTCGGAACAGATCAAGGGCGGGCGGCTGCGCGCGCTGGCGCTATCGTCACCGCAGCGCGAGGAGGGCATCCCGACGCTGAAGGAGCAGGGCATAGACGTCGAACTCGGCAACTGGCGCGGGGTATTCGGCGCGCCGGGCATCACCCCGCAGCAGCGCGACGCCCTGGTGAATCTGGTGCAAGCCGCGACCAACACCCCGGCATGGAAAGCCACGCTGGAGAAGCTCGGATGGGCCGGTGTATTCCTCGGCGGCGACCAGTACAAGACCTACGTCGAGGCAGATACCAAGCGCATCGCCGCGATCATCGACTCGTTGGGTATCAAGAAGAAGTGATCCGCGACGGCGCAGCGCGTCGCTCGCCCGCCGAAATCGCGCTCTCGATCGGCGTGCTATTGCTCGGCGTGGGCACCGCGATCGGCACCGCGATGCTGCCCTCGCAGGGCGGCTATGCGCGCATCGGTCCGAACTTCATGCCGGGCGTGACCGGCGCCGGTCTGATCCTGCTCGGGGTATGGCTGCTGTACGAAGTGCTGACCGGCGGCTGGCGCAATATGCCGCCGCAGGATGCAGCCTCGCGCGGCGAGCACGCCTTCCATTTCCCGGCGTTCGCCTGGGTGAGCGTAGGCTTGTTTGCCCATATGGCGCTGATCCAGAGCGGCGGCTTCGTGCTCGCCGGGGCGGTGTTGTTCTCCTGCGTCGCGCGCGGCTTCGGCAGCCCGCGATTCGCGCGCGATCTGGCGCTGGGCTTTGCCATCGCGCTCGCGGTGTTCGCGTTCTTCGGCCTGGTGCTGAGCGTGAACCTGCCCGCCGGCTGGCTCGCCCCCTTGTTTAGCCTCGTTGGGATGACTTGAATGGGCGAAACGCTGCATGCGCTGATGCACGGTTTCGAAGTCGCACTGCTGCCGATGAACCTGCTGTGGGGCGCGATCGGCGTCACTCTGGGCACCGCGGTCGGCGTGCTGCCCGGCGTCGGTCCTGCGCTGACGGTGGCGATGCTGCTACCGCTGACGGTAAAGCTGAGCCCGGTAGGCGCGCTGATCATGTTCGCCGGCATCTATTACGGCGCAATGTTCGGCGGTTCGACCACCACCATCCTGCTCAATACGCCGGGTGAATCCGCCTCCATCGCGACCGCGCTCGAGGGCAACAAGATGGCCAAGCGCGGTCAGGCCGGCCCGGCGCTCGCGACCAGCGCCATCGGCTCTTTCGTCGCCGGAAGCATCGCCACGCTGCTGGTCACGCTGCTCGCGCCGCTGGTGGTCGAGATCGCGCTCAAGTTCGGTCCGGCCGAATACTTCGCGCTGATGGTGTTCGCTTTCACCACCGTGGCGGCGGTGCTCGGCGCGTCCACGGTGCGCGGACTGACCAGCCTGTTCGTCGGCCTGTTCCTCGGCTTGATCGGGATCGACGGCCAGACCGGGCAGCCGCGTTTCGCCTTCGGCGTGCCCGAGTTGCTCGACGGCGTCGATGTGGTGGTGCTCGCGGTCGGTTTATTCGCGGTGGGCGAGGCGCTCTATGTCGGCGCGTACGCCAGCCGCATCCCGGAGGTGATGGACCGGATCACCGGGTCGATGTGGATGTCCAAATCGGACTGGAAGCGTTCCTGGCCGGCCTGGCTGCGGGGGACCGCGATCGGCTTTCCGTTCGGTTCCATCCCGGCGGGCGGTGCGGAGATCCCGACCTTCCTGTCGTACGCGGTCGAGAAGAAGCTGACCAAGCATCCGGAGGAATTCGGCCATGGCGCGATCGAGGGTGTCGCAGGCCCCGAGGCCGCGAACAACGCCTCGGTCACCGGCGCGCTGGTGCCGCTGTTGACGCTGGGCATACCGACTTCGGCCACCGCGGCGATCCTGCTCGCCGCATTTCAGAATTACGGCATACAGCCCGGCCCGATGCTGTTCCAGATGCAATCCGAGTTGGTGTGGGGGCTGATCGCCAGCCTGTATGTGGGCAACGTGATGCTGCTGATTCTCAACCTGCCGATGATAGGCATCTGGGTCAGGGTGCTGACCATCCCGCAACCGCTGCTCTACGGCGGCATCCTGGTGTTCGCCACGCTGGGCGCTTACAGCCTGCACGAGTCGGTGGTCGATCTGGCGACGCTGTATGTGTTCGGGCTGCTCGGCTTCGCCATGCGCCGCTGGGACATTCCGGTGGCGCCGGCGGTGATCGGTCTGATCCTCGGCCCGCTCGCAGAGACCCAGTTTCGCCGCGCGCTGTCGATCAGCCAGGGCGATCCCAGCGTGTTCTACCAGCATCCGATTTCGGCCACCCTGTTCGCGTTCACCGCGCTGCTGATCGTCGTGCCCTGGGTGGTGAGGCGCATCAGCCGGGCGCGCGCCGCGCGGGGCTGACCGGCGACGCTTCGGTTCGCCGGACCGTCGCCGCCTGAAGTAACATGGGCGGGCATGCAACTCCCTTTCTATTCGGCCGAACAGGTTCACGCCGCGCTCGACTACACGCGGCTGGCCGAGGCATTGCGCGCGGACTTCGCGCGCGGCTGCACGGTTCCCCTGCGCCACGTGCACGACGTCACCGGAGAGGGCGACCGTCTGCTGCTGATGCCGGCCTGGCGGGCGGGTCAAGACCTGGGGGTGAAGCTGACGACGGTATTCCCGCGCAACCGCGCGCGCGGCGTCGCCACCGTGTCGGCCTTGTACGTGCTGCTCGACGGCGCCACCGGGCATCCGCGCGCGCTGCTCGACGGTGAGGCGCTCACGCTGCGCCGCACCGCGGCGGCATCGGCTCTTGCATCGGCCTATCTGGCGCGTGAAGACAGCGCGACCCTGCTGGTCATCGGAACCGGCGCGCTGGCGCCGCACATGGCGCGCGCGCATTGCGCGACGCGGCCGATCCGAAGGCTGCTCGTGTGGGGCCGCAGCACCGAGCGCGCGCAGGCGTTGGCGGCGCAACTGCAGGAAGAAGGCCTGCCGGCGGAAATGTTCGGCGATTTGGCCGCGGCTCTGGCGCAGGCGGACATCGTCAGTTGCGCCACCACGACCATCGAACCCATCGTGCGCGGCAGTCTGCTGCGCCCGGGCACTCACGTCGACTTGGTGGGCGGATTCACGCCGCAGATGCGCGAGGGCGACGACGCGCTCATCGCGCGCGCCGAGATCTTCGTCGACAGCTATGCCGGAGCGCTGAAGGAAGCGGGCGACCTGGTGCAGCCGCTGGCGAGCGGGGCGCTCGCGCGTGAGCGCGTGCGCGCCGAACTCGCAGAGCTTGTCACGGGCGCGCACCCGGGCCGAAAGAGCGCCGAAGAAATCACCCTGTTCAAATCGGTAGGCACGGCGCTCGAGGACCTGTGCGCCGCCTGCCTGGTGCTGGAGCGCGTTAGCGCGGAGGCGAAGTAGAGTTCAGGCTGCGGTTTTCTCGGGCCGGCGTTGCCATTTCCCTAGTTCCAGTTCGCGCGCCAGATCGACCAGACTCTCGATGTTGTGCACCGGCAGGAAAGCGTCGACGTGCGGCAGCATCGCGCGCACGCCCGAAGGGCGGGGTTGAAAGCCTTCGTAGCGCAGCAGGGGGTTGAGCCAGACGAGTCTGCGGCAGGATTTGTGCAGCCGCTCCATCTGCACCCCGAGGCCATCGCCCACGTCGCGGTCGAGGCCGTCGGAGATCAAGAGCACCACTGCGTTCTGGCCCAGCAGGCGCCGTGACCATCTGCGGTTGAATTCCTCCAGGCAGACGCCGATGCGCGTTCCGCCCGCCCAGTCCTGTATCGCCGCGGTCACGCGGTTCATGGCGACGTCCACGTCGCGGTTGCGCAGCTGGCGCGTGATGTTGGTGAGCCGCGTGCCGAACACCAGGGTATGCACGCGGTCGCGGTCGTTGGTGATCGCGTGCAGGAAATGCAGGAACATGCGCGAGTAGCGGTTCATGCTGCCGGAGATGTCGCACAGCACCACCAGCGGCGGGTGGCGGGTGATGCGCGAACGGCGTTTCAGGGCGATGATCTGCGCTCCGCCCCTAAGGCTCGCGCGCAGCGTCGCCGGCAGGTCGATGCGGGTTCCGCGGGCATCGGGGCGATGCCGCCGCGTCTGCACTTCGGGCATCGGCAGACGCAGGCGCGCGATCAGCCTTTTCGCCTGCGCGAGTTCGGCACCGCTCATGGTCTCGAAGTCGGCGTGCTGCAACAATTCGTTCGGTGAGCCGGCGAAGCCGGCATCGGCGTTGCGCTCCTGTCCGCCTTCTTCCGCCAGGGTTTCCCGGTCCCTGGGTTGCGGCGCTTCGGCCAAGCGCCTTCCCGCCTGCTGCTGCTCCTGCGCAGAGCCGCCGCAGCTATGCGGCAACAGCAGGCCCATGATGCGCGAGAGCCGCATCGGGTCTAGCCAGAAAAGGTGAAACGCCTGTTCGAACAGTTCCTGCTGCTCCCGTCGGGACAGGAACACCGCGGCCAGCGTCCAGTAGAAATCCTCGCGCCGCGCCATACCGGCGACCTGCAGCGCCTGCACCGCGTCCAGCACCCGGTCCGGACCGATCGGCAATCCGGCCGCGCGCAGCACACGCGCGAAATGCATGACGTTCTCAGCCAGGTTGCCTGCGGCCACGAGGCTAGGGGCTTGTGTGCGCAGCGCGTCGGGCGGGCTCGACGCGTTCGAGATTCCCGGCCGCACCGGGCGGGCTATGCTTTGCGCTTCGAAGCGGAACGCGCGAGCGGGCACTCGCGCGCGAGCAGCGCCAGCCCCGGCGAGGCGACGACGACGTGCTTGTTCGCATAGGCCTCGTGGTTGCGCTCGACATCTTTCAGGCGGTAGACGTAGTTCACCATGAGGCCGGCCGAACGCGCCATGCCGGCCTTGGACGAATCGGCTAGCCAGTTGATACGCTCCATGCGCGCGCCGTTGCCAAGGTGAAAGCGCGCCACCGAATCGGCCGGTTCGTTCCCCTGTTTCGCGCGCTGCAGGTAGTACGCGCACAACCGCATCAAGTTCGCCCGCATGCCCGCCTCGGTGCCGCTCGTTCCAACCCAATCCGTCTTAGACAGCGCGCCCGCCAGATCGGCCAGCTCGGGCGTCGAAGCGGCAGTTTCGGCGAGCCACTTGCGGAATCCCGGTATGGGCGAGAGCGTGCCGAAGGTCTTCAGGCGCGGGAAATCCCGGCCAAGACCCGCCGCCC
>CAYNVY010000190.1:0-8513 GCA_964400745.1 uncultured Enterobacteriaceae bacterium | reverse complement strand
ATCTGTACGTGCAGCTGCACCTCAAGCCGCACGCAGTGTTCCAGCGCGACCACGATGACCTGCACTGCGAAATGCCGATCAGTTTTACCATTGCGGCGCTGGGGGGCGAAATCGAAATCCCCACGCTCAGCGGCTCGGCCAGGATAAAAATACCGCCGGAGACCCAGAGCGGAAAGGTTTTCCGCCTGCGCGGCAAAGGCATAAAAGGGGTGCGCAGCCAGTCCCACGGCGATCTGCTCTGTCACATGGTGGTCGAGACGCCGGTGCACCTCACCGAACAGCAGAAGGAACTGCTACGCGAACTGGAAGCGATAAGCAACAAGGATTCCGACCGGCATAATCCGCGGGCCAAATCCTGGATGGATAAGGTCAAGGAATTTTTCGCCGAGTAGCGCAGGCGGCTAGCGACCCGCGCAGCGGGCTTGCGCTTCACGCAAGGTTCAAGCGCGGCGCCAGGTAGTGCCTTGCGGTCCGTCTTCGAGCGCGATGCCGGCCGCCGTCAACTCCTGCCGGATGCGGTCTGCCTCGGCGTAGTTCTTTGACTTTTTGGCCGCAGCGCGCAGCGCTATCAAGGTATCAATGCGCTCGGCGCCGAAGGCTGCGCCGAGCGCGCCTGCCGCCGATCCGCCCGGGGCCGGCGCCGTCGCATCCTGGCGCCCTTGAAGAAACGCCGTTGCGTCGCGTTGCAGCAAGCCGAGTATGCCGCCGAGTGAACGCAGAAGTGCTGCTTTTCCCGCTCCGGCGCCCTTGTTCACCTCGCTCGCAAGTTCGAACAGAACCGCGACCGCCTCGGGTGAATTGAAGTCATCATCCATCGCCGCGCGAAAGCGCGAAGCATAGGCGTCGCCCCAGTCGATGGCGCCGCCGTCGGCGGGCGCTGCGGCCTTGAGCGCCGTGTACAAGCGCGCAAGCGCGCTTCTGGCGTCGTCCAGATGCTGATCGGAATAATTCAGCGGACTGCGATAGTGCGCGCGCAGGATGAAGAACCGCACCACCTCTGCGTCATAGCGGCTGAGCACTTCGCGGATGGTGAAAAAATTGCCGAGCGACTTGGACATCTTCTCGTCGTCGATGCGCACGAAGCCGTTGTGCATCCAGTAATTCACGAAAGCATGGCCGTGCGCGCCCTCCGACTGGGCGATTTCGTTCTCGTGATGGGGAAACTGCAGGTCCTGGCCTCCGCCGTGGATGTCGAAATGCTCGCCTAGAAGTTGCCTTGACATGGCGGAGCACTCGATGTGCCAGCCCGGCCGGCCCGACCCCCAAGGCGACTGCCAGAACGGTTCGCCCTCCTTGGCCTTCTTCCACAGCACGAAATCGAGCGGGTCCTGTTTGCTCGGATCGGCGTCGACGCGCTCGCCCGAGCGCAATTCATCCAGCGTCTTTCCGGAGAGCTTGCCGTAGCCGGGAAACCTGCGCACCGAGTAATTGACATCGCCGCTCGCCGCCTGGTAGGCGAGCCCCTTGCCCTGCAGGGACGCGATCATGGCGAGCATGCCTTCGATGTGCTGCGTCGCGCGCGGCTCCAGATCCGGCTTCTGCACCCCCAGCGCCGTTGCGTCCTCGTCCATTAAGTCGATGAAGCGCTGCGTCAGTGCGCCTATGGTCTCGCCGTTCTCCAGCGCCCGGCGGATGATCTTGTCGTCGATGTCAGTGATGTTGCGCACATAGGTGAGTTCGAAGCCGCTGGCGCGCAGCCAGCGCTGCACCATGTCGAACACCACCATGACCCGCGCGTGGCCCAGATGGCAGTAGTCGTAGACGGTCATGCCGCAAACGTACATGCGCACGCGGCCGGGCTCGATCGGAACGAATTCCTGCTTGCATCGGGCGAGGGTGTTGTATATCTTCAGCATGCGAAAAAGCGGCCGAGGGAGGGTTGGCTGCGGCGACCATTTTCCGTGCCGGCGCAGGGCCTGCGCCGAAATATTGGCTGCAGGCTCTATTGTGGAGGATCAGGTGTTCTTGCTAGAATAGAAAGTTAATTTATTGGCGCGAGAAAGTATATCACAATGCACTCCCTGCTTCGCCGCACCGCTGTCGCTCTGGGCCTCGTATTGGCCGTCTTCGCCGTTCGGGCCGACGAGCTGCAGGACATCAATCGCATGATGCGGCAAGGCCAGCTGCCCCAGTCGCTGGAACGCGTGGACAAGTTTCTTGCCGGAAAGCCGCGCGACGCGCAGGGGCGATTTCTCAAAGGCCTGATCCTGACCGAGATGAACCGGCCGGCAGAAGCCATTCAGGTGTTCTTGAAGCTGTCCGAGGACTATCCGGAACTGCCCGAGCCTTACAACAACCTGGCCGTGCTCTACGCGTCGCAAGGCCAGTACGAAAAGGCCAGAACCTCGCTGGAGAGTTCGATCCGCACCCACCCGAGCTACGCCACCGCGCATGAGAACCTGGGCGACATCTACGCCAAGCTGGCAAGCCAGGCCTACGACAAGGCGCTGCAACTCGACTCCTCCAATACCGGCGCAAAAACCAAGCTGGCAATGATAGGCGAACTGATAGGCGGCGGAACGCGCAGCGCCAGAGCGAGCGCCCGCCCGGAGGCGGCCAAGGTGGCGGAAGCGGCGCCGGCGAAAGCGCCGGAAGCGGCCAAGGCCAGCCCGCCCCCCGCCCAGCCAAGAGTCGATGCCGAGACCAAGGCGGCGGAGCCAAGACCGGCAGAGCCCAAGACGCCGGCTCCTGCGGCGAAATCGGGCGGCGGCCAGAGCGCAGAGTCCGAAGAATTGATCAAGGCGGTGAACGCCTGGGCCAGCGCCTGGGCCAGGAAAGACGTGCCGGCCTACCTTGCGCACTATGCCAAAGACTTCAAGACGCCCAAGGGCGAAGCGCGCGGCGACTGGGAAAAAGCGCGCAAACAGCGCATCAGCGCGCCAAAGAAAATAGAGGTTGGAATCGAAGCACCCAAGGTCAGCATCAGCGGCGACAACGCCGCCAGCGTGAGCTTCCGCCAGATTTACCGTTCTGACGTAATCAAGACTTCGGGAACCAAAACCCTGGTCATGGTCAAAGCCAATGGGAAGTGGCTGATACGTGAAGAACGGGTCAACTGATTGATGGATCTGCCGCGCGGATTTTCGAACCTTCTGCTCACCGGGGCATTCTGCCTCGCCAGCGCCGCCTTCCTTTCCCCCGCCCCCGCGCAGGCGGACCAGAACACCGACGCGCTGCTCGCCAAAGTGTTCGAGGAAATCGAGAATAACCGCCTCGACCAGGCGCTGGCCCAGGTCGAAGCGCTGCTGCGGACAAAGCCCAATTTCCGCCTTGCCTATCTGATAAAGGGCGACCTCCTGCTCGCCCGCGGACGCGCGCTCAAGACCTTCGGCAACGCACCCAACGGATCGCGCGAACGGCTGGACGACCTGCGCGCCGAGGCGATGGTGCGCCTGCACGCCTATCGCCAGCGCCCGCCGCAGGACCAGGTCCCGCGCTATCTGATGCAGATGCGCCAGGACCAGCGCTACGCCATCGTCGTCGACAACAAACGTTCGCGCCTCTACCTGTATCAGAACGAAAACGGCCGCCCGCGCTTCGTCGCCGATTACTACATCAGCACCGGCAAGCGCGGCGGGGAGAAGACGCGCGAAGGCGACGAAAAGACGCCGCAGGGCGTGTATCACGTCACGGCCAGCCTGCCGCGCAAGAAGCTCACCGACTTCTACGGCAGCGGCGCGTTCCCCATCAGCTACCCCAACGAATGGGACAAGCGCAACGGGCGCAACGGCCACGGCATCTGGCTGCACGGCACGCCCAGCGACACGTACAGCCGCGCCCCGCGCGCGAGCAACGGCTGCGTCGTGCTGGCCAACGCCGACCTGGATGCCTTGTCCGACAAACTGCAGATAGGCCTCACGCCGGTGATCATCAGCGAACAAGTCGAATGGCTGTCGCTGGATGACTGGAACGCCGAGCGCAACGCGCTCAATGCGCAGATCGAGCGCTGGCGCAGCGACTGGGAAAGCCTGGATACCGACCGCTACCTGACCCACTACTCGAAGAAGTTTTCGGCCGACGGCGAAGATTTCTCGGAGTGGGGACAGCACAAGCGCAAGGTCAACAGCGGCAAGAGCTGGATCAAGCTCAAGATCTCGAATTTCAGCATGTTTCGCAATCCGGGCAAGGACGAACTGGTGGTGGTCACCTTCGACCAGGAATACCGTTCGAGCAATCTTTCCAATACCATGAAGAAGCGCCAGTACTGGACCAAGGAAGGCGGCAAGTGGCGCATCGTGTACGAGGGTGCGGCGTAATCTCCCCGCAGCGCGCCCCGCCGCGGCACGCGGGATCACCAATTTTCATAGGTTGAAATCATGAATTCCTTCAAAGTTTTTCTGCTTGGCGTCCTCCTCTGGTCGGCACAGGCATACGCAGCCAATCCGGTGGTCGAAATGAAGACCAGCGTCGGCGCCATTCGCATCGAACTTTACGCCGAAAAGGCCCCGAAATCGGTGGCGAACTTTCTTCAATACGTGAAAGACGGCGCATACACCGGCACGCAATTTCACCGCGTCATTCCCGGCTTCATGATCCAGGGCGGCGCCTTCGACCGCGAATTCCGGCAAAAGACGGCGCGCTCTCCCATCGAAAACGAGGCCGGAAACCGATTGAAAAACGAAGTCGGCACCATCGCCATGGCGCGCACACCCAATCCGCACTCCGCCACCGTCCAGTTTTTCATCAACGTCGCCGACAACGCCGCGCTCGACTTTCGCGAGGCCACCCCCGCGGGGTTCGGCTACGCCGTGTTCGGCAAAGTCAGCGCCGGCATGGACGTCGTCATGCGCATCGCGCGCACCCCCACCGGGCCGGGAGGCCCGTTCGACCGCGACGTTCCGCAGCAACCCGTCATCATCGAATCCGCAACCCTCATTTCCGACAAATAGCGAGCCCATCATGGTCAAACTGCATACCAACCACGGCGTCATCACCCTGGAACTGGACGCCGCCAAGGCGCCGAAGACGGTGGAAAACTTCCTGGCCTACGTCAAGAGCGGCCATTACGACAACACCGTGTTTCACCGCGTCATCGACGGCTTCATGATCCAGGGCGGCGGCTTCGAACCCGGCATGAAGCAGAAGCCGACGCAGGCGCAGATCGAGAACGAAGCGAACAACGGGCTCAAGAACGAGCGCTACAGCGTCGCCATGGCGCGCACCTCGGATCCGCACTCCGCCAGCGCCCAGTTCTTCATCAACGTCAAGGACAACGGCTTTCTCAACCACAGCGCGCCGACTTCGCAGGGATGGGGCTATTGCGTCTTCGGCAAGGTCGTCGAAGGCATGGATGTCGTCGACAAGATCAAGGGCGTGAAGACCGGGAGCAAAGGCGGCCACCAGGACGTGCCCGCTGAAGACGTGATCGTGGAACGCGCAGAAGCGGTGTGAGGCCGGCAGTGAACGCGGGGGCGCGATACACAGCGCATCGTCACCCGGCATTTCTGCCCCGCGTATCAGCCGCTGCCCGTCCTTCTTGACCACGCTCTTCATTTCCGACTTGCATCTTTGCTCCGGCAGGCCGGATATCAGCCGCTGTTTCTTCGATTTCCTGCGGCGCGAGGCGCAAAGCGCCGAGGCCCTGTACATCCTCGGCGACCTGTTCGAATACTGGGCCGGCGATGACGACATCGACGATCCGTTCAACGGCGCCGTGATCGAAGCCCTTGCCCGGCTGGTGCAAAGCGGGGTACCGGTCAAGCTCATGCACGGCAACCGCGATTTCGTCATCGGCGAAGCGTTCGCGCGCGCGAGCGGCGCGACGCTGCTGGCCGATCCGACCCTGTTGGACCTGTACGGACGGCCGACGCTACTCATGCACGGCGATACCCTGTGCACGCTGGACGGGGAGTACCAGGCGTTCCGGCGCGAAGCGCGCAGCGAGGCGTGGATAGGCAAGCTTATGTCGCGCCCGCTAACCGAGCGCAAGGCGGCGATCGAGTCCTTGCGCCGGATAAGCGAACAGGAAAAGCAGAGCAAGCCCGAAACAATCATGGATGTCGCCCCGGCCGAAGTCGAAGCGACGCTGCGCCGCCACGGCTACCCGCGATTGATCCACGGCCACACCCATCGCCCCGCGGCGCATCTGCACACGGTCGACGGCCATGCCTGCGAGCGCTGGGTACTGGCCGACTGGTATCGGCAGGGAAGCTACCTCGTCTGCGACGCATCGGGCTGCCGCGCGCGCCAACTGCCGGTCTAGACCCGGTTCAAACCGCGTTCCAGATCAGCCTGTATGTCGCCAGGCGCTTCCAGGCCGACGGCGACACGCAGCAACTCTTCGCCTATGCCCGCCGCCTTGCGCGCTTCCGCGCTGATGCGGCCGTGGGTGGTGCTCGCCGGGTGGGTGATCGTCGTCTTGGTGTCGCCCAGATTTGCCGTGATGGAAATCATGCGCGTCGCATCCACCACGCGCCACGCTTCTTCGCGACCGCCCTTGACCTCGAACGACACGACCGCCCCGCCCAGGCGCTGCTGCTTTCGCGCCAGTTCGAACTGCGGATGAGAAGGCAGACCCGGGTAATAGACGCGCTGGACCCGCGGATGCCGCTCCAGCCACTGCGCCAGCTGCAATGCGGCCTGCGACTGCGCATCCATGCGCAGGCGCAGCGTTTCCAGGCCCTTCAACAGCACCCAGGCGTTGAACGGCGAAAGGCTGGGGCCCGCGGTGCGCAGGAAACCGTACACGCCGTCCATCACCGGTCCGCGCGCGCCGAGCACGGCGCCGCCTAGCACCCTGCCCTGCCCGTCCAGATACTTGGTGGCCGAGTGGATCACCAGATCGGCCCCCAACTCGAGCGGCTTTTGCAGTGCCGGCGTGCAAAAGCAGTTGTCGACCGCCAGCAGCGCCCCGGCGCGCTTGGCCAGGAGCGCAAGGGCTGCGATATCGGCGATCTCGGTGAGCGGATTGGAGGGTGTTTCCAGAAACAGCAGCCGGGTATTTTCGCGCAGGGCCGCTTCCCAGGCCGCGACGCTGGCGCCGCTGACGAAGGTGGTATCTATGCCGAACTTGCCCATGATGCCGGAAAACAGCTGCACCGTGGAACCGAACACACTGGCCGAGCAAAGCACGTGATCGCCCGCCTTGAGCACGGCCATGGCGGTGGCGAGGATGGCGGACATGCCCGACGCGGTGGCGACACAGGCCTGCGCGCCCTCCAGCGCTGCCAACCGCTCCTGAAACGCGCTTACCGTCGGGTTGGTGAAGCGCGAATAGATATTGCCCTCCGCGCCGCCGGTGAAGCGCGCCGCCGCCTGCGCGGCGTTCTCGAAGACGAAGCTCGAGGTCAGGTACATCGCCTCGGAATGCTCGCCGAACTGGCTGCGGTGTATGCCGGTGCGCAGCGCCAGCGTGTCGAATTCCATGACTATTCGGTCTCTACCAGACCCAGATCCAGCTGCGTGCTTTCCGTGTCCTCGGACGCGTCGCTGTGCGCGCCGTTGCGGTGGTTCTCCACGCTGTCCAGGTACTCGCGCGTAATGTCGCCGGTGATGTAGTTGCCGTCGAAGCAGGAGGTTTCGAACTCGGTCAGCCGCGGATTGGCCTCGCGCACTGCGGACTTGAGCGCATCCAGATCCTGATACACGAGCGCGTCCGCGCCGATTTCACGCGCGATCTCCTCGTTGCTGCGGCCGTTGGCGATCAGTTCCTGGCGCGTGGGCATGTCGATGCCGTAGACGTTGGGATAGCGCACCGGCGGCGCCGCCGAGGCGAAGAACACCCGGTTGGCGCCGGACTCGCGCGCCATCATGACGATTTCATGGCTGGTGGTGCCGCGCACGATGGAATCATCCACCAGCAGCACGTTTTTGCCCTTGAACTCCATCGCCACCGCATTCAACTTCTGGCGCACCGATTTCTTGCGCTCCTTCTGCCCGGGCATGATGAAGGTGCGGCCGATGTAGCGGTTCTTGACGAAGCCTTCGCGATAGGACAGGCCCAGGTTCAGCGCCAGTTGCATCGCGCTCGGCCGGCTGGAATCGGGAATCGGGATCACCACGTCGATGTCCAGGTGGGAATACTCGTTTCTGATCTTGTCTGCAAGCCGCTCGCCCATGTGCAGCCGTGTCTCGTACACAGAAACGCCGTCCATGAGCGAGTCCGGGCGCGCGAGGTAGACGTATTCGAAAATACAGGGGTTGAGCGCGGTCTTGAGTGCGCACTGGCGGCTGTAGAAATTGCCGTCCTCGTCGATGAACACCGCCTCGCCCGGCGCGACGTCGCGCATCATCTGGAAGCCCAGCGTATCCAGCGCCACCGATTCGGAAGCGACCAGGTATTCGTAGCCATTGCCGGTGTCGACGCGGCCGATCACCAGCGGCCTGATGCCGAAGGGATCGCGGAAAGCGAGCAGGCCGTAGCCGGCGATCATCGCCACCACAGCGTAAGCGCCGCGGCAGCGCCTATGTACATTGGCCACCGCGGTGAAAATGATCTGCGGAACGAGCTTGTAATTGGTCGACGCTTCCTGCAATTGGGGCGCGAGCACGTTCAGCAGCACTTCGGAATCCGG
>CAYNVY010000189.1:0-8517 GCA_964400745.1 uncultured Enterobacteriaceae bacterium | reverse complement strand
AAAAAGGCGGTGGAGGCGCTGGCGTGGAGGTGGGGGATGGATGGAACGGACGGTTCGGACAAGATCTTCTAAACCACCGGACGCCTAACCTCGGAAATGGTGATCAAGGCGGCGCAGATGTCCATCCCCTTCCTCGTTTCCCGCTCCGGTCTGACGCAGATGGGTCACGCGATCGCACAGACGACCGGCATCACCATGCTCGGCCGCGCGACCGGCAGGCACTACCTGCTGTTCACCGGCAAGGAGCGTTTCCTCAAGACAACAGGCCCGACGGTACTCGCATGAACGCCAAGACATTGAACACCGATGGCAGCAAAGAACAGGTTACAGGACTCCTACTCGCGGGCGGCCAGGGCCGGCGCATGGGTGGCGTCGACAAGGGGCTGCAGATGTTCCGCGGCAGGCGTCTGATCGACCACGTATACGAACGTCTCGCACCGCAGGTGGGCGGAATCATCGTCAGCGCCAACCAGAATCACGACGCTTACAAGACTTTCGGCGTACGCGTGGTGAGCGACGCGATCGGCAATTTCGCCGGCCCGCTGGCGGGGCTGCACGCCGGCCTGTCGGTGTCGCGCCGCCCCTATCTCGCTTCCGTGCCCTGCGATACGCCCTTTCTGCCAGAGGATCTGGTCGAGCGCCTGATGGCGCAACTGCTCGCATCTGGCGCCGAACTCGCCGTAGCAAAGAAGGGAGGACGACCGGAGCCGGTATTCTGCCTCGTGCGGCGCAGCGTGCTCGAGCATCTCACCAATTTCTTGAAGGCTGGCGGGCGCAAGGTCTATGACTGGTACACGAGTCTGGACGTGGTAGAGGTGGATTTCGACGATCAGGCCGAAGCCTTCAGCAACATCAATACGCTCGAACAGCTGGCAAGCCTGGAACAAGGCCCGATCGTCGCAGGCGGCAAGCCCGGCGCACCCGCGCAAATCGGGGACAGACCACGTTTTTCGCGCTTTTCGGAAGGTCTCGCCGAATCCACTCCAGCTCGCACCGAAGAAAAACGTGGTCTGTCCCCGATTTCCCGCGTCGTGAGCTGCATGGACGATTACGACCCGAACGCGCTCAAGGTCGCGCACGCGAAGCAGATCATCCGTGCCCTGCTCACGCCCGTCGCGACGAACGAGCGCGTCGCGGTGCGCGCGGCGCTGGGACGCGTGCTCGGCGAAGACGTCATTTCGACGCTGGACGTTCCCGCCCACGACAACTCCGCCATGGACGGTTACGCCGTGCGCCATGACGATTTGAACGCTACGCAGGAGACGGTGCTGCGCCTGGCGGGCAGCGCCTTCGCCGGAAAGCAGTTTGCGGGAAAGCTGGGCAAGGGCGAGTGCGTGCGCATCATGACCGGCGCGGTCATGCCGCGCGGCGCCGACACCGTGGTGATCCAGGAAATCGTCCAGGCCGAAGGCGAGCAGGTACGCATTCCGGCGGGACAGAAGCAGGGACAGAACCGCCGGCTCGCCGGCGAGGATCTCGCCGCGGGCAAGCCGGTGCTGCAAGCCGGGCAACTGATCCGCCCGGCGGAACTGGGCCTCGTCGCCTCGCTCGGCCTCGCGGAAGTGACGGTGCGGCGGCGCCTGCGCGTGGCGTTTTTCTCCACCGGAGACGAATTGGCCTCGGTCGGATCGGAACTCAAGCCGGGCGAAGTCTACGACAGCAACCGCTATACCCTGCACGGAATGCTGTCGCGGCTGGGCTGCGACGTCATCGACATGGGCGTGGTGCGCGACGATCCGGCGAGCCTGGAGCGCGCGCTCAGGGCCGCGGCGGCCGACGCGGATGCGATCATCACCTCCGGCGGGGTTTCAGTGGGCGAAGCCGATTTCATCCGCGAACTGCTCGGCCGGCTGGGCGAAGTCGTGTTCTGGAAGATCGCGATGAAGCCGGGCCGGCCCATGGCGTTCGGCAAGATCGCGCACGCGGGGCGCGAGGCGCACTTCTTCGGCCTCCCGGGCAATCCGGTGGCGGTGATGGTCACTTTCTACCAGTTCGTGCGCGACGCGCTGCTCGCCTTGTCGGGGCGCGGCGACGATTGCGCGCTGCCGCTGCTGCAGGTGCCCTGCACCGCCGCCATCAAGAAAAGCCCCGGGCGCACCGAATTCCAGCGCGGCCTGCTCAGCAGCGACAGCGAAGGAAAATGGAGCGTGCGCCCCACGGGCGCGCAAGGCTCGGGCGTGCTGCGCTCCATGTCGGAAGCCAACTGCTTCATCGTGCTCGAACACGAGCGGGCTTCGATCGGTGCGGGCGACCAGGTGCAGGTGCAGCTGTTCGACGGCTTGGTATAGCTGCAAACGCGCTTCGCCTTTCGCTCTGCCGCTTCAGCTCAACAAGCGCATTGCCTTGTATATGCGCCAAAGGCCGGCAGCGCTACCGCTGCCGGCCTTTGTGTCGTTGACGCGAAACGCTACGGGGCAGGCTGTGTCACCGGGTTCTGATCCAAAGCGACCGCAGTCTGCGCCAAAGCTCTGCCGTTCATCGACGCGCCGGTCTTGAGCGTAATCGCCGTTTGCGACAGCATGATGCCTTCGAAATGCGCGCCGGCTCCGATATCCGCAAATCCGGTGAACTGCCAGAAGATATTCTTGGCTTTTGCGCTACCTCCCAGAATGACTTTCTTGGCGGCGCTCACGGTAAGATTTCCCGGTATCTGAAAAATCCAGACATCATTCGAGCCGCCGGTGATCGTAACGTCGGAGGATATCGTCACCCCGGTAGTCCAGGCGTAAAGGCCAGGCGTAAGCGTCTTTCCACCGATCTCACCCGTCCCCAGATTCAGGAAATCCGCCGGCGCCGGTCGCGTGGCGGCGTCGGTGTAGGCGGCCTCCATGTTCGAGACAGCTGTCGTCAGGTTGGAGTTGGTCGGCGTCGTCATGTCTGCACCGTACAAATTGCCGGTGACTTGAGGTGCTGTCGCTGACGTGGTCCCGACCTTGGTCAAGGAAAAGCCGGTCAGGAACGACGTGGCCGCCGGACTCACTCCGACGTCCCCGGTAATCGCCGAAGAAGGGACCGTGGACACGCCCGTTTTCGCCAGAATCACGAAATTGCCGGCGGTTCCGAGCAGCACCGGAGCCGGTCCCAGCCCGAAGGTAACGCTTACGTTGTAAGTCGCCGTCGATCCGTCCGCCGCGCTCACGCTGTATGCCACCGCGCCGGTGGTGAAGTTGTTTGCCGTCACGGTACTCGTCTGCGCCACCGCGCCCACCTTTACGCCGGCCCCTGTGGTGGTGTAGGTTGCGATCAGAGCCCCCACGTTGGTGCCCTTCGGCAGATTCACCACGATGGTCTTCGGCGATGCCGTTTCGTCGATCACCCCGGGGTCGCCGGCAAAACCGGCAAACGAATAGGCGCTGATGACCTTGGCCGAACTCAGCGCCACGCTAACGGTCACGGTATAAGTCGCGGTGGTGCCGTCGGCAGCCGTGACGACGTAGGCTACGGGAGCGGTGAAATTATTCGCCGTCGCCGTGCTCGTCTGCACCGCGGCTCCGACCTTGACGCTCGTCCCGGTGGTGGTGAACGTCGCGACCAGGGCGCTTACGTTGGTGCCGAAGGGCAGGTTCACCGCTATGGTCTTTGCCGTTTCATTGATGATCCCCGCAGCGGCGGGAAAGCCGACGAACGAGTAGGCCGCAATGGCTTTGGCGGAGTTTTGCGCCACGCTCACGCTGACCGTATAGGTCGTCGTGCTGCCATCGGCGGCGGCGACGACGTAGGCCACCGGATTGGTGAAATTATTCAGCGTTGCATTGCTCGTCTGCACCACCGCTCCGACCTTGACGCTGGCCCCCGTGGTCGCGAACGTCGCGGCCAGCGACCTTACGTCGGTTCCGAAGGGCACGGTCACGGCGATGGTCCTGGCCGCCTCATTGATCGTCCCCGCGGAACCGGCAAGCCCGGCGAACGAAAATGCGGTACTGGCCTTGGCCGAACTCGGGGACAGGGTTACGCTCACGCTATAGGTCGCGCTCGACCCATCGGCCGCGGTCACCGTGTATGCCACCGGGGCGGTAAAGTTATTCCCCGTTGCCGCACTCGATTGCGCCGTCGCCCCGACCTTGACGCTCGCCCCGGTGCTGGTGAAGGTCGCGACCAGCGCGGTTACGGCGGTTCCGCTCGGCAGGGTCACCGAGATGGTTTTTGCCGCCTCGTCGATGGTTCCCGCAGCCGCGGTAAATCCGACGAACGAATAGGCGGAAATGGCTTTGGCAGAGGCCGAGGCCACGGTCACGCTTGCAGTATAGGTCGCCGTCGTGCCGTCGGCCGCGGTTACGGTGAACGCCACGGGGTTGGTGAAATCATTCGCTGTGACGCCGCTCGTCTGCGCCGTCGTTCCCACCTTGACCGTCGTCCCGGTGGTGGCGAAAGTCGCGACCAGGGACTTCACGTCGGTTCCGCTGGGCACCGTGACCGCGATGGTCTTTGCCGCTTCGTCTATGGTTCCGGTGGCGCCGGTAAGCCCGGCAAACGAAAACCCGGTACTCGCCTTGGCCGAGACCGACGCCACGGTGACGGTGACGGTATAGATCGCCGACGATCCGTCCGCCGCGGTCACCGTATAGGCCACCGGAGCCGTGAAATCATTTGCGCTTGCAGCGCTCGTCTGTAGCGTCGTTCCCACCTTGGCGCCGGTCCCCGTGTGCGTGAAACTCGCCACCAGCGCCGTCAGGGCGGTCCCGTTGGGCACGGTCACCGCAATGCTCAAGGCCGGTTCGTTGATGATCCCCGTGGCCCCGCCGATCGAATAGGCGGTGATCGCCTTGGCCGACGCCGAGGCAGCGCTGCCGCCGCCGGCGGCCGGTGTCGTCTCCACGAAGCCGCCGCCGTCGCCGCAACCGGCGACAAATGCGCTCAACAGCAGTGCCGCCAGCCACGTCGTGAATTTTGCAATGCCCTTCACCTTCACCCCGCCAAGTCCATTCATCTGCTTCCCCTATTTGTCGGAATCAGAAAGCCATCTACGTACTCGCACGGCAGCCTGGGGCTGCCTACGCTGACTTCCTGCACAATCGCCCACTACTTCACGCTCGCAAGTATTGACGAACGCGGCGGCAGCTTCCGTACGTTGGGATACATAAGGGGGGCAATATTTTCGCGCCAGCGCGCCCAGGCGGTCAGCGCAAACGCCGCTGGCTGCGGCGTCTCGTGCGGGTGAAACTCAACGGCGTCTAGCTGTTCGCGCGAAAGCAGTAGCCCTTGCCGCTGCGCTTTGCGCTGTACATGGCGGCATCCGCGGCCACGACCAGCCGGTCCGGACCGTCGGCGTCCTCCGGATAGATTGCGATGCCGATGCTGCAGCCGATGCTGGCCTCGCGCAGATTTCCGCCTTGATCGGAAAGCTGAAACGGCGCGGCGAGTGCATCGACGATTTTTCCGGCCACCTCCGCCGCATCCTCGCGGCCGCCGATCCGCGGCAGCAGAACCGTGAATTCATCGCCGCCTATGCGCGCCACGGTGTCCGACTCGCGCAGGGTTTGCCGTATCCTGGCGGCGGCGGCACGCAGCACCTCGTCGCCCGCCTCGTGCCCGAAGTCGTCGTTGACGGCCTTGAATCTGTCCAGATCGAGGAACAGCAACCCCAGCTCGTAGCGTTCGCGCCTGGCCAGTCCAAGACTCTGGATCAGCCGGTCGTAGAACAAGCTGCGATTCGGAACACCGGTGAGCGCGTCGTAGTGCGCCCGGTGCCGGATTTGCTCCTGCTCGCGCTTGCGCTGCGTGATGTCGCGCGAGGACATGAACAGCATCGGCTCCGCCTCCAATTCGAAGCCGATGCTGTGGATCTCCACGTCGAGCAGACTGCCGTCCTTGCGCCGGTGCGTCGAGTCGAACATCGTCGTCTGGCTGGTTGACTGCTGCAGGCGTTTGAACTCTTCCTTGCCCTCGGGCGTCGACCAGCGCGCGTCCCATTGGTCTACGCTCATGTCTAGCAGCGCTTCGCGCGAATAGCCGAGCATATTGCAGAAGACATCGCTCACGTCCAGCGCCCTGCCTGTTTCGTCGAGTATGCAAACGCCGTCGCTCGCATTGCGCAACAGCATGCGGTTGCGTGCGCTTTCGCGCGCGAGCGCGTCTTCGGCGCGCCTGCGTTCCGTGATATCGACCATCACCGAAACCGCGACCGGCTTGCCTTCGAAGCGCATCCGGCTGCTGTATATCTCGATCTCGACCGTCGAGCCGTCCTGTCGCAACCCGCGTACGGTGTAATGTCCGTGCGGCACGATGCCCGACAGGCGATCACGCATCGCATCTTCGACCTTCGCCCGGTCCCGCTCCGCGATCAGCTCCGGCAGCGACATCTGAACGATCTCGTCCTGAGCGTAGCCGAATATCTTCGCCAGCCCGGGATTGGCGTACTGAATGCCCTCTTCCCCATACAGGAGTATTCCGACCAGGGACTGCTCCGCCAGGCCGCGGAACCGCGCCTCGGACTCCGCCAGGCCCTGCTCCGCACGTTGATTGCGGCGCAGCACCAGGGTGATGTACAGGCCCGCGGCGAGCAACAGCACGGCGCCGGCCGCCAGGGCATTGCGTTCGGAGCGCCAACCGGTCAGGGCTTCGTCCAGGGACAGGCCGATCGCCGCATAGATCGGGTAGTTGGCAAGGCGGCGAAAGGAAAAGACGCGTTCGATGCCGTCTATGTTCGACGCGATGGTGATCACGCCTTCTATGTCCCCGGCGAGCAGACGCTCCCGTATCCAGCCGCTGGCGGCGACCTGCTTGCCCAGTTTCGCGTCTACGGCGGGATGGCGGACCAGCAGTCGATTGTCCGGATCGCGCAGCGTGATCGCGCTGTCTTTTCCCAGCGGCAGACTCGCGTAGAAGTCGGTGAAATTCTCGGCCAGGCCCAGAGTCGCCGCGACCATGCCGCCGAAGCTGCCGTCGGGCCGGTCGAGGCGGCGGCCTATGCTCATGCCCCACTTGTTCGACACGCGGCCGAGGTTCGCTTCGGATACGGCGACCTCGGTCCGGGGTTCGCTCATGAGCGTCTGAAAATGCGTGCGATCGCTCACGTTGATTGCGCCGATGATACCGGCGGAATGAACGACAAGCTTGCCCTCGGCGTCGGCAAGGTACATGCCCACCAATCCGGCCGTGCGCTGCTGCTGGGCAAGCAGCAAGGCGCCGATATCCTTGCGCCGCGCCTCGGGCAAACGATCGGCCGCGGCCATGTCCCACGGGCGCATATGATCGATGACGCCGAGCAGGGCGATATTGCTGCGATCCAGGGCCGCCGAGGCGTGCTGCTCTATCAGGCGCACATAGGACACGGCCTGATCGCGCACCCGCGATTCCACCCTCTGCCTGGAACTGACCAGGTCGGCGAACAGGAAAGCCATGAAGGCGGCGATGACCACCCACACGGCGACGAGCGCTTGGCTAGTCCTATGCATTCGGCTGGCGCGGATTCCGCAGAACAAAATGCTCCGGCATGCATGCAAGCAAATGGCAAGACGCGCCGGCACACGCCTTCAAAGCGGACTATTTCAGAGCGGGGGAAGCAGTAGGTTGATTATTGTCAATCGAACGCACACTATCGCTGCCACAAGCCGCTGCCGCAAGGGATGGGCGCAAAGCCCTATTTTTGATCTTTTGCCGGGCGCACCCCGTCGGATCCGAGTGCGGCAGGCGCGTCCTCGAGCTCCGCCGCCTCGATGCGCTGGAACTGCTGGCTGATCTTTCCGCCGGTGACCTGGATCCTTTCTACGTCCTCGTTCGCCTGGCGGATATGGTCGGCGAGCTTCTTCATGCGCTCGTCGAAGCGGCCGAATTCGACCGCCAGGCGCGCGAGCGCGTCCTTGATCACGTGCACCTGCTTGCGCGTCTCGACGTCCTTCAGCACGGCGCGCGCCGTGTTGAGCACGGCCATCAGGGTGGTGGGCGAGACGATCCACACGCGCCGCGCATTGGCGTATTCGACGACTTCCGCGTGATAGGCATGAATCTCGGCGAACACGGCTTCGGCCGGCACGAACATCACCGCGCCGTCGGAGGTTTCGTTGGCGATGATGTACTTCGAGGCGATGGCGTCGACGTGCCGTTTCACGTCGATGCGAAACGCCTTCTGCGCCAGGCTGCGATCCACCTCGTTCGCATCCGGCGCAAACATGCGGTGATAATTTTCTAATGGAAACTTGGAGTCCACCGCGACGAGGCCGGTGGGCTCGGGCAGTTTGAGCACGCAATCGGCGCGCGCGTTGTTCGACAGGGTGTATTGCAGCTCGAACGTTCCCGCCGGCAGCATGTTGCGCACCAGCGCCTCCAGCTGGACTTCGCCGAAGGCGCCGCGCGACTTCTTGTCGCCGAGCAGCTCCTGCAGGCTGACCACGCTGCCGGTGAGGCTGTCGATCTTCTTCTGCGCTTCGTCGATGGTCGCCAGGCGCTGCATCACGTTGGCAAATGTTTCGTTGGTCTTCTTGAAGCCCTCGTCCAGCCGCTCGTTCACCCTGCCCCCGATCTGCTCCAGGCGCTGGTCGATCTTGGCGGTGAGCACATCCGTGGTTGCCGCCAGCTGCT
>CAYNVY010000188.1:0-8617 GCA_964400745.1 uncultured Enterobacteriaceae bacterium | reverse complement strand
GTTTCTGGGCCCTCGGACCAACGTCAGCTTCGGCGACAAGGTGATCGGCACCAACCATACCCTGCCGACCAACCGCAACGCCCGCTATACCGGGGGCCTGTGGGTGGGCAAGTTCCTCAAGACCTGCACCTATCAAAAAGTAATGAGCGACGCAGCCAGCGCCCTCGTCGGCGAATACTGCTCGCGCCTGTGTCACATGGAGAATTTCGCGGGACACGGCGAGCAGGCGAATATCCGCGTGCGCCGCTACGGAAAACGCGCTGATCTGCCGTGGTATCAGCCGGTGCCGGCGAGGGACTGAGCATGCTGCCGCGCGCTCCTGAATTCCGAGTCGAGGGCAAGCGCGCACTGGTCACGGGCGCGAGCCGCGGCATCGGTTTCGCCGCTGCCGTCGCCCTGGCGCAAGCCGGCGCCGCCCTTACCCTGGTTGCGCGCAGCGAGTCCGGTTTGCGCGACGCCTGCAGCGCGTTCCGCGCCGGGGGCCTGCAGTGCGACTCCATCGCGCTCGACGTGACCGATTCGCGCGCAGTGGATGCAGCCATCGCGCAGGCCGGTCCGTTTCAGATCCTGGTGAACAACGCCGGCATGAACCGGCCGAAGGAACTGGTGCAGATCGAGGACGAGGACATCGACGCCGTCCTCGATCTGAACGTGAAGGCGGCGTTCTACGTGACGCGCGCCGTAACCCGACAATTGCTGGCAGCCGGCCTGTCCGGCTCGGTGATCAATGTCTCGTCGCAGATGGGTCTGGTCGGCAGTCCGCGCCGCACCCTCTACTGCGCGAGCAAGCACGCCATCGAAGGCATGACCAAGGCGCTCGCGTGGGAACTCGGGCCCGCGGGCATACGGGTGAATACGCTTTGTCCCACCTTCATCGAAACGGCGATGACGGCCGGGATGTTCGCCGACGCCTCGTTTCGCGCATGGGTCACGGACCGGATTGCAATCGGACGGCTGGGCCGGGTCGAGGAAATCATGGGTGCAGTCCTGTTTCTCGCCAGCGACGCGTCCAGCCTGGTCACGGGCAGCGCCCTCATGCTCGACGGCGGATGGACCGCCGCATGAAGACCGTCGTCACCTCCCAGCAGGTGGCGAAGCTCGCGCTGGTTTCCCAGTCGGCGGTGAGCCGTACATTTACCCCGGGGGCGAGCGTTTCGAAGGAGACGCGCAAGAAAGTGCTCGCCGCTGCAAACGCGCTCGGCTACAGGCCGAACGCGATCGCGCGCAGCCTGATCTCGGGGCGCAGCCGCATCATCGCTTTGGTCATGAGCTACCTTGAAAACCAGTTTTATCCCCTGGTGATCGAGAAACTCTCGCAACTGCTGCAGCAGCAGGGCTACCACGTACTCATGTTCATCAGCGAAATCGACGAGGTGGACGGCATCCTCTCGGACATCCTGCAGTATCAAGTCGACGGCATCGTGATGGCGTCGGTCACCCTTTCAACCGATCTGGCCAAAATCTGCGCCGACGCAGGCGTGCCGGTGGTCATGATCAACCGCGTTCCGGATACCGGCGCGCCGATCAGACGCGCCACAAGCTCGGTCACTTCAGACAATTACCAGGGCGGCCGCATGGTCGCGCAGCTGCTGCTCGATCGCGGCCACCGAAAAATCGCGTATATCGCCGGGCTGGAGAACTCTTCGACCAATCTCGAGCGCGAGCGCGGCTTCAACGAGGTGCTGCAACACGCCGGAAGGCCGGCATTTCGCCGCGCAGTCGGCCACTACAGCTTCGAGGGCGCGGAGCAGGCCACGCGCGAACTTTTCCAATGCGCCGAGCGCCCGGATGCGGTGTTCGTGGCCAATGACCACATGGCGATCGCCGCCATGGACGTGTTGCGCATCGAGCTCGGCCTGCGCGTGCCGCAGGACGTGAGCGTGATCGGCTTCGATGACATCCCCCAGGCTGCGTGGGGCTCCTACCGCCTGACGACTGTGATTCAGAGTGTCCCGGACATGGTCGGCGCCACGGTCGATCTGCTGCAGCAACAGATACAAGGCGAGATCTATCCGCACAGCGTGGTCATTCCCTGCCGCATCGTAGAGCGGAACTCGGTACGTCCCGCGCAAAGCGCCGGGCCGGGCTGACGCCTGCGCCGCCCCGCATCGTCGCAACTCAATCGATGCGCAGCAGCACGACGCGATCGTTGTAGGTATCGATCACCCAGAGGTAGGGCGAGCGGGCAAGCACCGCCTCGGGCTTGTAAAAGGCATCGGCGGCACGACCGCGCTTGCCGCTGCCGAGCACACCGAGCAGTCGATGGCTGCGATCGAGCAGCAGGATGCGATGGTTGTACTCGTCGGCGAGCCAAATGCGAGCGCCGTCGACGGCGAGGTATTTGGGCCCGCTCAGACCGAGCTCGGGGCCGAAACTGGCGCGATGCTTCAGCGCGGCGTCGAACACCTGGACGCGGTTATTGCCCGAATCGACGACATACACGGTGCCGTCGCTTGCGGCTTCGATGTCATGCGGGTTGCGCAGCTCGCCGTCCCTGCTGCCCGGGCCGCCGGCTGTCTGCACCAGTTTGCCGTCGCGAAATACGCTGAGCGTCGCGTTGCGCGTGTTGGTGACCAGGACCGAGCCCTCGGGCGTGACCGCCACGCCTTCCGGTCCTGCGAGCCCCTTCAGTTCGCCGACCAGTTTAGCCTTTGCCCCCTTGACCTCGAAGATCGCTACCCGGTCGTTACCGGTGTCGGCGACGAGCAGCCGACCGGATTGGTCGAACTCGGCATCGTGCGGATAGGACAACTCGCCGGCACCGAAGCTGCCGACCGGTTTCAGCGTCATGGCTTCGAGAACCTGAATGCGGCTGTTGCGCATGTCGGTCAGGTAGATGAGTTTGCCGTCGGGCGAGAAGGCCGCGTCGTGCGGTTGCGACAGCCCGTCGGCGAACTCGGCCAGCTGCGTTGCGCGCAGGGCCGGCTGCGCTGCGCGCAGGTCAGACGGCGCTGCGCGCAGTTCAGACTGCGCGAATGCCGGCAGGGACAGCAGCAGGAATGCGGTCAACATCAGAATGCGCATGATCGATTACCTCGCAGGTGCGAATTCAGTCGGGCTTGATCGAACCGAGCAGGCGTGGCGCGCCCGATCCGTTCAGTTGGAACAGACTGCCGCCGCCCGAGGGCGTGCCCTCGCCGGTGAGGGCAGTGATGGTGAACTGATGCGTGACCAGAACCACAGGTGCGCCCGTCGTCGAGAGCCCGGCCAGGAATGCGCGCAATGCGGCCAGCGTGGTCTCGCGCTCCTGAGAGCGTTCGTAGAAGGAATTCAGCGCCGGCAGCGGCTGGACGGGACCCAGCTTGAGCAGCCGCGCGGTATCCAGGCAACGGCACCACTGACTGGAGTAGACCCTGGTCTGACTGACACCCGCCTGCGCCAGACGTTGGCCGAGCGACTGCGCCTGGGCCCGGCCGGCCTGATCGAGATTGCGCTGCGTGGAGCAGTCGCCGAGACTGAAGTTCGATGGGTCACCGGTACCGGGTGCGTTGGCATGGCGCAGCATGAGCACGCGCCCCGGTTTGGCGAGCTCGGCGAGGGCTACGGCTTCCGCGGCCCGGCTACCGTTGCTGATCGCGCAAACGAATCCGACAAGTATCAACAGTAGGTAATGCATGCGCGGGGATGTTACCAGAAGGCGGAACTTCAGGACGAAGCGGCCCACGGTCTTTGCCATGCCCGGGTAAGCCCGCCCTTGCATAGGCGCTTCAGGCGGCTGTGCAATGTACTTATTGGGACGCGGGTTTCAACAGCCTGTTAGACTTTGCGAGACTGGAACCGAATAGGCGATCAGACATTGACGAAGCATCGGAATGCGCGCGCCTGCATATGTCATGCGTCCGCATCGGTCATGAGTCCGCATCGGGCGACGCGCGCCGCGAGTGTCTTGCTGAGCGCGCTTCTTGTCGCGCTTCTTGTCGCGCAGGCGGTCGCAGCCGAGGTGCTCAAGGTCGGTTCCAAGCGATTTACCGAATCCTACATACTGGGTGAACTGCTGGCGCAGGCCGCCGCCCCCTTCGGTGCAGCCGAGCACAGGCCGGGGCTGGGCAATACGGGCATTCTCTATGCCGCGTTGCAGGCGGGCTCGATCGACGTCTATCCCGAATACAGCGGCACCATCGCCCGCGAGATCCTCAAGCTCGAAGGCAATCCCGGACTGGACGAACTGAACCGCGGGCTCGCGCCCATGGGCCTGGCCGCGTCCGTAGCGCTGGGATTCAACAATACCTACGCCATCGGTGTGCGCGAGGAACTGGCGGCGCGCCTGGGCCTGCGCGCCATCGGCGATCTGGCCGCGCACCCCGGACTGCGCCTGGGCCTGTCGCAGGAGTTCATCGCGCGCAAGGACGGCTGGCCCGGCGTGGCACAAGCCTACGGCCTCGCCTCCTTCACCCCGACCGGATTGGACCATGGCCTCGCCTACGAGGCGCTCGCCGGCGGCCGGGTGGACGTGATCGACACCTATTCCACCGACGCCAAGATCGCGCGCTATCGCATCCGCCTGCTCGCCGACGACCGCGGCTATTTCCCGCGCTACGACACGCTGCTGCTGCACCGGACGGACGCGCCGCAGCGCTTCCCCCGGCAGTGGCAGGCTCTGGCCGCGCTCGAGGGCACGATAGACGAGCGCGCCATGATGCGCATGAACGCCGCCGCGGAAGTCGAAGGCCGGAGCTTCGCCCAGGCCGCTGCGCTCTATTTCCAGGACGCCGGGAAGACCGCGGCCAGCGCGCCGCGGCGGGGATTTCTCGAAGTCCTGTTCGCGCCCGATCTTGGTCGCCTGACGCGCGAGCATCTGCTGCTCGTGTTCGGATCGCTCGCCGCCGGCATCGCCGCCGGCGTGCCCCTGGGCGTCGCCGCGGCGAGAAAGCCCTGGCTGGCGCAGCCTATCTTCGCCCTGGTCGGCGTGGTGCAAACGATACCCGCGCTCGCCCTCCTCGCGTTTCTGATCGCCCTGACGGGGACCATAGGCACCCTGCCCGCGGCGCTCGCGCTGTTTCTCTACGCCCTGCTTCCCATCGTGCGCAATACCCACGCCGGCCTGATCGGCGTAGGCGCGGGCTTGCGCCAGGCGGCGCTCGCCCTCGGGCTCTCGCCGCGGGACCAGATGCTCGCCATCGAACTGCCTCTGGCGCGTCCGTCGATACTCGCCGGGATAAAGACCTCGGCGGTGATCAACGTGGGCACCGCGACCATCGCCGCCTTCATCGGCGCCGGCGGCTACGGCGAACGCATTGCCGCGGGGCTGGCCGTGAACGACAATCTGCTCTTGCTCGCCGGCGCCGTGCCTGCGGCAGTCCTGGCCCTGCTGCTGCAAGGCCTGTTCGAATCGATCGAACGCTTTTCCAATCCGGTCCGAAAATCATGACTCTGCATTCCAGCCCGACGTTCTTTTCCTATCCGTCCGACGATCCCGCAGGCGTCCCGGAGCACGCCGCAGTCGTCGCCGGCCTGATGGCCGATGCGCCCTGGGTGTCGCCCAAGCATCTCTACGGGCCGCTGGGCTCGCGCCTGTTCGACGCCATCACCGAACTGCCGGAATACTATCCGACGCGCACCGAAAGAGCCGTGCTCGAAGCCTGCCGCGACAGCATCGCGCAGGCGGCGGGGCCCGAGCCGACGCTGATCGATCTTGGCGCGGGCAATTGCGAAAAAGCGCGCAGCCTGTTCCAGGCGCTCAAGCCGCGTCAGTACGTGGCCGTGGACATGTCGGTCGAATTCCTGCGGCATTCGATGTCGCATCTGCAGCGCGACTTTCCGCAGCTGGAGATGCTGGGCATAGGCGTCGATTTTTCGGCGGGACTGCGCCTGCCCGACGCCGTTCGCCGCGAGAACCGGCTGTTCTTCTATCCTGGTTCTTCGATCGGAAACTTCACGCCGGAGGCGGCGCTGGATTTTCTCGCCGGCATACGCGATCAGTGCGCCGGGGGGCATGGCGGCGGCCTGCTGATCGGCGTGGATCTGATCAAGGACGCCTCCATGCTGCAGGCAGCCTACGACGACGCGCTCGGGGTCACCGCGGCCTTCAATCTAAATCTGCTGAATAACCTCAACGCGCTGATCGGGAGCAATTTTTGCGTTGGCGACTGGCGGCACTACGCGGTGTTCAACACGGCGCTCTCGCGCATCGAAATGCACCTGGAAGCCAGGCGCGACATTGCGGTGCGTTGGACCGGCGGCGGGCGCGCTTTTTCCAGGGGACAGAGGATACACACCGAAAACAGCTACAAATATGCGCTCGAAGATTTCAAGGCGCTGCTCGCGCGCGCCGGATTCCGCGAAGTGCGCGCGTGGACCGATTCGAACCATTGGTTCGCGCTGTGCCACGCCACAACTTAATGGCCATTTCAGAATTACCGAAATGGCCTCTGATTCAGCCCGCCGGCCGCATCTGGCGCCGGCGCACCCAGGCACTGACTGCGTCCACCACGATCACCAAGGCGAGCATCGCGGCGATCACCGTGCAAGCCTGGGGTTCGTGCAGCAGCGATAGCTCGTAGTAGAGCATTTGCCCCAGCCCTCCGGCGCCGACGAAACCGAGCACCGCGGCCATGCGGATATTCATCTCCCAGCGATACAGACTGTAGGCGACGAGCTGCGGCATGATCAGCGGCAGCGTGGCGTACACGAACGCAAGCGCGGGCGCAGCGCCGCTTTCGACCAGCACCCGTGCCGGCTCGGGCGGCGCGTTTTCCAGGCTCTCCGCGAACAGGCGGCCGAGGACACCCGAGGTATGCAGGGCCAGCGCGAGCGTGCCCGCAAACGGCCCCAGGCCCGCGGCCAGAACCATCAGCGCGGCCCAGACCAGTTCCGGCACCGAACGCAGCACATTGAGCACGAAGCGGACGAACAGCGCGAAGCCCGGGCCGAGACGGCCCGAGGCCGGCAGCGCGAGAAACAATCCGGCCAGCGCGGCGAGCAGGGTCCCCAAGGCGGAAATGGCCAGTGTCTCCAGCGTGCCCCGCGCGATCCGCTGCATGAACCCGGCGCTGACATCCGGCGGGAAGAAACGCAGAATATATTCGAGCATGGAGCGCCCGGACTCCAGCGTGAGCAGGCGCGAAAGATCGAGCGCCAGGTAGGAGAAGCTCGCCCATACCACGGCAATCAGGCACGCCATGCCGCCCCAGCAGTAGATGCAAAAGCCGAGCGCGCTGCGCCGCTCGGACAGCGTGGTCGCGCTCATGCCAACGTTCTCCTGACCGCGCCGCTGATCGCGTCCGCCAGCAGCACCAGCAAGAGAAAAATGATCAGAATCGTCGAGACCTCGCCGCCGTTGAGCATTTTCATCGACTGGTCCATGAGTTGCCCCAGGCCGCCGGCGCCGACGAAGCCCATGATGACCGAGGCGCGCACCGCACACTCCCATCGATAAACGGTATAGGACGCCAGTTCCTGCGCCGCGACCGGAAGCAAACCATAGAAGAACGCCATGAGGCGGCCGCTGCCCGATTCGAGCAGCACGCGCGCAGGGCGCGTGTCACCCGACTCGAGGATCTCCGAATACACTTTCCCCAACATGCCGCCGTAGGTCACGGCGATGGCCAGCACCCCCGCCGCGGGTCCGAGACCGAAGGCGCGCACCAGGAGCAGCGCCCAGACGATCTCCGGTATGCCGCGCAGCAGCAAGAGCAGCAGCCGCGTCAGCGCGCGCAAGGCCTCGCCCAAAGCGCGCCCGGGTCCGGGCCCGATGCGCGAAATGGACAGGCTGTGCGCGAGCGCAAGCCCCAGCGGCGCGGCGAGCAGCATCCCCAGCGCGATCCCGGCGGTCGCCATGGCCAGCGTCTCCAGCGTCGCTTTGAGAGCGAGGCCGAGAAATTCGCTGTTCAGATTGGGTGGAAAGAACTGCACCAGGAAACCGCCCATCACCTTGAGGTTGCGCGCGTCGAACAGATCGCCGGGCCGAAATTGCGCAAGCAGCAAGAGCGGCCACAGCACCACCAGCGCGACCAGCGCCCAGGTGGCGCGCGAGCGCGCATCGGGGTCGCGCAGGCCCTGCTGCTGCGGATTGCGCGCCATCAGATGACGCACGGTGGCGGGATGAACTTCGACTCCGGCCTGTCGGCAGTCACGGCGGGGGCTATGTCCAGCGGCTGATTGTCCTGGGTCGGAAGCGTGCCCGTTTCGGAGGCGTACAGATCGCGCAATACGCTGTCGCTCACCTTGGCCGGGGCCAGGTCGAACACGATCTCCCCGGCTCTCAGGCCGATGACGCGCGGAAACCAACGCAAGGCGATGTCGACCACGTGCAGACTCGCAACGAGGGTTACACCCCGCGCAGCCGCTTCGGCGTGCAGCTGGCTCACGGTGAGGTCCGCCAGCGCCGGATCCATGGCCGATACCGGCTCGTCCGCAAGCAGCAGGTCGGGACGCTGGTACAGCACGCGCGCCACGCCGACGCGCTGCAGTTGCCCACCCGAGAGCTGGTCGCAGCGTTCGAACAGGCGATCGGCAAGATCTAGCCGCGCCAGCTGCTCGCGCGGACCGGCGATATCGGCCGGATAGACCAGGGACAGCGCCGATTTCCACCACGGCCACTGCCCCAGACGGCCGGCGATGACGGCCGTGATGGCGCGCTGACGCAGCGGAATCGGCGGCGCCTGGTGCACCACGCCGA
>CAYNVY010000187.1:0-8744 GCA_964400745.1 uncultured Enterobacteriaceae bacterium | reverse complement strand
GACGCCTACCGTATTCAGGATGGCGAACCCGCTGGTCACGCCATCATGAATACGGTAGGCGTCACGCCCTTCGGAAAAGCATGGTCGCGCGGCGCCACGCCGCGCGTCACCTGCAGGTACACGCCCTGATCCGCCCAGGGATTTCTGGCCACGATCTCGCGCACCAATTGCTCCCAGCGGTCCAGGTCGTAGGGGTTGGCGATGCGCACCGCCTCGAGGCTGGACTGTAGGCGCACCAGATGCTCGCGCAGGCGGAACGGATGGCCGGAATACGACGGAATCACCTCATACACCCCGTCGCCGAAAATGAAGCCCCGATCGAGCACGGGAATCTTCGCCTGCTCGATCGGCATCCATTCCCCGTTCAGATAAATCATCTCTGTTCTCCCTATATCCCGCAATGCGGACAAAGTTCCGGTTTCATTTGAACCAAAGGCGCATGCCGTCCCAGGTGCGGCCGAAGAATCCGGCGATCGCCACGTTCTCCAGCGCCACCACGGGATACTCGCCCAGCGGCTTTCCCTGCAGCGCGATCTTGACCGTGCCCACCCGCTGGCCGGCGCTGATCGGCGCCACCAGGGGCTGTATGCTGACCAGATCGGCCTTCAATTGGTCGCCGAGTCCGCGCGGCACGCTGACATGAAAGTCGGATTTGAAGCCCGCCTTTACCCGATTTTCGCTGCCCTTCAATACTTCCAGCGTGCTCACCGCCTGGTCCTTGCCGTAGAGTTTCACCGATTCGTAAAACTGGAAGCCGTAGTTCAACAGCTTCTGGCTTTCCTGCACGCGGGCGTTGTCCGAATTCGCGCCCAGCACCACCGACAACAGGCGCCGCGCACCGCGCTTGGAAGATCCGATCAGGCAAAACCCGGCATTTTCGGTATAGCCCGTTTTCATGCCGTCGGCATTCGGATCCAGCCACAGCAGCCGGTTGCGGTTGGGCTGGGTGATGTTGTTGTAGCGGTACTCGCGCAGCGAATACAAGGGGTAGTACTCGGGAAAATCGCGGATCAGCGCAGTAGCGAGCAATCCCAGATCGTGCGCGGTCGAATAGTGCTTGGGATCGGGCAGCCCGCTCGAATTGGTGAAATTGGTGTTCTTCATGCCCAGGCGCTGCGCTTCGCGATTCATCATCTGCGCGAACACCTCCTCCGAACCGGCGATGGATTCGGCGAGCGCGATGCAGGCGTCGTTCCCCGATTGCACGATCATGCCGCGCAGCAACTCATCCACGGACACCGGCTTTTTCGGTTCTATGAACATGCGCGATCCGGGCGCTTTCCATGCGCGCTCCGATACCGGCACCGCTTGTTCCGGCGTCAGCGTCTTCTGCTTCAGCGCGGAGAACGCGAGATAGGCGGTCATCAGTTTGGTGAGCGAGGCGGGCTCGAAGCGTTCGTCCGGCTTTTCGCTGACGATGGCCTGCTCGCTGGTAAAGTCGTACAACAGCCAGGCTTTGGAGGCGATTGCCGGAGGGGGGGGAACCTCGGCCAGCGCGAAAACCGGCAGGAGCAACAGGAGGGCCAGCAGGCGTGTCATGAGGGCTTGCGCAAAAGAGGGGGATTATACCAGCGGGTCCCGGGCCGCCTCTATTTGGCGACGAGCAGCGGCTTGAAGTCGAGTTCCGCGCGGATTTTTTCGGCGATGGCGTTCGCCTCGCTGCGGCTGCGGTAGGGCCCCAGGTGCAGGCGGAAGAGGTTGGCGCGCGCCTGGACTTGTATGGGTTGCTTCAGCCAGGAAAGCTGCTTCTGTATATTGTCGCGGAAATTTTCCGCGTTCGCGCGCGCCGAAAAGGCGCCCAGTTGCAGATAGATCCCGGCGGTTTCGGTCGTCAGAGGAATCTCCGGTTCCGCGGCTGGGGCGGCGGCCGAACGCGGCGCCGACTCGGCGAACACGATGCTCTCGACCTCCACCGCTGCGATGCCGGTTTCGGCAAAGCCCAGCTTGTAGGCCGCGGCGAACGACAGGTCCATCATGCGGCCGGAGGAAAACGGCCCCCGGTCGTTGATGCGCACCACGACGGCCTTGCCGTTCTGCAGGTTGGTGACCCGGGCGTAGCTCGGAATCGGCAGGGTCGGATGCGCGGCGGTCATGGCGTACATATCGTAGATTTCGCCGCTCAAGGTGCGCTGGCCGTGAAATTTCCGGCCGTACCACGAAGCGGTGCCCTGCTTCCTGTGCGCGGAAAATTCCTTCTGCGGCGCGTACTCCTTGCCGAACACCGTATAGGGGTCGTTGGCTTGGCGGTTCAGCGCTTCGGGCTTGGGCTGGGCATCGGCGATCCGGTCCAAATCGACCGGCGGCGCGCCGTCCGGACCGTCGTCCTTGTAGTACCCCCCGGGCCGGCGCAGCAACTGGGCAACTGGCATGGCCACCGGCTTGGCCGGCGCCGCCGCAGTTGCGACCTGCGGCGTCACGGCTTGCGATTGCAGTTCGGCGCAGCCGGACAAGGACGCGATCAGGCCCAGCGCGAAAAGATGCCTGCTGCCCGGCCCAGGCCGCATCTAGCGCACCACGATCAGCGGTTTGAACTGCAGCGCCTCACGGATCCTTTCGGCCATGCCTCCGGCCTCGTCCCGGTCGCGGTACGGGCCCAGGTGCAGCCGAAACATGCCGTCCCGTGGGTAGATCTGGATCGCGTCGCCGAGCCAGGCGAGCTGCTGATAGACGCGCACGCGGAAATTCTCCGCGTTGTCGCGCCCGGAGAAGGCGCCAAGCTGCAGATAGATGCCGTTCGCTTCGGCGTCCACCGGAATCGGCGGCAAGGGCTTCACCATCTCGGGCGCAAGCGGTGCGGCAACCGCCACGCTCACGGGCGCTACCGGCCGCGCCTCGGCAACCGGCTGCGCCCCGGCAGCCGGCTGCGCTCCGAGCGGCGCGCGCGCCGCGGCAAGCGCGGTCTGCGGGGTTTGCCGCCGCCTTGCGGCGATGACCGGCATTTCCTCCGGCAGGATGGACTCGACCTCTACCGATGCGCTCCCGGCGCCGGTGTAGCCCAGCCGGTTCGCCGCGGCGAAGGAGAGGTCGACCAGGCGCCCGGAATGAAACGGTCCGCGGTCGTTGACGCGAACGATCACACTGCGGCCGTTGGCGAGGCTGGTGACCCGGGCGTAGCTCGGAATGGGCAGGGTCGCATGCGCGGCGGTCATGGCATACATGTCGTAGATCTCGCCGCTGGAGGTGCGCTGTCCGTGGAACTTGCGCCCGTACCAGCTGCCGACGCCGCGCTGCCGGTAGGCGGTCAGCGCTTTCATCGGCACATACTGCTGTCCGAACACCGTGTAAGGATTGTTGGCAAAGCGGTGCAGCGGCTCCGGCCTGGGCTCGGCGTCTTCGATTTGATCCAGATTGGCCGGCGCGCTGTCGCCCGGTCCGTCGTCCTGGTAGTAGCCTCCGCCGCGGCGCGCCTGGAACGCAGGCGCCGGCCTGGGCGCACCGGCGGCGGCACCGCGCTCAACCGGAGCGCTCTCCACCGCGACCCGCCGCGTGGTGCCGCTGCAGCCTGCGAGCAGCAGCGATGCGGCGCCCAGCAGGCACAGCAGCAAGCGGCAGAAACCGACGCCTGCGACCGTGCCCGCTCCGCGCTCCGCGCTCTTGTCCATGTCCAGGTCTGCGCCTCTAGGTCTGCACCAATTTTCTGTGCCTGTGGATACTCATCAGTATGCCAATACCGAGGAACAGTGTCACCAGCGCGGTGCCGCCGAAGGACACCAGCGGCAGCGGCACGCCCACCACCGGAAGAATGCCGCTGACCATGCCCATGTTGACGAAGGCGTAGGTAAAGAAGGACAGCGTCACCGCGCCGGCCAGAAGCCGCGCGAAAAACGTCGGCGCGTTGGCGGCGATCGCCAGACCGCGGCCGATAAGGGACAGATACAGCAGCAGCAGCAGGCAATTGCCCAGCAGGCCGAACTCCTCGGAGTAGACGGCGAAGATGAAATCGGTGGAGCGCTCCGGGATGAACTCGAGGTGCGCTTGCGTGCCCTTCAGCCAGCCCTTGCCCACGAGCCCGCCCGAACCCACGGCGATGACGGACTGAATGATGTGATAACCCGCGCCCAGCGGGTCCGAGGTCGGATCCAGCAGCGTCAGAATCCGGCGCCGCTGGTAGTCGTGCATCATCGACCAGAGGAAGGGCAGGCTGGCGCAACCTGCAAGCGCAAGGCCGATCAGGATCTTCCACGACAGGCCGGCGAGAAAGATGACATAGAAGCCGGCCGCCGTCACCAACAGTGCGGTGCCCAAGTCGGGCTGGCGCGCGATCAGGAGCACGGGCAGGAGCAGCAGCGCGCTTGCGACCAGGTAGTCGCGCAGCCTCAAGCTCGCTTCGTGCTTGTGAAAATGCCACGCCAGCATCAGCGGCATGGCGATCTTCATGATCTCCGACGGCTGGATGCGGGTGACGCCGATGTTCAACCAGCGGCGCGCGCCGTTGACGACGTCGCCGAACAGCGCCACCGCGATGAGCAGGGCGAGTCCGAAGGCGTAGGCGGGCAGAGCGAAGCGCATCAGGGTCTGCGGCTGAAATTGCGCCACCGACCACATCATGGCCAGGGCCACCAGGATGTTCACCGCCTGCCCGGTGATGCGCGCGGGCGATTCGTAGGCGGCGCTCGACAGGGTGATCATGCCAAGCAGCAACAGCGCGAACGCCAGCGCGAACAGCGGCGGATCGATGTTGTCGGTGAAGCGCAGCCAGAGGCTCTTGAACGGCTGCTGAAAATCGCCTTGCATCAGCAATCCTCCCGCTTGCCGCAGCCGGAGTCGGAACCCGACACTGCCTTGGAGGTCATTTCAGAATTACCGAAATGGCCCCTGATATAGGGGAGCACGAGGGGAAATTTCCCCTCGTTTTGAAATAATCTCCTAGTCATCGTCTTCATCCCCGGGAACCTCCGGGGCGGGCTTGTCGACGCGCTTGCCGAGCAGGTAGTAGTCCAGCACCTGGCGCGCGATCGGCGCCGCCGCCCGCGCGCCGAATCCGGCGTTCTCCACCACCACCGCCAGCGCGATCCTGGGGCTCTCCAGCGGCGCGAAGGCGATGAACAGCGCGTGATCGCGGTGGCGCTCGGCCACACGCTTCTCGTCGTATTTCTCGTTTTGTTTCATCCCCACCACCTGCGCCGTGCCGGTCTTGCCGCCGCTGGTGTATTCGGCCTTGGCGAAGGCGCGCGCGCCCGTACCCTCGGTGTTCACGCCGGCAAAGGCGCGCTTGATGAATTCGATGTTTTCCGGCTTCAGCGGAATGGCGCGCTGCACCTTCGATGCGACCGGCGTGCGCTCGCCGCTCTTGATGTTTTCGATGTAGTTGACCAGATGCGGGCGGTACATGACGCCGTTGTTGGCGACCGCCGCCATCGCCTGCGCCATCTGCAGCGGCGTGTACGCGTTGTAGCCCTGGCCGATACCGATGCTGATGGTTTCGCCGGCATACCATTTCTGCTGCTCCGGCTTTCTGAAGCGTTTGCGCTTCCACTCTTGCGAGGGCAGCACGCCGGTCGCCTCGCCTTCGATGTCGATCCCGGTTCTCGCGCCGAAACCGAACTGGCCGATGAAGCGGGCGATGTTGTCTATGCCCAGATCGTTGCTGAGCACGTAATAATAGGTGTCGCAGGAGACGACGATGGATTTGTACATGTCGACCGTGCCGTGCCCGCCCACTTTGTCGTCGCGGAAGCGGTGATTGCCGAACTGGAAAAAGCCCGGATCGCTGATCGTCTGCTGCGTCGTGCGCTTTCCCAGCTCCAGCGCGGCCAGCGCCATGTACGGTTTGAAGGTGGAGCCGGGCGGATAGGTGCCGGCGAGCGCGCGATTGACCATCGGCCGGTCCGCCGACGTATTGAGTTCCTCCCAGCTCGCGGGGTCGATGCCGTCGACGAACAGATTGGGATCGAATCCGGGCTTGGAGACAAAGGCCAGTATGCCGCCGGTCGAGGGCTCGATCGCCACCAGCGCGCCACGGTTCTTGCCGAACGCCGCCTCGGCCACCTCCTGCAGCTTGATGTCCAGGGTCAGCACCAGGTTGTTGCCCGAAGTGGGGGAGGTGCGCGACAGCGTCCTCACCCCGCGGCCGCCGGAATCCACCTCGACCTGCTCGTAGCCGGTGATGCCGTGCAACTCGCTCTCGTAGCTTTGCTCCAGTCCGGTCTTGCCGATGTGGTCCGTGCCCTTGTAGTTGGCGGAGAGGTCGGCTTCCTCGATGCGCTCCAGGTCGCGGTCGTTGATGCGGCCGATGTAGCCGACCAGGTGCGAGGCCATTTCGGTCAGGGGATACTGGCGGAACAGCCGCGCCTGGATGTCCACCCCCGGAAATCGATAGCGGTTGACGGCGAACCTGGCGACCTCCTCGTCGGTCAGCCGCGTGCGGATCGGCAGGCTGTCCGCGCCCTTGGCTTCTATGGTCAGACGCTTGAAGCGGGTGCGGTCGCTCGTGCGGATCTCGACGATTGCCGCGAGATCGTTGATGGTCTTTTCCAGGTCGGCGACCTTGCCCGGAGAAATCTCCAGCGTGTAGGCCGAATAATTGCGCGCCAGCACGGTGCCGCTGCGATCCAGGATGAGGCCGCGGTTGGGCATGATGGGCACGATGGAAATGCGGTTGTCCTCGGCCTTGGTGCGATAGTAGTCGTATTGCAGCACCTGCAGGTAGACGAGACGCAGCAGCAGCACGGAAAAGGCGACGAGCACGAACGCCCCGGCGATGCCGATGCGCAGCTGGAAAAAGTACAGCTCGCGTTGATGGTCTTTGAATTCGGTCAGGCGCATGTCGATTCGGGCTGCAGGCTAGATCGGCCTGTTGTCGTCCTTCATCTCCGCCTGACGCTGCGGCAGGAGCAGAAGGAAGCTCAACACCGGCCACAGCGCCGCGCAGATGAAACTGCCGGCGAAATAAGTCCAGCCGGGGAAGCTCGCGCCGGCGAAGATCCGGATCCCCAGCGCCAGCACCTGGGTCAGCAGCATCAGCAGCAGCAGGTGCAGCGCCTGCTGCCACAGGGGGAACCACTGAATGCGCCGGTGCACGGCAAGCGCGAGGAAAGCGAGCACCGAGTAACTCAGCGCGTGCTGTCCGATCAGCGCGTCGTTGCCGACGTCGAGCAGCAGACCCAGGGTCCAGGCGATGCCGATGCCCACTTTGCGCGGCTGGTGGATACACCAGAAGGCAAGCACGGCGGCGGTGAGATCCGGCACGCCCGCGGTGCTGCGCCAGGGCAGCAGGTTGAACAGCAGCGCCAGGGAAATGGTCAGCACGATGAAGCTGGCCTTGGCCGGCAGCAGTATGCGTTGCGGTTGCGGTTGCAGGTCCATGCTACTCGCGCTTCCTCGAGCGCTTGGTCCTGGATGTTTTTTTCACCGGTTGCTCCGCCGCCGCGGGCGGCGGCGCTTTGGCCTCGTTCGACAGCACCAGCACCTGGCGATAGCGGTCGGTGCCCGCGGTCGGCGCGAGGGTGATCTTGGCAAAGGCGTAGGCCGCGTCGCGTTCGATGCGCGCCACCGTGGCCACCGGCAGCCCCGCCGGATAGGTGCCGTCGATGCCCGAGGTCACCAGCGTATCGCCGTTGCGGATGTCTGCATTGGCGGCCATGAAGCGCAGGTCCAGCATGCCCCCCTCGGCACCGCCGTAGGCCACCGCGCGCAAACCGTTGCGCAGCACCTGCAGCGGAATCGCCTGGTCCTTGTCCGAGAGCAGCGTCACTTCGCTCATGAGCGGATACACCCGCGTCACCTGTCCGATCACCCCGACATCGTCGATCACCGGCTGGCCCGCCTGTATGCTGCTTTGCATGCCCTTGTCGATCACGACCTTGCGCGAGAACGGATCGCGCCCGGCAAAAAGAATTTCGGCGAACACCGATCTCGCGGGCAAACGCTCCTGCGCTTCGAGCAGGCGGCGCAGCTGGCTGTTCTCTTCCCGCAGCGCATCGAGCTTCAGCAGTTCCGGCGCCGCGCGCAGCTGCTTCAGCTTCAGCGCGGAATTCTCCTCCTGCAGCGCCGCGGTGCTGCCGAAGTAATTGGCGACCGCATGAAACAGGTCGACCGGCGCCATCGCCACGCGCTGTATCGGATAGGCGGCGAGCGCGACCACCTGGCGCACGCTCTCGGCGTAGCGATAGCGCGCGTCGAGCACCATCAGAAGCACCGAGATGGAAACAAAGAAGGCGAGTCGAACCAGCGGCGCCGGACCACGGTTGAAAAACGGTGGCGGCTGGTGCTCCATGCGCGCGCTAAGGGACAACGGGAGACGGGTGGTGAATCGAACCTTTACTCATGCGGCCTCACCCGTCGACGGGTTCAATCATTGGTGAAGATGGATCCGAGCTTGTCCATTTTCTCGAGCGCCTTGCCCGAGCCGCGCACGACGCAGGTGAGCGGGTCGTCGGCGACAATCACCGGCAGGCCGGTTTCCTCCATCAGCAGGCGGTCGATGTCGCGCAGGAGCGCGCCGCCGCCGGTGAGCACCATGCCTTTTTCCGCGATGTCGGCGCCAAGTTCCGGCGGCGTGTGTTCCAGCGCGGATTTCACCGCGCTGACGATGCTGTTCAGCGGATCGGTCAGGGCTTCCAGAATTTCGTTCGAGGAAATGGTGAAGCTGCGCGGTATGCCCTCGGCGAGATTGCGGCCTTTGACTTCCATCTCGCGCACTTCCGAGCCGGGGAAGGCGGAGCCGATTTCCTTCTTGATATTCTCCGCCGTGGTTTCGCCGATCAGCATGCCGTAGTTGCGGCGGATGTAGTTGATGATCGCTT
>CAYNVY010000186.1:0-8755 GCA_964400745.1 uncultured Enterobacteriaceae bacterium | reverse complement strand
GGGCGCACAGCCCCGACCAGATGTAGAACTCGACGTCGTAACCCAGTTCCTTGAATGTCGGCACATCGGGCAGCGCTGCCAGGCGCTTGTCGCCCCAGGTGGCCAGGGGCCGCAGCTTGCCGCCCTTGATCTGGCCGATCACCGCGGAAGGGCCGGAAGCAAGCGCATCCACGTGGCCGCCGACCAGGGCGTTCATCGCCGGCCCGCCTCCGGTGTAGGGCACATGCCAGAGCTTGATGTCGGCGGTCTGGGCGAACATCTCCATCGCCATGTGCAGGGTGCCGTAGATTCCGGAAGAGCTGAAACTGATCTTGCCCGGGCGCTTTTTCGCATCCTCGACCAGGTCTTTCACCGATTTCCACGGACTGTCGGTGCGCACGACGAGCACGGTGGGGTCGGCCGAGATCAGGGCGATCGGCGCAAATTGGTTCATCTGGTAGGGCGACTTGCGCTCGAACAGCTTTTCCGCCTCAGGAATGATGGAAATCGACGAGAGCGCCATCATGATGGTGTAGCCGTCGGGTTTGGCATTGGCGACTTGGGCCATGCCGATGGCGCCGCCTGCGCCGGCCTTGTTTTCAATGACGATGCGCTGCTTCAGCACCTTCTCCATCGCGAATGCGGTGGGCCGGCCGGTAAGATCGGCAACGCCTCCCGGGGGAAAGGGCACGACCATGGTGATGTGCCGGCTGGGATAAGTCTCCTGCGCGAGCGTAGTACCCGCCAGCAAGCCCAAAGCAAACGCGCAAAGGATTCGTTTCATGCGAGGACCTCGATGTCATATTGAATCCGCCGCATCTTGGACGGGGCGGCGAAGGGTGTCAAGGGCGGCGCTCGGTGCGGCGGGCGGTGGGTGCAACTACGCTAAAATGCGGCATTGCATTGCGAAATTTCGAAGACAATCGTGAACCTCGTCGCGCTTGAAACCTCCACAGAATACTGTTCGCTTGCAATAGCGCGCGGCGGGCAATCGTTCGAGAGCAGTTTTCACGCGGGTCAACGTCACTCCGAACTCGCGTTGCCGGCACTGCGCGGTTTGCTGCGGCAGGCGGAGTTGGACATGCAGGATATCGACGGCGTCGTGTATGGGGCTGGCCCCGGATCCTTCACCGGTTTGCGCATCGCTTGCGGCATCGCGCAAGGGCTCGCGCTTGCGCGCGATCTGCCGACCGCCGGAATCGGCACCTTGCTCGCACTGGCCGAGGACTGCGGCGAGGACAAGGTCATCGCCTGTCTCGATGCGCGCATGGGCGAGGTCTATCATGCCGTCTATTGCAGGAGCGGCGGAAAATGGAGCGAAATGCATGCCCCCGCCTTGTACAAGCCCGAGGGCGTGCCGCAGGTTGAAGGCAGGGGCTGGACCGGATGCGGCAGCGGCTTTCGCGCGCACGGCGCGGCGCTTGCGCACTGCTACGCCGGCGCGGTCTCGCGCATAGCCCCGGACGCCATCCCGAACGCAGCCGCGATGCTGCGGCTCGCGCTGCCCGTGTTTGCGGCAGGGCAGGGCGTGGACGCCGCCGCAGCCGTGCCGCTCTATGTGCGCGACAAAGTCGCGTTGAAGGCGAACGAACGATGAGCGCCGTGCTCGAACCCGCGCTCGAATTGCGTCCGATGTCCGAATCGGATCTTCCGGCGGTGATGGCGATCGAGACCGACATCTATCCGTTTCCGTGGACGCTGGGGAATTTTCGGGACTCGCTTGCCGCGGGATACGGTTGTTGGACCTATAGGTGCGAGGGCGAACTGCTGGGCTACGGCGTGCTGATGCTGGCTGCGGACGAGGCGCATTTGCTCAATATCAGCATCGCCAGGGCCAGGCAGAGGCAGGGCTACGGCAGCCTGCTGCTGGAACGTCTGTGCGAACTGGCCGGCAAGCTGGGAGCGGGGCTGGTGTTCCTGGAAGTGCGGCCCTCCAATCTCGCCGGCTTGCGCTTGTATGAACGCCACGGTTTCGAGCGCGTGGGCGTCAGGCGCGATTATTATCCGGCACAGCAGGGGTGCGAGGACGCCCTCATATTCAGTCTCGCCCTATGAGCTCGCGTCGCGAAATTTTTCTCGAAGAAATGGGATTGACGCCCCTTTGGCGGTTGCGCGACGGGGCCGCGGCAGCGCAGGGCGAGGTGGCGCGGCATCAGCCGGAAGCAGCAATCCCTGCAGTCCCGGTTGCAGCTCCGGCCAGGTCGGCGGCGTCCGCCGGCGCGGACACGGCAGATCGCGCGGCGGGGATCGGGCGCATGGACTGGGGCGAACTCAAGGCGACCGTGGCAGGCTGCGCCGCGTGCGGCCTGCGCAAGACCTGCACACAGACGGTGTTCGGCGTGGGCGACGAAACAGCCGACTGGCTGATAGTGGGCGAGGCGCCTGGAGCCGACGAAGACGCGCGCGGCGAGCCGTTCGTCGGCCAGGCCGGCAAATTGCTCGATGCCATGCTCGCCGGCATCGAGCTCGCGCGCGGAGAGGACGTCTACATCGCCAACGTGCTCAAGTGCCGGCCGCCCGGAAACCGCAATCCCGCACACGAGGAAGTGGAACGGTGCGCCCCGTTTCTTGCGCGCCAGGTCGAATTGATCCGGCCCAGGCTGATCCTGGCCATGGGGCGCTTCGCCTGCCAGACCTTGCTCGACACCGAAGCGAGCATTGCGTCGCTGCGCGGCCGTTTGCACCGCTATCAGGGCGTGCCCCTGATCGTGACGTATCACCCGGCCTACCTGTTGCGCACGCTGCCGGACAAGGCCAAGGCCTGGGAAGATCTCTGCTTCGCCCGCCGCACCATGGCCGATTTGACCGGCCGGGCCTGAACTGCCGCGCGCGGCTTGAAATCCGCTGGCGCGCCCCCAGTTACCGAAATGGATGTTTCCAGGAGAACGGATATGCGCAGAATGCGGGTCATACTGTTCGTTGCGGCGGTGCTGGGCCTTTCCGGCTGCGGCTACAACGACATGCAGCGCGGCGACGAACAGGTCAAGAGCAGTTGGTCCGAAGTGCTGAACCAATACCAGCGGCGGAACGATTTGGTGCCCAACCTGGTGAATACGGTGAAAGGCTTTGCCGCTCAGGAACAGCAGATTCTGGTTCAAGTGACCGAGGCGCGTTCGCGCGTCGGCAGCATTCAGGCGACGCCGGAGCTGGTGAACGACCCGGCGGCATTCGCCAGGTTCCAGCAGGCGCAAGCAGGCCTGACCAGCGCGCTGTCGCGCCTGCTGGTGGTCTCGGAAAACTATCCGCAGCTCAAGTCGGATGCGAACTTTCGCGACTTGCAGGCCCAGCTAGAAGGTACCGAGAATCGCATCGCGGTGGCGAGGAATCGTTACATCAAATCGGTGCAGGAATACAATACTTTGATCCGCACCTTTCCCAACAATCTGACGGCGATGATGTTCAGCTATCAGGTGAAGCCCAACTTCGCGGTCGAGAACGAAAAGGCCATCGCAACGCCGCCGGCGGTGAGTTTCGACAAACCCGCCGCTGCGGCGCCGGCGCCCGCGAAATAGGCGGAGCGGCGCGAACAGCGCGCCGCGGATATTCATGCATGCACTGATACGCCTGTTGGGCATCCTGGCGCTGGTGTTCGCGGCGGCGGCGGGCGCCGCGGACGCAGTGCAGGTGCCGCCGCTGAGGGCGCGCGTCACCGATCTCACCGGGACGCTGGCTGCGGCGCAACTCGCAACGCTCGAAGCGGAACTGCGCGCGTTCGAGCAAAGAAAAGGCAGCCAGATTGCAGTGCTGATGCTGCCCAGCACCCAGCCGGAAACGATAGAGCAGTACTCGATCAGGGTCGCCGAACGCTGGAAGATCGGCCGCGCCCGGATCGACGACGGCGTGATCCTGGTCATCGCCAAGAATGATCAGCGCCTGCGACTTGAAGTAGGCTATGGGCTGGAGGGCGTCATTCCCGACGTCGTGGCCAAACGCGTCATTCGCGAGGTAATTGCGCCGCAATTTCTCGCCAACGACTTCTTCGGCGGCATCAGCGCCGGCGCGCGCGCGCTGATGCAGCTGATCGACGGCGAGAAGCTGTCGCCGGCGCGCGCGCCGGACGCAGGCGCAGGCAGCGGTGCGGACGACTATCAATCCATCCTGGCGGTGCTGCTGGTGGTGGCTGTGGTCGCAGGCGGGATACTCAAAGCGATTTTCGGGCGACTGTTCGGCTCTGCGCTCACCGGCGTGGCCGCCGGCTTTGTCGCATGGCTGCTCGCCGGCGCGCTCGGCATGGCCGTGATCGCCGGGGTGCTTGCGTTCGTCGTCGCCCTGCTCGGCATGGGGCGGGGCGTACTGCCCGGCGGGTTCGGCGGCGGCAGCGGCGGTTTCGGTGGCGGGGGCGGCGGCTTCGGCGGCGGCGGCGCATCAGGCAGCTGGGGGGGCAGGTGATGCAGTGGAAGCGTCTCATGCGGCATCTGTTCGCGGATCAGTGGTCGGTGCGGCGCGCTTTCTCGGCTGCGTCGATGCGCGCGGTTCTGCACGCCATAGGCGAACAGGAGCGCAGGCACGGCGGCGAGTTGCGCTTCGCCGTCGAGGCATCGCTGCCTATGGGCAGCCTGTGGCAAGGGCAGAACGCGCGCAGCCGTGCGGTGGAAGTGTTCGGCCAGCTGCGCATCTGGGACACCGAGCACAACAACGGCGTGCTGGTCTACCTCCTGCTTGCGGATAGGAGCGTCGAAATCGTCGCCGATCGGGGGGTGAGCGCCAAGGTCGGCGCCGCCGGCTGGGAAGCGGTCTGCCACGATATGGAAAAGGCGTTTGCAGCGGGGTGCTTCGAGGCAGGCGCAATTTCCGGGATCGTGGCGATCAGCGACCTGCTGGCCAGGCATTACCCTAAGGGCGACGGCCGTGGCAACGAACTGCCGAATGAGCCTGTGGTGCTGTGAGCCGGAAGGCGGAATATTTCGTGCGATAGGCCGCCAATTTGCGCGATGCCGCTACGGACGGGGGCGCAAAATGCACCGTTACGGAGCCGGCGCTTTGGCGGTATACTCGGACGCCGGCCCGGAAATGCCGGAACGGCCTTCAAATCCGGGGAGCGCAGGAGGCGTATTGGTCTCAGTTTGAAATGCGTTCCCCGAACTTCGACGATCTAGCCTAGCAGCGGGAAGGGTGACAAATTGGCAAAACCTAACTACCAATTCGAAAAGCGCCAGAAAGATCTGGCAAAGAAGAAGAAGCAGGAAGAAAAAAGACTGCGCAAGCTGGAGAAAAGCACCGTAGCCGTAGCGGGTAATGCGGACCAGCCGCCTGAGCCTGTTTTGGCTGGGGAAAAGGAAGAAACCTGACGTTCTTTGTCAGGCGCGGTTTGACCCATTTTCCGCGAACAGGTTCAGTTAAAAGAAATGTTGCGACAAATCTCCCCCAAGTAGTAGTTCTTACTATTTCCTCCCCGGGGCAAACGCCTTATAATCGCGCGCTGTTGATGCACCGCAGTATTCGCTCATTTGCGCGCAGATAAGCTGCCAACAGCTTGCGTTTGAAGGGAAATTTCCGGCGGGCATGTTGAAAAGGCACCGTAGCAATGCTTGAAGCGCGTCACCTCGAATGCACGCGGGGCGAAAGGAAGCTGTTTCGCGATCTGAGTTTCAGACTCGGTCGCGGCCAGTTGTTGCGCGTGGCCGGCGCCAACGGCAGCGGAAAGACCAGTCTGCTGCGCATCATGTGCGGCCTGGTCGCGCCTAGCGCCGGGGAACTGTTCTGGCAGGGGCGTTCGATACGCGTCGAACGCGAAGAGTTCTCCAGGAATCTGGTTTTTATCGGTCACCTGAACGCGCTGAAGGACGATCTCACCGCGCTGGAGAATCTCAACTTCGCTGCGGCTTTGGGCGGGGTGCCCGCGGGGCGCGTGCGCGCGCTGGACGCGCTCGATCGTTTCGGCGTCGGCCGCTGCGCGGAGCTGCCGGCGAAAGTGCTTTCCCAGGGTCAGCGCCGGCGGGTTACGCTGGCACGGCTCGCATTGTCGCCCAAGGTACCGCTGTGGATACTGGATGAGCCGTTTTCCGCGCTAGACGTGGCGGCGGTGTCGGAACTGGAAGGTTTGCTTGCGGCGCATATCGCCGGCGGCGGCATGGTCGTGTTGACCACCCACCAGGAAGTGCAGGTGGTGACGCATGCAGTGCTGCGCGTCGATCTGGATCTGCACACTGCGGCATTGCTGGCCGCATGATCAGGGCTCTGGGATGGGTACTTCGACGCGACCTGCTGCTCGTCTTCCGGCGCAGGGGGGACGTGGTCAATGCGCTCGTGTTTTTCGTCATCGTCGTGAGCCTGTTTCCGTTGGGTGTCGGACCGGAAGCGGCCCAATTGCGCAATATGGCGCCCGGCGTGCTGTGGGTGGCGGCCTTGCTCGCCTGCATGCTGTCCCTGGCGCGCTTGTTCGCCCCCGACCATCAGGACGGCACGCTGGAGCAGATGCTGCTCGCCGGGGAACCGCTGGTCATTTTGGTGATGGGGAAAGTCATTTCGCACTGGCTGGTGTCGGGACTGCCCCTGGTGCTCATCGCGCCGTTGCTGGGGCTGCAATTCGATCTGCCTGCGGATGCGCTGGCGGTGCTGTGCGTATCGCTGCTGATCGGCACCCCGGTATTGAGCCTGGTCGGTTCGGTCGGCGCGGCCCTTACTTTGGGCGTACGAGGCAGCGGCGCGCTGGTCGCGCTGCTGGTATTGCCGCTCTACGTGCCGGTGCTGATATTCGGCGCCGGCTCGGTCGGGGCGGTCGCAGCGGGCACGGGCGCGGAGGCGCATCTGTTGCTGCTCGGCGGGTTTCTGGCGCTGGCGCTTGTGCTCGCGCCCTGGGCGAGCGCAGCGGCCCTGCGCATCGCGATGGAATGAGAGTGCTATGAGCAAATCGAAAAAATCAAGCCTGTTCTATTTCTCGTCACCGCAGACGTTTTATCCGCTTGCCGGGCGCATGCAGCCGTGGTTCGCCGCGCTGGCCGTTTTGTTCTGCATCGTCGGTCTGTATATCGGCTTTTTCATCGCGCCTACAGACGCGCAGCAAGGCGAGTCCTACCGGATCATCTTCATCCACGTGCCGGCGGCCTGGATGTCGATGTTCATCTACCTGGTGATGGGCTTCTGGTGCGGAGTCGGACTGGTGTTCAACACCCGGCTTTCTTCGATGTGGGCGACGGCGCTCGCGCCTACCGGCGCGATTTTCACCTTTATCGCGCTTTGGACCGGGGCGCTGTGGGGCAAACCTACCTGGGGCACCTGGTGGGTGTGGGACGCGCGTCTGACTTCGGAACTTATCCTGCTTTTCCTGTACATAGGATTCATGGCGCTGCAGGCGGCGATCGACGACCAGCGCCGGGCCGACAAGGCCGGCGCGGTGCTCGCGCTGGTTGGGGTGATCAACATACCGATCATCTATTTTTCGGTGCAATGGTGGAGCACCCTGCACCAGGGGTCGTCGGTCAGCATGAAGAGCGCGCCGACCATGGCGATGACCATGTTCGCCGGCATGATCGTCATGGCGCTGGGTTTCTGGATGTACAGCATCGCGGCGGCGCTGTCGCGGGTGCGCAGCGTGATTCTCGAGCGCGAGCGCCACACGGAATGGGTGATGGCTGAAATAGGTGGACGAAAATGAACTGGCAGAGTTGGTCGCACTTCCTGGCCATGGGCGGGTACGGCCTGTACGTATGGGGTTCCTATGCGGTGACCCTGGTGGTCATGGTGGCGGAGATCGTGGCGCTGGTCATGCGCCGGCGCGGGGTGATCGAAAGTCTCACGAAATATTACGCAGCACGAGGGAGAAACAATGAAACCAAGGCATAAGCGTTTTGTACTGGTCGGGGTCGGCGTAGCCGGTCTGGCGATATCCGCCACACTGGTGCTCTCCGCATTTCAAAAGAACCTGGTGTTCTTTTTCACGCCCACCCAGGTTGCATCAAACGAGGCGCCGGTCGGCAAGAGCTTTCGCATCGGCGGCCTGGTCGAAATGGGAAGCGTGAAGCGCGAGCCCGACGGCGTGACCGTGAGATTCGTGGTGACCGATACGGCCAAGAGCCTGCCTGTGCTCTACAAGGGCATCCTGCCCGACCTGTTTCGCGAGGGCAAAGGCGTGGTGACCCAGGGCCGATTGGGCACGGACGGGCTGTTCCGCGCCGAGGAAGTGCTGGCCAAGCACGACGAGAATTACATGCCGCCTGCGGCGCAGGATGCGATCGACAAGGCAAGCGCCAAGACCGCGCAAACCGTAATCCAACCCCCGGCGCAGGTGACGCGATGATTCCCGAACTCGGACATTTCGCTCTGATCCTCGCCATGTGCGTCGCGCTCATGCAGGGCGTACTGCCCCTGGTCGGCGCCGCCCGCGGCAACCGCGCCTGGATGGCGGTGGCGCGGCCGTCGGCATTGCTGTTGCTGTTTCTGGTCGTGATCGCCTTTGCCTGCCTGACCTACGCTTTCGTCACCAACGATTTTTCGGTGAAGTACGTGGCCGACCATTCGAATTCGAAACTGCCGCTCGAGTACCGCATTTCCGGCGTTTGGGGCGGCCACGAAGGCTCGCTGCTGCTGTGGACGCTGATGCTGGGGCTGTGGATGGGCGCGGTGAGCATTTTCAGCCGCACCCTGCCCGAAGAGATGCTCTCGCGCGTGCTCGGCATCATGGGCCTGATCAGCGTCGGTTTTTTCGCCTTCATGATATTCACCTCCAATCCGTTCGATCGCCTGCTGCCCGCCGCGACCGACGGGCGCGACCTCAATCCGCTGCTGCAGGACCCGGGCATGGTGATCCATCCGCCGATGCTGTACATGGGGTACGTCG
>CAYNVY010000185.1:0-8901 GCA_964400745.1 uncultured Enterobacteriaceae bacterium | reverse complement strand
AGGCGTCTTTCCAGCCGTAACCGGCGTGGCAGCTGGTGCAGCGCGGATTGTTGCTCGGCAGCGCGATGCAATAGTTGTTGATCGCGTTCTTCTTGCCCAGATCCGCCTTGCCCTTGCCCGGAATGTCCTGATTCACGCTCCAGGTCCAGTGCTGGGTCTTCATGAAGTCCTTGCCCTGCTGCTCGTGGCACTGCAGGCAGGCCTTGGTGACTTCCGGTCCTGTCTTGAACGGGCCGTTGACCAAACTCGAGTGGTCCTGCGCCGCTGTCGCCGACCCGGCAGACAGGATGGTCCACGCTGCGATTGCTATCCCCTGGATAAAGCGCTTCACTGCCATTCTCCTTCGTTGCAAACAATAAGAAACCCTCGCGACAATTTACGCCGTCGAGCGCAGTGAAACATGATCTGCATCAAATGATAGGCTTGAAAATAAAGAGAATTTTGCACTTTTCAGGCGAGCGAACATGGCACCGGCGGCGCCAGCGCGCTGCCGGTGCGCAGCGACGCAATCATGTCGCCGGCGCAGATCGAGAGACTCAACCGGGGTCTACGGTTTCGCCTCCTTGTTCATGCCGCAGGTATTGATGCCCAGCAGCGGATACGCCGGGCAGAAGCGGAACAAGCCGGTCAACAGGGGCACCACGCCCACATAGCCCCAAAGTCCGACGGTGCCGGTCGCGGCAAGCGCGATCAGGACGACGCCGGCCAGAATGCGCAGCACGCGATCGATGGTTCCAACGTTTGCTTTCATGAGAGTTTTCCAGTGGCGGAAGCAAGGCATGCTTCAACTCCGCGATTGGAACCCAAGGCCGGATCAAAGTCGGTGACCTGTGTCACACAGCGTCCTCCCGAAGGCACCAATGGCCGCTACGCCGGCTTTTGCCGCGCTATGCTATGGTGCCGAGGCAATGATTCTTTCCGTGACGAATCGCACTTCGCCACGGAATTCACGCAATGCGAAATTGAAGACGATGCCGAGGAGACGCCATGGACCATGAAGCACGCTGGAACGCCCGTTATCGCGACGCCGGGGATGATTATCTTTTCGGCATCGAACCCAACCGCTTTCTCGCGCGGCGGGCGCACCTGTTCGAGGGCGGCAGCACGGCCCTCTCCATCGCCGACGGCGAAGGCCGCAATTCGGTGTGGCTGGCCGAGCAGGGGCTGAAAGTCACGGCAGTGGAAATTTCCCCCGTTGCCGTGGCCAAGGCGCGCAAACTCGCGTCCGGTCGCGGCGTCGAGGTCAATTTCATGCTGGGCGACCTGCTCGCGCCGGATTGGCCGCCGGCGGAGATGGAGAACGCGTTCGACTGGGTGGTCGGCATCTTCATCCAGTTTGCCACCCCCGAGGAGCGTCTGCGCCAGTTCGCCGCTATGCAGCGCGCCACCCGCGCGGGCGGGCGCATCCTGCTGCACGGCTACACGCCGCGCCAGCTGGCGTACAAGACTGGCGGACCGCCGCAGGCGGAGCACCTGTACACGCCGGAACTCCTGCGCGCGGCGTTTTTCGGCTGGGACCTGGAGCAGATGGCGGAATATGACGACGACATCGCCGAAGGGTCCGGCCATCGCGGACCCTCGGCCCTGATCGGGATGATCGCGAGAAAACCGTAGCAAGGCGCTACGCTTCAGACTATTGCTGGATCACCCATTTGTTGCCCGAGGCGAATTCCACATTGGCCATGAGGAACTGCGCCTTGACCCCCTTCTCCTTGAGAACGTCGTAAGCCATTTCCGCCCTGGTGCCGGTGGCGCAGTGAACAATGGCCTGCTTTCCTGCGGGAATTTCCGCATAGCGCGCGGCCATTTCTTCGGAGGGAATGTTGATGGCGTTGGGGAAATGCCCCTTGGCGAACTCATCGGCCGTTCTGGTGTCGATTACGGTATGTGAGCCGAGTTTGACGATTTCCTCGAATGCCTTGATCGACACCTCGCCCTCTGCGAGCTTGCGCACATAGCTTATCGTAGTCGGCGCAGCGCCGGCGACCAGTTGATTTCCCGCCGACTGCCAGGCGCCGACCCCGCCCGCGAATGTCGTCGCGTTCGTGTAGCCCCAGTCGCGCATCAGTTCCAGCGCCGCGGTCAATTCGCCCTCGTTGTCCGAGTAGAAAACGACGGGGGCGCCCATGAATTCAGGAAAGCGGTCGCTCGCAGCGCTGAGCGTGGATGCGGGGATGCTCACTGCGCGCGGAATATGGCCCGCTCTCGCCTTCTGCGCGCTCCTGAGGTCGATCAGGACAATATTGCCGCTCTTGACGAACGCGAGGCTGGCCTCCAGCGGATAGGTGAGCTTCTTCCACCCGGGTTCGCCCTCCTGAAACATCCGTACATCCTTGAATCCGAGCTTCACCGCGATGGACGCCGATTTAGGACTGAGGCCGCATGAGAGGCCGCCGCAATAGAACACCAGGGTCGTATCCCGGTCGGCCGGCAGCCGCTTTTCGGCTTCCTTTTCCATTGCATCGAGCGGGATCGAAATGGCGCCCGGGAGATGCGCTTCGTTGTATCGGACCGGCGGGCGGGAGTCGATGAGCAGAAACTTGTCCCCACCTTTCTTTATCAGATCCCGCAGCGCCGCAGCGGCAATGCGGCTCACTCCGGCCGGAGGCGGCGCGATTACTTTGCTGATCGTCTTGGCGCGGTTTTCCGGTCCCGACTTGGTATAGTCGACTGCAACCACTTCATCGGGGATGAAATCGGTGATCGACGCGGCGTTCTGGAACTGCGTGCTTGCGTCGACCTTGACCACGACTACACTCTTGTTCTCGAGCTCGACGGCGATGGTACGCGCGACACTGGCAACCGACTTGACCCGCCCTTTCAACTCGTCGGCACCGGCCCCTGAGGCCAATCCCAAACTGATCAGAGTCGCGATTGAAACAGACAACACCCGAAGCTTTTGCATGATCGATTACCTCTCCAATGTACAGTTTGCGCACACTGCAAATGCAGCCCCCGTTTGCAAAACAGAACCTGTCCTCTTGCGACAGGAACAGGGCGCGCGGCCTCCCAAGGGGGAGGAGGGAGACCGCGCTATCGAACTCCCTGGCCCTGCCCGTTCGAATTCCGCCGTGTTCGGCCGGCTCAGCAGCCTGCGGTCTTCTTGAAACTCTTGCTGGCGTTGCCTCCGCCGGATTTCTCGAACTTGGTGCGAATTTCGTCGCCTTCGACAATGCGCTTGTCCTTGAATTTGTCCAAAGTCAGTTCATCGGTAATGTTGATGGTGACGGCTTCCCCGGACTTGTTGTCTTTCAGAATCGCGGTGGCGGATTTTCCGTCCGGCGCCACTTTGATTTTGGTGACGGCGCCGACGATGGTCACCGCCTGGGCGGAAGCCGTGGGTACGAATGCGAGGCCGGACACCGCCATCAACGCAGACAGAATTAATGCTGAAACGCTCTTGTTCATCGCAAACTCCTTTAGTACGTGTTACAAAAAGTACGTGTTACAACGCGAGGGGATACGCCCCGAAGGTCTCGATCCCCCTTGAGGGGAAAGTCCCCTTGGGGGACTTCTCCTCATGCCCCATCAGCTCAGAACTTCACCTCGAAGGTGGCATACAGGTTGTATGCCTTCTTCAGCGGCGTGGTCGTCATCATCTGGCCGGCGACGTCGGCAATCTTGACCGGCGCGCCTACCCAATTGTTGCTGCCCGTGTACTCGAAATCGTAGTACTGATAACCGATGCGGAAGAACGACTTGCTGAAGTGCGACGAGATCGGCTTGGCGTTCAGTTCCTGGATCAGGTACCCCTCCCATACATTGCCGCGAGTCCCCACCTTCGAGGTCCACATATCGTCCGCCGCAGGCGCGAAGGTGATCCAGTCCCTGGAGCCGCGGTTGTATTCCAGCCCTAGCTTGGTCTTGGACGGCAGGTCGTAGCGCGCGCCCAGGGCGACCGCCGTGCCCTTCTTGTTGCTCGGCGCTTCCGGGCCGAAGAAACTGCCGGTCAGCAGCCCCTGGAACCCGAATTGGGACGAGACGTTCTGGCTCGGACGGGTCTGGCTGATGGCGATGTCGCCGAAGAAATTGAGGTCGCCCGGACCCACTTTTTTCAGCGTGCTCATGGCGCCGGCGCCCAGCCACTGGATATCGCCAAGGTTGATCTTGGGAGAGGTGTTCCCGAAGTAGGTGTTGTTCATGCTCGGGGCATCAAAAATATTGAAGCCGCGGTTCCACTGCAGCCAGACGCGCAGCGGATCGGTATCGATCGGAATGACCGACACGCCCAGCATGTCGGTGTCGGCGAGCGAATTGCCCGGCGTGTTGCGAAAGCCGCTCTCGAAGCCGCGTCCGTAACAAACCTTGCCGTAAGCACCCGGCAACGCGTCGATGTCCGGCGCATAGCCCAGCGTCATGCCGTCGAAAGCGTAGTCGACCAGCAGCGAGGGCGTGCCGCCGTTGCCCGGCCGCGGGTTGTTCAGCCTGAGGTTGCTCGGCGCGCCGTTGGTGGACGGGCGGCGTCCGACCGAAAACCAGATGTCCTTGTCGGCGATGTTGCTCCAGGTCGCGTACGCGCGATCGACGTTGAGGAAACTGCTGGAGGGCACGTGGCCCAGGGTGCCGTCGAACACGCCGACGCGATCGGCGAAGAATGGCGCGTTGCCGCCGTTGTCGACGGCCTTGTCGTCCTGGGAGCCGAAAGTCTTGTACATCACCATGCGCGCGTTCACGGTGACGTCCTGCGTCGCTTTCGCATGCAGGTCGAGGCCGAGGCGGTTGGTGTAGAGCGTGGAGTTTTCCGGTTTGTAGGCAGGCACCGGGACCGCGAATCCGCCTATGCCGCGGATCAGACCCGCATTGCCCGGATTCGACACAAATGCGTTGGCCTGGTCGACGGTTCTGACCGCCGCCATCCCTTGCGAAAAATTCATCAGGGCGCTGAGCGCTCCCGCCGTGGACATGCCGCCCGCCGCCGCCGCGCCGAAGTAGGTCGACGTGCCGCCGGCTGTAGACGGGTTGGCGAAGAAATCCGCCTGAAGCTTCTGCGCGGCATTGGCGAAGGTCGCGTTCACGTCGGTGAAGGCCGCGGTTTCGCCGCGCATGGAATCCACGCGGAAGCGATAATCGCCGCCCACGGTCAGCCATTTTTCGAGGGATTTGTCTTCGGCCTTCTTCATCTGGCCTTTCAAATCCTCGATTTCACTCGCGTACGATTGCTTGGTTTCGCTCTTCAGCGCCTGCGCCGCCTTGCTCGCCTTTTCGTCGTTAGCCTTGACCTGCTGCTTCAATTGCTCCAGTTCTTTCGACAGCGCATCGATCTTCTTCATCAATACGTCATCCGCGGCCTGTGCCGCGATAGGGAACGCCAGCCCTGACATAAGCGCGATGGCCAAGTTTTTTGATACGGTCTTGTTCATTCAATACTCCGTATGGTTATGACGCTGCGACAAGTGGAAAATTCACCCATTTCATTCACATCTATTCGGTGGGCCGGGCGGCTCAGGCGGCCTCGTGCGGCGACTTCCGGCCCGGCTCCTCGTGCACGTCCTCCCAGCCGCTGATCATCGCCTTGATATGCGCGAGCGGCGTATGCCCGGTGGTGGCGAGGTAGAGGTGGCCGATGAGAAATGCGAGCATCATGAACGCCGCCGCGGTGTGCACGATCGCGATCGAGCCCAGATCCAGCGCTGCGAGCCCCGGGATTTTCGATGCAGCGAGTTCGTTGTAGTAGAGATAGAGCAGACCGCTCACCCAGATCAGCGGATTGATGAACAGCTTCACCATGAGATAGGCCAGGCGCTGCAGCGGATTGTGCTTGCTCAGCTGGGTGGCGCGGAACGGATGCGGCGCATTGTTGAAGATCCCCACCGAGTAATAGCTCATCACGGCGAAGATATTCTTGGTCGTCGGGATGTATTGCTTCCACTCGCCGGTGGTGAAGTGCCAGAAAATCGCAAACAGCCAGAGGCCGATCAGCGTCCACGCCGCCGTGGTATGCAGGCTCGCGGCTTTTTCCCACCCGAGCATGATGTAGGTGCCGTGGATCTCGAAGCCGCTGAGCAGCATGAAAATGATCAGCCCGGCCTGGGCCCAGTGCCAGAAACGTTCGAAGCGCTTGAAGATGTACATGCGTGCCATGTTCTGTTCCTTCCTATTTTTTGCGCTTGCCGAGGACGACGCGTCCCAGGCCGTGGCCCAGCGTGCCGAGCAGGGTCAGCGCCGCGATGGCCCAGCCGCCGGTGTCGAGCAAACCGAAGTGGTCGCTGGCGCGTCCGGGGATATAGATGCCGCCCACTTTTTCCAGGCGGCCGTTAGACGCGTGGCAGGCGACGCAACGCAGCGCGTCCTTGGCCGGCGTCACCATATGCGTGATCGGCCAGCTGCTTTCGGTCTCGATGAAATCGACCTTGCCCGAGAAGGAGGCGTTGACCGTGGCCATGCCGGTCGCGACGGCTTTCTCCCAGTTCAGATTGGTCCAGTAGGCGCTGTCATCGGCTCCCGCCAGATGGGTGACGGCCAGCGTCTTGTTCACCGGGTCATAGGCCTGCTTGCCGCGGAAGACCTTGACCGGCCAGATCAGCGACTTGCCGTCGCCGGCACCGCCCTCGAAGCGGTTGATCTGGATCGGCTTGTCGCCCTTTTCGATCTTGTCCTCGCGCAGCGTGTATTTCACCCTGCCGTTGAACCACATGTATTCGGGCACGACGTTTTCGGCCATGGTGAAGTCGCCCTTGGTGCCGATGTAGATCACGTGGCCTTCGGCGTTCTTCTTGATCAGCGGCTTGCCGTCCGGGCCCCGCTGGCCCGCGGTGGACCAGTCCCAGGACATCTTGGTGGGAATGCCGCCGCGCGCATAAGTGGGCACATGGCAGGTCTGGCAGGCGACCTTGTCGGTGTGGTCGTTGAGCTTGGCGATCTTCTTGTGCGGCGCCTGGCCGTGGCAGGCCTGGCAGGTGGTCGGGATGGTCTTGTATCCCTTGCCGCGCAGGTGCGCTTCGCCCTTGTCCTGCGCCGTGGGCGCATAGCGGCTGCCTGGGACTTTGTGATCTTCAGTCTCGTGGCAGGTCGCGCAGACGAAATTGAGCCCCTCCGCGTCCATGTGCACGTCGAGCGCCTTCTCCGGCGACTCGAGCGAACTGTCCAGGTCGCCGTGCTTCACGCCGTCGCCGCCGCCGCCGTTGAAATGGCAAGCGCCGCAGGTCGCGCGGCTGGTCTTGCCGACCTTCTGCGCGATCGGCTTCAGGTTGATGCCTCTTACGATCTTGCCCGAGCCGGGAGGAAACTCGGTGTCCTTGGTGACGACGTTTCCGGCAAAACCGGAAGGCTTCGTGTATTTGCCCGTGGTGTCGTGGCAAACCAGGCAATCGACGTTGACCTCCGAGGTAAAGTCGAACTTGTCGTCCTTCCAGCCGTAGCCGATGTGGCAGGTGTTGCAGCCGGCTTCGTTGGACGCCACCGAGGTGCAGAAATTGTTGATGACGTGCTTCTTGCCCAGCGTCTGTCCCTCGGGGCTCTTGAACTCCCACTTCCAGTGCTGCGTCTTGTGCAGCTGCTTGGAGGCTTCGGTATGGCAGCTGAGACAGGCCTTGGTCACTTCGGGGCCGGTGCTGAATTCCTTGTCCAGCTCCTTGAATTTGCTGTGGTCCGCGGTGGACTTCTTCACTACCTTGGCCGTTGCCGGTTCGGGTGCCGTCGCCGGTGCGGGCGCAGGCGCGGCCTTGGCCGCGGCTACGAGCAGCATGGAAGCCATCACGGCAGCCACGAATATTCCAGTGCGCACTATCAGCATCTCCTGCGGTTTGACGCGCTTTGCGGAGCCTGCACTAGTCATGAAATATGGCGATGCAGGGAGGCCGCCGGCGCGATGTGAAGATATAAACTCTGTCTAAATTCTCGTCTATGCGTATATGCGTGAGTGCGCATATACTGTTCCTTGCTTCCTGCCGAGTAAAATTGTAAGAAGCGATTCACCCCATCAGAAATTGTGATGACAACCTCGCAAACAGCGTTAAGGTAGGGCGGGCTGCGCCAGGAGCCCTGCGCACAAACAATGAAACAATGGGGCCGCGCGAACCGGTTATTTGACAACATGCGCGAGCACTCATATAGTCACCCCGCATACGAGTCCCTCCGGGAAACAAGATGAATCAGCTTGGCGATGCCTTTGATGCGGTAGCGGCGTATTTCAGCGTGCTATCCGAGCCGATGCGGCTGCGGATCATGCATTGCATCTGCGAAACGGAGAAAACGGTTACGCAGATCGTCGAAGAAACCGGTGCGACGCAGACCAACGTCTCGCGCCACCTGGGAATGATGCATCGCAGCCGCGTGCTCTCGCGGCGCAAGGAGGGGAATCAGGTCTATTACCGCGCGGCCGACCCGGCCATGGTGGAACTCTGCCGCGGCGTGTGCAAGCGCATCTCGGAGCAAATGGACGAGAAGATACCGCTGCGCCAGGACCTGCTGCGCCTGCTGCCGCAACCCAAGAAAAAAGCGAAACCGAAGCAGCGCCCGGCCTGAGGGCGATCAGGCCGCCCTTCCTTCTCCCGCCTCCTCGTGCGTGCGGCCATCCACTATCCGGTAGAGCCGCTTGAACGTGGGGATGATCTTCTCGTCGTGGGTGACGATAATGATCGCCGTCTGGTACTGCTGTGCCATGCGATTGAGGATGCGGATCACGTTCAGCGCGCGCTCGCTGTCCAGGGGCGCGGTCGGTTCGTCGGCGAGGATCACCGGCGGCTGATTCGCGAGCGCGCGCGCGATCGCGACGCGCTGCTGCTCGCCACCGGAGAGTTGCGACACGGCGGCGCTGGCGCGATGCGACACCTCCAGCGCCAGCAGGAGTTCGCCGGCGCGCTTGCGCGCCGACGCGTTCGAGCCGCCGGCGAGCATGGGCAGCAGGTGCACGTTGGCGGTGGCGTTCAAGCACGGGATCAGGTAGGGCGCCTGAAACACGAA
>CAYNVY010000184.1:0-8906 GCA_964400745.1 uncultured Enterobacteriaceae bacterium | reverse complement strand
GGCGGCGGACTTCGCTTCCTGAACCGCATACAGTCTGACCGTGACTTCGGTGATGAGGCCCAGGGTGCCTTCGGAGCCGACGAACAGGCGCGTCAAATCGTAGCCGGCCGCCGATTTTTTCGCGCGCCGGGCGGTCTTGATGATGCGCCCGTCGGCGAGCACCACGGTGAGCGAGATGACGTTTTCGCGCATGGTGCCGTAGCGCACCGCGTTGGTTCCCGAGGCGCGCGTCGCGCTCATGCCGCCGATGGTGGCGTCGGCGCCCGGATCGATGGGAAAGAACAGCCCGGTGTGGCGGATGTGTTCGTTCAGCTGCTTGCGCGTCACCCCGGCCTGCACCACGGCGTCCAGGTCGGCTTCGTGCACCTCGAGCACCTTGTTCATCTGGCTCACGTCGACGCAGACGCCGCCCTTCACCGCCAGTATATGACCCTCGAGCGAGGTGCCGACCCCGTAGGGGATCATCGGAATCCGGTGGCGGCGGCAGATATTGACGACATCGCGCACTTCCTCGGTGGTGTGCGGAAACACCACGGCGTCGGGTGCGGCCTCGGGCAGATAGGATTCGTCCTTGCCGTGCTGCTCGCAGATGCCGCGCGCCGTCGTCGCGCGCTCGCCGAGCAGGGCCTTGAGTTCACTGACCAGGGTGGTGTTGAGTTCGCGCGGCTGGTTCATCGCAGGCCTTCTTGGAAATCGGACTCGGAATTATATGTGAGAAGCCCTGCAGTCGGCGCAGCAACTACCCCCAAGTGGGTATTTACCCGCATTGTCGCGATGGTTAAATTCAAATCGCTTCGATCCGGGCCGGACCATACCCGGAAAAAACAACAGTTCACAGGGAGAATCATCATGCGGTTCGGTTCCTTCATCAAGCTGGCGCGCATTGCGGCAATCATGCTGGCTTTGTGCGTCAGCGCGCCAATCGCCATGGCCAAGAATGCGAAGGCGAAACCCGGCAAGTCGCAGGCGGTCGACGCATCGGTCTGCTACGGCTGCCACGCCCCGATCAAGGCGTTTCATGCCGATGGCAAGCACAAGGGCGTAGGCTGCAACACTTGCCATGAGGGCATCGACAAGCACCTCGCGGATGCCAAGGCGCGGCCGGTCACCAAGGTGGATCCGGCCGCCTGCGGCAGCTGCCACAAGAATCAGTTCGAGACCATGTACACCATGAACTGGAACAAGATCGCGCGCTCCGAGAAATCGCAGGCCGCGGGGCCGTCGCCTAACCCGGCCTGGGACAAGCTGATGGTGCCCCACGGCTTCACCCGCGAGCACAACGTGCCGCGTTCGCACGCGTTCATGGTGTACGACCAGTTCGTGGTGGACCGCGCCTTCGGCGGCCGCTTCGTCGCCAAGGACGGCTGGCAGTCCCTGACCCGCGCCGGGGGCAACTTCAAGCTCTGGGATACGGTCACCGACCAGTATCCGGGCCACAGCGATCACAAACCGTTCAAGCCGGGCACCGCCGCCGCGGCCAATCCGGTCTGCCTGTCGTGCAAGACGCAGGACCATATTCTCGACTGGGCCTATATGGGCGATCCGGCGCCGACGGCAAAATGGAGCAGGACGTCGAAGGTGGTCGAAATGGCGCGCGAAGTGAACCACGCGCTCAATTGCTTCTTCTGCCACGACCCGCACTCGGCCAAGCCGCGCGTGGTGCGCGACGGACTGATCCAGGCCCTCACGCGCCCGGAAAAGGACACTTTGTGGCACAAGGACGCAGGCGCCGCCAAGATCGACGTCAGGGAACTCGGCGTGCGCGGCCACACGCGAAAAATCGCGCTGCTCGATCGCTACGATACCAAGCTTCAGTGCGGGCAGTGCCACGTGGAGTACAACTGCAATCCGGGCACGGACCCAACCACCGGCAAGCCGATCGGCATGGACGACCAGCGCACCAATCACTTCCCGTTCAAGGACGTGAATCAGATCGCCAAGCACTACTCGGATCTCAAGTTCCGCGACTTCAAGCACGGGATCACCGGCGCGATGCTGTGGAAGGGGCAGCATCCGGATACCGAGAACTACTACAACTCCAAGCACCAGAAAGCGGGGGTCGAATGCCATCAGTGCCACATGCCGAAAATGAAGGATGCCAAGACCGGCAAGACCTATACTTCGCACTGGCAGACCAGTCCGCGCCATTACATCAAGCAGACCTGCCTTACCTGCCACGGCGACTGGAGCGAGAAGCAGGCGCTGTACGTGATGGATTCGCTCAACGCGCGCGTGCAGGGCAAGCTGCGCAAAGCCGAGTTCTGGCTCACGCGCATGGTGGACAAGTTCGAGGAGGCGAAGGCCGCCGGCGTGGAAGACGCGGCGCTCAATCCGATGCGCGAAAAGCACTACGAGGCGCAGATCCACTGGGAATGGTGGACCGCATCGAACGGGGCGGCGTTCCACAATCCGGATGCGGCCACGGAGTCGATCAACAAGTCGATGGCCATTGCGCAGGAAGCGATCAAAATGCTGGAAGAGGCCACAGGCGCGAAGCGCGGCGCAGCCAGGGTTGCGGCGGCGCCGGCTGCGGCCGAAAAGAAGTGAGCGATGTTTGAGTTCTTCAAAAGAGCGGGCGTTGCCCGCTTTTTTGTTGCAGCCGCATCGATTGCACTGCTTGCGGCCCTGGCTGTCGCGCTGACCGCGGGCTTGGGTTCAGGCGCGCCGGATGCAACGGACCAAATTCCGCCCGACCTTGCGCAAGCCGCAAACAGCAAGACCGAAGCGGCGGCCCTCGCGCGCCGCCTGAGTGCGCACGTCGAGAAGCGGCCGCGCGACGCGCGGGCCTGGGTGATACTCGCGCGCCTGCAGTTCGAGATGGACCATTTTGACGAGGCCGCGCAGGCTTACGCCAAGGCGCTCGCGCTGCCCTCCAAAGTCGCGAACGATCCGGCGGTGTGGTGCGAATACGCCGACGCGCTCGGCATGACCCAGCAAGGCAAGCTCGCCGGCAGGCCGCGCGAACTCATAGAGCGCGCGCTGGCGCTCAAGCCGAATCATCCCAAGGCGCTGGAGATGGCCGGAAGCGCCGAATACGAAAAGGGCGATTACGCCGCGGCCGAAGCCTACTGGCGTCAGTTGCTGACGGCGCTGGAGCCCGGATCGCAGCAGTACAAGGAACTGTCCGCCGCGATCGCCCGCGCCGAAGGTCTGCACGCCGAACGTCTGCGCGCAGAGCGTCTGCACACCGAACGTCTGCACGCCGAACGTCTTGCCTCCACGCAGGGAAGGCGTTAGATTGAGCGCCATCACTCACTGCACGGGAATTGACATGACCGAATTCGACGCCGATAAGCTGGACGCGCAAACGCAGTACAAGCTGCTGATAGGGAGCATCACGCCGCGTCCGATTGCGCTGGTGACTACGCTCGGCAGCCAGGGGGCGAACGCCGCGCCCTACAGTTTTTTCAACGGCATCGGCGCGGACCCGGCGATGGTCATGTTTTCGGTCGGCGCCAAGGCCGGGGGCGGCGGTGTCAAGGACACGGTTTCGAATATCCTCGAAATTCCGGAGTTCGTGGTGCACATCGTGAGCGATGCGATCAAGGACAAAATGAACGTCTGCGCGATCGACTACCCGCGCGGAGTGAACGAGATTGCCGAGGCGGGCTTCACCATGCTCGCGTCGAAGAAAGTGCGCCCGCCGCGCATCGCAGAAGCGCCGATCGCGCTCGAGTGCCGCTTGCTGCAGATCCTGGAACTCGGCCGCATACCTTACAAGATGGTGATCGGCGAGATCGTCTACTTCCACTACCATGAGGGCATCGTCGACGCGCAGTTTCACGTCGATGTCTCCAAGGTCAACCCCATCGGCCGCCTGGCGGGCAGGGGTGGCTATACGCGCATCACCGACCGTTTCGAAATGCCGCGTTTGCCGCTTCCATCGGCCAAATAGAGGCGGCAGCCGGAGAAGGCCGTCCGGGCATAGTGTCGGCCGAACAAGGTTACCCGAATCGCGCGCCGGTATTAGAATAGGCGCATGGCTGCAGACACCGAAACCGCCGGCCTCGGCCTGGCCGAACTCCGCGATTTGAAGAATACGGTGCTCGCGCTGCGCGAGCAATTGGAACTGGCGCGGCGCGATACCGGCGAGGCGGTCCGGCAGGGGGTATCGGTGGCCAACGCCGAGATCGCGCAGCTCAAGGCGACCATCACCGCGCTGCGCGACGAACTGCAGGAGTGGCCGATCAGGCGCGATGAGGCTGCCCGGCTCGCACAGTCGGCCAATCTGGACGAGATCAAGCAGCTGAAGGCCAATGTCGGGGCTTTGCGCGACGCCCTGGAGGCCGCGCGGCTGGGAGAGGAGACGGCGGTGCGCCAGGCAGTAGTGACGGCCCAGGACGAGATATCGCAGTTGCGCGCGACCACGGCGACCCTGCGCGAAGCGCTGGAACTGGCCAATTTCTCCAAGCAGAGCGCCGTCGCGGCGGCGCGGGCGCAGGATCACGCGGAAATCGCGCAACTTCAGGCTACCGTGCGCGAACTGCGCGAGCAGCTGCAGGCGGCGCCCGCCAACAAGGTAGAGTCGGGGGTAAAGTAGCGGCCATGGAACAAGTCAAACCCACTGCCGAAATCACGCTGCTGGCCGGGCGGCGCAAGCAGCCGAAGAAAAAGGCGAGCTCGGCGGTGCGCGGCCGGCTGAAGCTGGTCGAACTGCTGCTGCAGGTATCGCGCAAAATGGCGGCCTACGACACGCTGGACGACGTGCTGCGGGTCCTGGTGGAAATGACGACCGCAGAACTCGAAGCCGAGCGCGGCACCCTGTTTCTGAACGACGCCGAGACCAACGAGCTGTATTCGCGCGTGGCGCAGGGCAACATCAAGCACGAGATCCGCATCCTGAACTCCAGCGGCATCGCCGGCTACGTGTTCACCTCCGGGGAATCGGTGCTGATCGCCGACGCCTATTCGGACGAGCGCTTCAACCGCTCGGTGGACGAGCAGACCGGGTTCGTCACGCGCAACATCCTGTGCACGCCCATACGCACGGTGAAAGGCGAAATCATCGGCGTGGCGCAGACCCTGAACAAGAAGAAGGGCGGATTCACCAAGCGCGACCTGGACGTGCTCGAGGCGATGACGACGCAGGGCACGCTCGCGCTGCAGGGGGCGGTGTTCATCGAGCGCATGAAGGCGGTGCGCAAGCAGGAGATGGAATTCGTCGACGTAGTGTCGGAAATGACCGCGGACATCAAGCTCGGCTCGCTCTTGCAGAAGGTCATGGGAGAAGCGACGCGCATGCTCAACGCCGAGCGCTCTACCCTGTTTCTGAACGACGAGAAATCGAACGAGCTGTGGTCCGAGGTCGGGCAGGGGCTCGCATCGGTGCAGATCCGCCTGCCCAACCACCTCGGCATCGCCGGCGCCGTGTTCACCACGAGCAAGGCGATCAACATCCCCTACGCCTACGCCGACCTGCGCTTCAACCCGGCGTTCGACAAGAAGACCGGCTTTTTCACCCGCTCCATCCTGTGCGTGCCCATCGTCAACAAGCACGGCAAGACCATAGGCGTGACCCAGGTGCTGAACAAGCACGGCGGGCCGTTCACCAACGAGGACGAGTCGCGCCTGCGCGCTTTCACCGCGCAGATTTCGATCGCGCTGGAAAACGCCAAGCTGTTCGCCGACGTGCACAACATGAAGAACTACAACGAGGCGATGCTGGAGTCGATGTCGAACGCTGTCGTCACGCTCGACGACAGCGGCAAGATCGCCACCTGCAACGCCGCCGGCTTGAAAATTCTGAAGGTCAGCCCGGGGGAGATTCTGCACCGGCAGGTGGCCGATTTCTTCGGCGGCGCGAACGACTGGATACTGCAGCGGCTGAAGCACGTCGACGAAACCGGGGCCGCAGACAGTTTCATGGACGCGGAGCTTTTCGTGGGCGAGGAAAAAGTCTCGGCCAACGTGACCATCCTGCCCCTGTCCAACATGGAGAAGAAGCGCCTGGGCTCGATGCTCCTGATCGAGGACATCAGCAGCGAGAAGCGCATGAAGTCGACCATGTCGCGCTACATGGACCCGGGCATCGCCGACCGACTGGTGGCGAGCGGGGCGGAGCTGCTCGGCGGTCAGAGCGTGATGGCGACGGTGCTGTTCTCCGATATCCGCGGTTTCACCACCATCACGGAGCAGCTGGGCGCGCAGGGAACGGTGGCCCTGATCAACGAGTATTTCACCCTGATGGTGGATTGCATCCAGCACGAAGAGGGCATGCTCGACAAGTTCATCGGCGACGCCATCATGGCCGCATTCGGCATTCCGGTCGGCCACGAGGACGATGCCGACCGCGCGGTGCGCGCGTCGATCGCGATGCTGCGCGCGCTGAAGGCGTGGAACGTCCAGCGCGCCGCCGAGGGCAAGATGCCGGTCGACATCGGCGTCGGCCTTAACACCGACATGGTGGTGTCGGGCAACATCGGTTCGAAAAAGCGCATGGATTACACCATCATCGGCGACGGGGTGAACCTCGCCTCGCGCCTGGAATCGGCGTGCAAGCAGTACGGCAGCCATATCCTGGTGAGCGAATTCACCTACGCCAAGCTGCGCGGCACCTACCGCACGCGCGAACTCGACCTGGTGGTGGTCAAGGGCAAGACGCAGCCGGTCGCGGTGCACGAAGTGCTCGACTACCACACCGACGAAACCTATCCGCATCTGATCGACGCGCTCGGATATTTTCGCGACGGGCTCGTTAAGTACCGGCAGGGGAAGTGGAATGACGCGGTGAAGCAGTTTTCCGAAGTGGTGGGGATGAATCCGGCGGACAAGGCGGCCAAGCTCTATGTCGAGCGCTGCGAATACCTCAAGCAACATCCGCCCGAGGGCGACTGGAACGGCGTGTGGGTCATGGAAAGCAAATAAGGGGGTCGGCATGGCAAGGCTGAAGGACAAGGTGTGCATCATCACCGGGGCGACGAGCGGCATCGGCAAGCGCACGGCCGAGATGTTCGCGGCGGAGGGCGCGAAGCTGGTGATCGCGGGGCGGCGCGAGGCCGAAGGCGCGGCCGTTGCCAAGGCCATAGGCGCCGGCTGCGATTTCGTGAAGACGGACGTCACGGTCGAGGCGCAGGTGAAGGCGCTGATCGACTATGCGGTCGCGAAGTACGGCCGCATCGACTGCCTGTTCAACAACGCCGGGGGACCGGCGCCGGTCGGCGGCATAGAGACGATTCCGGTCGAGGGTTTCGACCATGCCATGGCCGTACTGGTGCGCTCGGTCATGCTGGGCATGAAGCACGCGGCGCCGGTGATGCTGAGTCAGCGCTCGGGAAGCATCATCAACAACGGCTCGGTCGCCGCGAGCCGCGCCGGGCTGTCTTCGTCCATGATCTACTCAGCGGCCAAAGCGGCGGTGGTGCACTTGACGCGCTGCGTCGCCATGCAGCTCGGGGAGAGCGGCGTGCGGGTCAATTCGATTTCTCCGGGCGGCATCGCCACCGGCATTTTCGGCAAGGCGCTCGGCTTGCCGCTGGAGCAGGCCGAGCAGTCGGCCGAGGCGGTCAAGGCCGCTCTGGCGAAGATGCAGCCCATACCGCGCGCGGGGCTCACCGAGGATATCGCCATGGCCGCGGTGTTTCTGGCGAGCGACGAGTCGAGCTTCATCAACGCGCACGACCTGGTGGTCGACGGCGGCGTGATCGGCGGACGGCAATGGACCCCGCACCAGGAAGCCTTGCGCGGCATGAAGCGCGCTTTCGGCATCGAAGGCTGAGGCCGATTGCCCCCGGGGCAGATTGCCATGGGCGGTCCTCTGCGGTAGATTCACAGCATTCGCCACAAGGAGATTGGTCATGAGTTCCGGCTTCAAGGCAGTATCGAGAGGTTCCCTGGTCGCGGCGGCGCTGTGCTTGACCGCGTGCGCGCCTTCTTCGCCTTCGGGCGTCAGTTACAGCAAGGACGTGCAGCCGATACTTGCCAAGAACTGCTCGGAATGCCATGCGGCAGGACAGAAGGGCTTGGCCGCCAGCGGCCTGGATACCACCAGCCATCAAAACCTGATGAAAGGCGGCAAATTCGGCCCGCTGGTGAAGCCCGGCGACGCCCTCACGAGCGCGCTCAACATGCTGGTCGAAGGGCGCGTGCATGCCTCCATCCAGATGCCGCACGGCAAGGAAAAGCTCGCGGCCAAGGAAATCGAAACCCTCAAAGTCTGGGTGAACGAGGGCGCGAAGAACAACTGAGCCGCTCCCGCCCGCGGTCGGCGCCGGCAGGCGCTATAAGCCAGGGCAGGCCATATAACCCAAGGCAGGCCCTAGCCCAGGGCGCCCGCCGCGCGCAGTTCGTCGATTTGCGCGGCGCTCAGACCGAGCAGTTCGCGCAGCACTTCCGCGGTGTGTTCTCCCAGTGCCGGCGAGGCGGTGCGCACCGATCCCGGCGTTGCCGACAGGCGCACCGGCACGCCGACGACGCGCATCCTGCCCGCGCGCGGATGGTCGATCTCGACGATGGAGCCGCGCGCCTTGACCTGCGGGTGATCCACCACCTGGGCGAGGTCGTTGATGGCGCCGACGGGAATCCCGCTCTTGGTCAGGATGCCTTCCCACTCCTCGTAGCTGCGCGTCAGGAACACCTGCTGCAGCTTTGCGACCAGGCTGTCGCGGTTCTCGGCGCGCTGGACATTGGTGCGAAAACGCGGATCGTCGGCGAGTTCGGGGCAGCCGATGATGGGGCAGAAGATCTTCCACAGCTTTTCGCTGCCCACGGCAAGCGCGAGATCGCGCGTCTTGGTCCGGAACGTCTGGTAGGGCAGCAGCGCCTTGTAGGCCGTGCCCATGGGGCGCGGAACCTCGCCGGTGCCGCAGTAGTTGGAAATCATGGTCGAGAGCAGCGCGAGCTGTCCTTCCATCATAGACACGTCGATCGCCTGTCCGATGCCGCTCTTCTCCTTGGCCCGGAGCGCGAGC
>CAYNVY010000183.1:6868-8923 GCA_964400745.1 uncultured Enterobacteriaceae bacterium | reverse complement strand
GTGCTCGACCGGACCAAGGAGCCGGGCGCCGTAGGCGAACCCATGTCCCAGGATGCGATTGCCGCCCTGGTCGAGGCTTGGCCGCAAGACCACGCGATGCCCAAAGTCATCGGCGGCCGCTACGGCCTGTCGTCCAAGGAATACACGCCGGCGATGGCCAAGGCCGCGCTGGACGAATTGACGCAGGCGCAACCCAAGCGCCATTTTACCGTCGGCATCGTGGATGACGTCACCCGCCTGTCGCTGCCGGTGGACCAGAGCTTCGACACCGAGCCGGACGATGTCACCTGCGCCGTGTTCTACGGCCTGGGCGCCGACGGCACGGTCGGAGCGACCAAGAATTCGGTGAAAATCATCGGCGAAAACACGCCGCTACACGCGCAAGGCTACTTCGTCTATGACAGCAAGAAATCGGGCGCGATCACCATTTCGCACCTGCGCTTCGGACCGCAGCCGATCGAATCGACCTACCTGATCCGCCAGGCCGATTTCGTCGCTTGCCACCAGTTCGAATTCATGGCCAAGCTCGACGTGCTGGCGCTAGCGCGCCCGGGCGCCACTTTCCTGCTGAACAGCCCCTACGGACCGGACGAAGTCTGGGACAAGCTGCCGCTCGAAACGCAGGAACAAATCGTCGCCAAGAAACTCAAAATGTACGTAGTCGACGCGCTTGCGGTGGCCAAGGAGGCCGGACTCGCCGGCCGCATCAACACCGTAACGCAAGCATGCTTCTTTGCGATTTCCGGCATCCTGCCGCGCGACGAAGCGATAGAGAAGATCAAGTCCTCGATCCGCAAGACCTACGGCAAGCGCGGCGAAACCGTGTTGAGCCGAAATTTCGCCGCGGTGGATCAATCGCTGGCGGCGTTGCGCGAAGTTAAGGTACCCGGCAGTGCGAACTCCAAGCTGCATCGCCGGCCGGTGGTGTCTAAAGCGGCTCCGGATTTCGTCCAACGCGTGACCGCGATGATGCTCGACGGCAAGGGCGATCTGCTTCCGGTGTCGGCAATGCCGATCGACGGAACCTTCCCCACCGCGACCTCGCAGTGGGAGAAACACAGCATCGCGCACGAAATACCGATCTGGGACGAGAAGATCTGCACCCAGTGCGGCCTGTGCCCGCTGATGTGCCCGCACGCTGCCATCCGCATGAACGTCTACCCCGCTGACCAGATAAAAGGCGCGCCGGAGGGCTTCAAGAGTGTGCCCTGGAGGGCGAAAGAAGGCGGCCCGTACCAGGGCTGGGCTTACACCCTGCAAGTGGCACCGGACGACTGCACCGGCTGCGGTATTTGCGTCGACATCTGTCCGACGCGCAGCAAGGAGGCAGTCAAGCACAAAGCCATCAACATGCAGCCCAAGCTCGAACACCTGGAGGTTGAGCAGCGCAGTTACGGGTTCTTCCTCGGTCTGCCCGAGACACGTCCGTCGTGGGACAGCATCGATCTGATCAAAGGCTCGCAGTTGCGCGCGCCGCTGTTCGAATACTCCGGCGCCTGCGCCGGCTGCGGCGAAACACCCTACGTCAAGCTCCTGTCGCAGCTCTACGGCGATCACCTGCTGGTGGCCAACGCCACGGGTTGCTCCTCCATCTACGGCGGCAACCTGCCCTCCACCCCTTGGGCGCAGAACAGCGCCGGCCAGGGCCCCGCATGGGCCAACAGCCTGTTCGAGGACAACGCGGAGTTCGGCCTCGGCATGCGCCTCGCGCTGGATGCGCAGCGCAACCTGGCGCAGTCGCTGGTGCGCGCATTGAGCGCCGAAATCGGCGATACATTGTCGGTCGCCCTTCTGGAGGGCGCGCAGGAGTCCGACGAGCAGATTCGCCTGCAGCGCGAGCGCGTCGTACAGCTCAAGTCCATCCTGTCCCGGAGCAAATCCGCGCAGGCGCGGCAACTGCTGGCGGTCGCCGACAGCCTGGTCACGCGCAGCGTGTGGATCGTCGGCGGCGACGGCTGGGCTTTCGACATCGGCTACGGCGGGCTGGACCACGTGCTCGCCCCGGGACGCCACGTCAACCACCTGGGGCTGGACCCCGGGGTGTACAGCAATTCC
>CAYNVY010000183.1:0-6858 GCA_964400745.1 uncultured Enterobacteriaceae bacterium | reverse complement strand
CAGGTGGGGCCGGAACTGGCAGCACAGGTCCTGGGCGCCGACCAGAAGGACGAGGCCGGCATCCACGACCAACGCGAACGGGTGGCCGCCCTCAAGGAGAAGCTGGCGGGGCTGGACACCGACCGGGCCCGCCACCTGGAGAGCCTGGTCGACGCGCTGGTCAAGAAGGACGTGTGGATCTTTGGCGGCGACGGCTGGGCCTACGACATCGGCTTCGGCGGCCTGGATCACGTGCTGGCGTCGGGCCGCAACGTCAACATCCTGGTGCTGGACACCGAGGTGTACAGCAATACCGGAGGACAGGCATCCAAGTCCACCCAGCGCGGCGCGGTGGCGAAATTCGCCGCAGGAGGCAAAGGCTCGGGCAAAAAGGACTTGGGCATGATCGCCATGGCCTACGGCAACGTGTATGTGGCCCAGGTGGCAATGGGCGCCAATCCGGTGCACACCGTGCGCACCTTCCGCGAAGCGGCGTCCTGGCCAGGACCGTCCATCATCATCGCCTACAGCCATTGCATCGCGCACGGCATCGACATGACGACCGGCATGAGCCACCAGCGCGACGCGGTAAAGAGCGGCTACCTGACGCTATATCACTACGATCCGCGCCTGGGAATGGGCGGATCGAGCCAGCCGCTGAAACTCGATTCGCGCAAACCGACGATGCCGGTCGAGAGCTTCACCATGAAAGAAGGCCGTTACGCGATGCTGGCCCAGGCCGACCCGGCGCGGGCAAAGCAACTCGCCAAGACCGCTCAAGCCGATGCCGACGCGCGCTGGCAGCTCTACGAGCAGATCGCGGGTGTGCAGCGCCATGTATCCGACGACAACGCAAAGGACGACAGCGCTAGCGCGGCTCCCGCCGCACCTGCGTCCAACCCGAAGGAGGTGGAGCAATGAGCGCCGATCTGCGCAGCCGGTATCTGGGCCTTGAGCTCAAGAACCCAATCGTGGCCGCGGCCTCGCCCCTGACCAGTTCGATCGAGAGCATGAAGCGGCTGGAAGATGCCGGCGTTGCGGCCGTTGTGCTGCCCTCTTTGTTCGAGGAGCAAATCGAGCATGAGGAGATGGCCGCCCACAAACTCATGCTGGCGGGGACGGAGATGTCGCCCGAGGCGAGCGGCTTCTTCCCCGAGATGCAGAACCACAACGCCGGTCCCGACAAGTATCTGAAACTGATCGCCGATGCGAAGAAGGCGCTCTCAGTGCCGGTGATACCGAGCCTGAACGGCTACACTAGCGGGGGCTGGACGCAAATGGCCAAGAAACTGGAGCAAGCCGGCGCCGACGCAATCGAACTCAATATCTATTTTCTGGCCACCGACCCGAAAGACACGGGCAGCGACATAGAAAAGCGATACATCGACCTGGTAACTTCAGTCAGCGGCATCGTCTCCATACCGGTGGCGGTGAAGATCTCGCCCTACTTCAGCGCCATGGCCAATATGGCCACGCGACTGGCGCAAGCCGGCGCCTCCGGACTCGTGCTGTTCAACCGCTTCGTGCAGCCCGACATCCTGCTGGAAGAACTCGAAGTCGCGCCCCACTTGATCCTCTCCAACTCGGACGAGCTGCGACTGGCGCTGCGCTGGATCGCCATTTTGCGCGGCCGCGTGAAGGCCAGCCTCGCCGCCACCGGCGGCGCGCATACCGCGGAAGATGCGCTCAAACTGTTGCTGGCCGGCGCCGATTGCGTCATGCTGGCGAGCAGCCTGCTGAAAAAAGGGCCGAAGCACGTGGCCGCCCTGGTGAGCGGCGTCGAGACATGGCTGACCGCGCGCGAGTACGATTCGGTGGAACAGATGAAAGGCTCGCTCAGCCAGCAGGCTTGCCCGGATCCGGCGGCGTTCGAGCGCACCAATTACATGAAAGCGCTGACTTCATATACGAGCGAGTTCGTGTAGGCAAGACCGCCCCGCGGCAATTCAACTTTGGAAAATTAGGAGATTCGAATGGCACTGACAATCAACGACGACTGCACTTCATGCGACGCTTGCGTCGAGCCCTGCCCGAACAAGGCGATCACTTCGGAGAGCCCGATCTATGTCATCGATCCGGCGAAATGCACCGAGTGCGTAGGCGCGCATGACGAGCCGCAGTGCATGGTGGTGTGCCCGGCGGACTGCATCATTCCGGATCCGAACCATGCTGAAACGAAAGAGCAACTGATGGCGAAATATCACAGCATGCACGGCTGAGGCGAACCTGCAGTCATAGCCGAACGCAGCCGCATCGGTCGGACTGCGTCGCCGGTACTTGCACGGACGGCGCCCCGTCCGCGCGGATTGTCGGTCGGGCGCGGATGAAAAACGCTTCCGCGCCCGACCGACAATCTTGTAGGCAGGCAAACCAGAACCGCTTTTGCTTTTATCCATAACCGCAACTTCTGTACAGATGCGCTTTTCATCCGTACAGAAGATGCGGTCGGCGCGCAGAGCGCGCAATAGCCGTCCAGCGCACTCAAAGGAAATTGAGATGTGCGCCTACATCATGCCGAGCAGCCGCGGCAGCCAGAGCGACATCTGCGGCATGTAGGTGACCATGACCAGGAACACGAGCATGGTCAGCAGCCATGGCCAGACGGCGATGGTGAGTTCGGTGATCCCCATCTTGGTCAGGCCGCTCGCGACATACAGGTTGAGGCCTACCGGCGGGTGGCACATGCCGATCTCCATATTGACCGTGATCAGGATGCCGAAGTGCACCGGATCGATGCCCAGCTTCATCGCCACCGGGAACAGCATGGGCGCGGTGATCAGCACGATGGAGGAAGGCTCCATCACGTTGCCAGCGAGCAGGAGCAACAGGTTCACCATCAGCAGAAAAGCGACCGGTCCGAGGCCGTTGCCTATCATCCAATCGGCCAGCACCTGAGGTATCTGCTCGGATGTCAGCAGATACGAGAACAGCACGGCGTTGGTGATGATGTAGAGCAGCATCGCGCTCATGTTGGCCGAGTCGAGCAGCACTTTCGGCACCTGCTTCAACCCCATGTCCTTGTACACGAACACGGCGACGACAAAGGCGTAGACCGCGCTCATCGCGGCTGCTTCGGTCGGGGTGAATACGCCGGAATAGATGCCGCCCAGCACTACGATCACCAGCAGCAAACCCCAGACGCTTTCCCAGAAGGTGTTCCATACCTGCAGCGCCTCGTGCCGCGCCTCGAACCCGAACCCGCGCACCAGGTCGGCCTTCTTCGCCAGCGGATAGGCCGCGAGCAGCCATGCGCCGAGCAGCACCACCGGCACCGAATACCCCGGCACCCGATAGATGAGCAGACTGATCGCGTACAGCAGCAAAGGCGGTGTCAGCAGGAACGCAAGGGTGAAGACGAGACGCAAGGCGAACTCGCTGCGGGTGAGCAGTTTGGCAACGACCAGCCACACGATGCCGAACAGCACGGTCAGCACACCGCCCCCGTCCATCTGCCGGATCGAGAGCCAGGCGGCAAGTATCGGCGCGGCGATGAAGAACAGGCTGGCCGCCAGGCCGGCGAAGCTTGCGATCGTCGCCTGCCCGCCGTTGCGGCCGCCCGGCAGCTGCATCCGCGGATAGTCGTTCTTCCACGCGCGGTACCAGGTGAGCAGCCCCAGCATCGAGGCGAGGATCAGACCGGGCACCACGCCGGCCATGAACAGCGCGCCTACCGAAGTGTTGGTCGCGACCGAATACATCACCATCACGATCGAGGGCGGGATCAGGATGCCGAGCGCGCCCGAGGTGGTGATCACACCCGCGCCGAAGCGCTTCGGAAAGCCCGCCTTGACCATGGCCGGCAGAATGATGGAGCCGATCGCCACCACGGTGGCTGGACTCGAACCGGACACCGCGGCAAAGAGGGCGCAGGCCATGACGCCGGCCAGGCCCAGTCCGCCGTGCCAGTGGCCGACCATGCTGGTGGCGAAGTTGATCATGCGCCGCGCGACGCCGCCGTGTGTCAGGAAATTGCCGGCGAGGATGAAGAACGGAATCGCCATGATCTCGAAGCGCTCGATGCCGGTAAAGAGCTTCAGCGCGACCGATTCGACCGGAATATCGGTCATGGCAAAGAGGAAAGTCAGCACCGTGAGACCGAGCGATATCGACACCGGCATCCCGGTGAGCATGAGCGCGAACAGCAGAAAGAAGATGATGGCGGCGGTCATTTCGCGCCCCTCTGCTCGACGTCCCGCGGGTGCAGATTGTCCTTGAGCGCGTAGGGGATGATGTCTTCGTCCTTGAGCTCTTCGACGCCTTCGACATACCCATGGTCGTGATGCGGCAGTTCGCCGGTTCTCCAGAACGACCAGGAGACCTGCAGGAAGCGGTAGCACATCAGATAGGAACCGCACGGGATGGCGAGAAACGCAATCCACACCGGCAATTCCATGTCCGGCGAGACCTGGTCCGTATGCGCAATTTCCCACACGAACTTGGCACCCAGCGTGCCGATGATGCCGGTGAAGAGCGCGCCCGAAAGCAGGCCGAAGATGATGAAGCGGGCGCGCATGCGGTCGTTCAGCTGGTTGATCAGCACGTCGACGCCCACGTGAATGCCGGTGCGCACGCCGTAGGCGGCGCCGAACTTGGCCATCCAAATGAACAAGTAGATGCACAGTTCCTGGGCCCAGCTCAGATTGATGCTGAGCAGCCAGTCCTGCAGCGCAGCCCAGGGTATGCCGGAGGCGTAGCGATGCGCCACGGATACGAAGATGACGATCGTCGCCGCGCCCATCATGAACGCGATCAGCCACTCTTCCAGATGGTTGAGCACCTTGTTCAAGCTCGCGCTCCTCCCTAGTGCGGGCCGCCGGCGCAGAGCCGCGGCGGCCGTCTTGTTGGAATTACAACGCGCTCGGATCAAATCCGGTTTGTTTGTAGATTTCCTGGATCATTTCCTTGCCGATGGTGGCTTCGCTGTCGCGGTGCACTTTCAAGATCGCCTTTTTCCAGGCCTTTTTTTCCTCGGCGGTAAGCGAGATGAACTGGATCTTGCCCGAGGCTTTCATCTTTTCCATGGCTTCGTCGTTCTGCTGCTTCGCGATGTCGTTGGTGAACGTGGTGGCCTCTTTCATCGCACCCTCGAGCGTGGCACGGATGTCGGCCGGCAGTCCCTCCCAGAACTTCTTGTTGACGATCACCGCGTATTCGACCACGCCGTGGCCCGACAGCGTCAGGTATTTCTGCACTTCGAAGAACTTCTGGGTATAGATGTTGGACGGAGTATTTTCCTGGCCATCCACAACCCCGGTCTGCAGCCCCTGGTACACCTCTGAGAACGCCATGACCTGCGGCGTGGCGCCGAGGGCGCGCGTCGTCGCGTCTAGCACCTTGGAGGACTGGATACGCAGCTTCTGTCCGCGGAAGTCGGCCGGCGTCCTGAGCGGTTTGTTCGAACTCAGGTGTTTGAAGCCGTTGTCCCAGTAGGCGAGGCCGATGATGCCCTTGCTGTCCAGTTTCTTGAACAGGTCCATGCCGATCTTGCCCTGCGTTACATTGTGCAAGTCTTTGGCGTCGTCGAAAATGTAGGGCAGGTCGAACACTTCGAACTCGCGCGCGCCCAGCGGGCCGAACTTGGACACCGAAGGCGCGAGCATCTGCACGTTGCCGAGTTGCAGCATCTGCATCTCTTCGCCGTCCTTGAACAACTGGCTGTTCGGATAGACCTCGACCTTGACCCGGCCTTTGGTGCGCTCTTCCGCGAGCGCCTTGAATTTCAGCGCGCCCTTGCCCTTGGGCGTGTCTTCGGCGACGACGTGGCTGAACTTGATCACGATGGGCTGCTGAGCCAGCGCCGCGCCGCTTGCCAGCGCCGCAGCCAGGACCGCAAATACGAGCTTGCTTTTCAGTTTCATGGAATTGCTCCTCAGGTTGGTTGGGCGGGTTGTCCCGCCTCGTCGCTAGTCTGGCTTTGAGCGGCTCAGTCTATCGCGCATCGGCGCAAACCGGCAAGTTTCCATCGGCAGGAGCGTTGCGCTAGATCAAGAAAAGCGCATCGAAACAGGCACCGGCCGGTTGGCGCCAGAGCGGCTAGTCGGCGATCTCGGCGATGACCTCGCGCTTCTTCCTGACCCAGGGCAGCATGGGCAGAATCAGCAAGGCGAGCACCATAAACATCACGCCGAGGGAAATCGGCCGGCTAAAGAAGATGCCGGCGCTGCCGTTGGCCATGATCAGCGACTGGCGCAGCGCGTTTTCCATCATCGGCCCCAACACCATCGCAAGCACCAGCGGCGCCGCCTCGTAGTCGAATTTCTTCATCAGGTAGCCGACACCACCGAAGAACAGCATCAGGCCGATCTCGCCGACGCTGTTGTTCAGGCTGAACGCCCCGATCAGACAAAAAAGCAGAATCAGCGGAAACAGGTATTCGTAGGGAATCTTAAGAATCTTCACCCAGACGCCGATCAGCGGCAGGTTCAGCACCAGCAGCATGACGTTGCCGATGTACATGCTGGTGACCACGCCCCAGAACAGGTCGGGATGCTGTTTGATCAGCATCGGGCCCGGCTGCATGCCGTAGATGGTCAGCGCGCCCAGCAACATCGCCATCACCGCGTTGGCGGGTATGCCCAGCGTAAGGAGCGGGATGAACGCGCCGCCGGCTGCCGCGTTGTTGGCCGCCTCGGGACCCGCCACGCCCTCGATCACGCCGGTCCCGAATTGTTCCGGACGCGCGGAAAGCTTCTTTTCCACGCCATAGGAAACGAAGGAGGAAATGACCGCCCCACCCCCGGGAAGTATGCCGAGGAAGAAGCCGATCACCGAACCGCGAACGATGGGCCAGGCGCTGTCGCGCCAGTCCTGCCGGTTGGGCAGCAGCCCCTTGATCTTGGTCTCGAAAATCTCGCGCGACAGCTTGCTCTCCAGATTGAG
>CAYNVY010000182.1:0-8998 GCA_964400745.1 uncultured Enterobacteriaceae bacterium | reverse complement strand
AGACCAAGTTCCGCGACGAGCGCCGGCCGCGCTTCGGCATCATGCGCGGGCGCGAGTTCACGATGAAGGACGGCTACTCGTTCCACGCCGACTACGCCGACCTGCAGCGCGAATACCAGAACATGTACGACACGTACACGCGCATTTTTTCTCGCCTCGGACTCAAGTTCCGCGCCGTGGCCGCCGACACCGGCTCCATCGGCGGCACCGGCTCGCACGAGTTTCATGTGCTCGCGGATTCGGGCGAGGATGCGATCGCGTACTGCCCCGAATCGGACTACGCGGCAAACGTCGAACTCGCCGAGGCGCTGGCCCCCGCGGGCACGCGGGCGGCGGCGAGCGCATCGATGCAGAAGGTTCCCACTCCGGGCGCGACGCGCTGCGAGGACGTCGCCGCCCTGCTGGCCGCGCCGCTGGCACGGACGGTCAAAGCCATCGCGGTGATGCACGAGGAAGCGTTCATCCTGCTGCTGCTGCGCGGCGACCACAGCCTGAACGAAATCAAGGCGCAGAAACTGCCCGGCATGGATCCGTTTCGCTTCGCCACCGAGGCCGAAGTGGAACAGCACCTGGGCTGCAAGCCGGGTTACATCGGCCCGGTGGGCATCGATCCCCGGATCAGGGTCGTTGCCGACCGCGCGGTCGCTCTGATGTCCGATTTCATCTGCGGCGCAAACGAGGAAGGCTTTCACCTCGCCGGCGCGAATTTCGGCCGCGACCTGCCCGAGCCAGCGCTGGTGGCCGACATCCGCAATGTCGTCCCCGGCGATGCGAGCCCTGACGGCAAGGGCGCGCTCGAGCTTTGCCGCGGCATCGAAGTCGGGCACATCTTCCAGTTGCGCACGAAGTACTCCGAGGCGATGAAGGCCGTGTTCCTGGACGAGGCGGGCAAATCGCGCGCCTACGAGATGGGCTGCTACGGCATCGGCATCACGCGCATCGTCGGCGCCGCCATCGAGCAGAACCACGACGCGCGCGGCATCGTCTTTCCGCAGCCGATCGCGCCGTTCCAGCTGGCGCTGGTGCCGATCGGCTACAAGAAGAGTGCGCAAGTGCGCGAGACCTGCGACAAACTGTACCTGGAACTCTCCGCAGCCGGAATCGAAGTGCTGTTCTACGACCGCGACGAGCGCCCCGGCGTCATGTTCGCCGACATGGAACTCATCGGCATCCCGCACCGGGTAGTGGTGGGCGATCGCGGGCTGAAAGAGGGCAAACTCGAATACCAGGGGCGCTGCGATCCGGCGTCGACTCCGGTCGCCATGGACGAACTGGTGGCGTTTGTCAAAGCGAGGTTATGCGAGCGCTAGCTTGCTGGGCGCTTTGCCTCGGATTGCTCGGCGCGCCTGCTGCCGCATTCGCCGGCGCCCAGATCTACGAACCGCTGGCCGCGAGCGTGCAGGCCGCGATGTCCAAGGCGGTCAGCGACCACGCGCCGCAGAAATCCGCGTTCAAGTCCAAGATGGACGAAGTCGAGTGGCTCACCGCGATGTCGCGGAAACTGGATACCCGCATCCGCGACCACAAGAGCCGCATCGCATTTCTGAAGTCGGTGCACTACGAAGCCACCCGCGCCGGCCTCGACCCGCAGCTGGTGCTGGGCCTGATCCAGGTAGAGAGCGGGTTCAAGAAGTACGCCGTGTCCTCCGCCGGCGCGCGCGGACTGATGCAGGTCATGCCCTTCTGGGTCAAGCAGATCGGCGCGAGAGGCGACAACCTGTTCGACATGCGCAAGAACATCCGCTACGGCTGCGTCATCCTGCGCCACTACCTGGATATCGAAAAAGGCGATCTGTTCCGCGCGCTGGGCCGCTACAACGGCAGCCTGGGCAAGCCGGAGTATCCGCGCGCGGTGGAAGCGGTGTGGAAGAATCAGTGGCGCTACGACGGCAAGCTGCTCTGAGCCGCCTTGGCGCCCGGCTGATGTTCCGCCCGGGGCGCGCTTGCCCAGTGCCGGAATTCGAACGGAATGAATTCGAACGAGACAAGTTCGTACAGGACAAATTGGAACGGGAGACGGTGCATCATGTCTGAAATACTGGTTCTGTATTACAGCCGTCACGGCGCGGTGAAGGAAATGGCGCATCTGATAGCGCGCGGCATCGAACAGGTGCCCGGCGCGAGCGCGCGCCTGCGCACCGTGCCCCAGGTCGCGAGCGTGACGACGGTGGCGCAGCCTGCAGTACCCGAATCCGGCGCGCCCTACTGCGAGATCGGCGATCTGGAAGAATGCGCCGGTCTGGCGCTGGGCAGCCCGACGCGCTTCGGCAACATGGCGGCGCCGATGAAGCACTTCCTCGACGGCACCGGTGCGCTCTGGTCGAACGGCGCGCTCGCGGGCAAGCCGGCCGCGGTGTTCACCTCGACCAGCAGCCTGCACGGCGGGCAGGAGGCGACGCTGCTCTCCATGATGTTGCCGCTGCTGCACCACGGCATGCTGATCGTCGGCCTGCCCTACACCCTGCCTGAACTCCTGACGACGACGAGCGGCGGCACGCCCTACGGCGCCAGCCATCTCGCCGGCAGTGCGAGCGACCTCCCGGTCAGCGCCGCGGAAAAAACGCTCTGCCTCGCGCTCGGAAAACGGCTGGCCGAAGTTGCGCTGAAGCTAGGCTCGCGGGGAAGCCCTGACTAGGCTCGCGACCCCGCAGGAGCGCCGCCTCACCTGGGAAATGAACAAGGGCGCACCGCCCCCTTGTTCATGCGGGAAGTAAATTGCAGAAGGCGAGCTACGCCGGCGCCTGCGTCAGTCTGCTGGCGCTCATCGTCCTTTGCCTCGCCTGGGAGTTGTGGCTCGCGCCGCTGCGGCCCGGCGGCTCCTGGCTGGTGCTCAAGACCCTGCCCCTGCTGCTGCCGCTGCGCGGCATCCTGCGCGGCAGGCGCTACACCTACCAATGGGCGTCGATGCTGATCCTCGCCTACTTCGCCGAAGGCGCGGTGCGCGCATTCGGCGACGTCGGCAGCTCGGCGGCGCTGGCGCTGGCCGAAGTGATGCTGGCGCTGGCCTTCTTCGCCAGCGCCGTCGTCTACGCCAGGCTCACGCGAGAATCTCAACCAAGATCGAACCGGTCATAGCTGCGGATTGATGCGTTCGATCTTGCTGTGCAGCTTGTTCAGCGCCGAAAGATAGGCCTTGGCCGAGGCGACGACGATGTCGGTGTCGGCGCCTACGCCGTTGACGATGCGGCCCGCCTTTTGCAGCCGTACCGTGACCTCGCCCTGCGACTCCGTGCCCTGGGTGACCGCGTTGACCGAATACAGCATCAGCTCGGCGCCGCTGTGGGCGACGCTTTCGATCGCCTTGAACGTGGCGTCCACCGGGCCGTCGCCCTGCGACTCGGCGGTACGCTCGAACTCGCCCTCGGCCAGGACCACGTTCGCGTGCGGTCGCTCGCCGGTGCCGCTCGCCTGCGTCATGTCGACCAGCTTCCAGTGCTCGCTTTGCGCCGCGACCGCCTCGCCCGAAACCAGGGCGTGGATGTCCTCGTCGAAGATCTCGTGCTTCTTGTCCGCCAGATCCTTGAAGCGGGTGAAGGCGGCGTTGACTGCCTGGTCCGATTCCAGATCGATGCCCAGATCCTTCAGCCGCGCCTTGAACGCCGACCGGCCCGAGTGCTTTCCGAGCACCAGCTTGTTCGTGTTCCAGCCCACGTCTTCGGCGCGCATGATCTCGTAGGTTTCGCGGCTTTTCAGCACGCCGTCCTGATGGATGCCGGATTCGTGGGCGAAGGCATTGGCGCCGACGATGGCCTTGTTCGGCTGCACCGGAAAACCGGTGATCCCGGACACGAGTTTGGACGCAGGCACGATCTGCGTCGTGTCGATGCGCGTATCGCAGGTGAACACGTCGCGGCGCGTGCGCACCGCCATCACCACTTCCTCGAGCGAACTGTTGCCGGCGCGCTCGCCCAGGCCGTTGATGGTGCACTCGACCTGGCGCGCCCCGTGCATCACCGCGGCGAGCGAATTGGCCACCGCGAGGCCGAGGTCGTTGTGGCAGTGCACCGACCAGATCGCCTTGTCCGAATTTGGGATGCGTTCGCGCAGCGTGCGGATCAGCTCGCCGAACTGCTCCGGCAGCGTATAGCCGACCGTGTCCGGAATGTTGACCGTGCGCGCGCCTTCCTTGATCACCGCTTCGAGCACGCGGCACAGAAAGTCCACCTCCGAGCGCCCTGCGTCCTCGGGCGAGAATTCGACGTCGTCGGTGAACCTTCGCGCGAAGCGCACCGCGTTGATCGCATCGGCCAGAACCTGGTCCGGCGTCATGCGCAGCTTCTTTTCCATATGGATGGGCGAAGTGGCGATGAAGGTGTGAATGCGGCCCGACTTCGCCGGCTTGATCGCCTCGGCCGCGCGCGCGATGTCCTTGTCGTTCGACCGGGACAGGCCGCACACGGTACTGTCCTTGATGATTTCGGCCACCGCGCGCACCGCTTCGAAGTCGCCGTTGGAGGCCGCCGGAAAGCCCGCCTCGATCACGTCCACGCGCATCTTCTCCAGCAAGCGCGCGATGCGCAGCTTCTCCTCCTTGGTCATCGAAGCGCCGGGGCTCTGCTCGCCGTCGCGCATGGTGGTATCGAATATGATCAAGTGGTCTTTCATCTCAGCCTCCAGTCAAAAAGTGCAACTACGGATGGAATAATCCTGGCCCGCGCCGGGGGTGGCGCGGGATTCAAACTTACCGAATTGTGGGGTGGGTTATGTGCGCGCGGGGCGCAGCAGCAGGCCGGCCAGCAACAGCAGGCTGCTAAGAAAAGCGGCGATCAAGACTGTGGTATTGGTGACCATGAACGCAATATATCGGCTTTCCCGGGAATAGGCAACAGGCGCCCGACACAGCCCGACACAGGCGCCCTCTTCGTGTGTCCATGGTCTGCAAAGTGAAGCGGCTGCTCGCCTGGGCACCCGGGACCGACCGGATCCTTCTTGCAAGCCGGATGCCTTCGCGTGCGTTGCTTCGGCAGCGATCCGGCGAACCATGAAATTCGAACATGCCATGTTGGAATTTCATGGTGTTCAGGGAAATCCGAAATCCGGGACAGACCACGTTTTGTTCCCGCACGACCGAATCGCTCCTTCTTGGCGCCACACAATTCATCACTTATGAATAACGAAAGCCACGCGCCGTCTTGCTTCCCAGCATATACAGGTGCCCAATTTGGCAATTTCTATATGGCTGCGAGAAGACGCTATAACGCTCCGCGCAGCCATCTTCACAGTGGAAACCGTGGTCTGTCCCCTGTTTCGCTGACAGTGGAAACCGTGGTCTGTCCCCTGTTTCGCTGTTTCGGTCCCGCGCACCGTCATGACTGCTGCTTGCGCCGGTTCCAGACCCACACCACATAGCCGGACAGCGCATAGGCCACGAACAACAGGAACAGCACCGTCGGCGGATGGGTGGAAATCAGGATGATTGCCAGCGCCACGAGCAGGATGGCCCAGAACGGCACGCTGCGGCGGAAGTTGATGTCCTTGAAGCTGTAGAACGGGATGTTGCTGACCATGGTGAGGCCGGCGAACAAGGTGATGATGCAGGCGATCCAGCGCATGGTGCTCACCGCGTCGATCTTGAAATCGTCCACCACCCAGATGAAACCGGCCACCAGCGCCGCGGCCGCAGGACTGGGCAGCCCCTGAAAATAGCGCTTGTCGACCACTTCGATATTGGTGTTGAAGCGGGCCAGGCGCAAGGCGGCGCCGGCGCAATAGACGAAAGCGGCGATCCAGCCGATGCGCCCCATGCTGCGCAGCGCCCATTCGTACATCACCAGCGCCGGCGCGGCGCCGAAGGACACCATGTCGGCGAGGCTGTCGTATTCGGCGCCGAACTCGCTCTGCGTGTGGGTCAGGCGCGCGACGCGTCCATCGAGGCCGTCGAGCACCATGGCGACGAAGATGGCAACCGCCGCCTGTTCGAAGCGCGTGTTCATCGCCTGCACGATCGCGTAGAAGCCGGCAAACAAACCCGCGGTAGTGAACAAATTCGGCAGCAAATAGATGCCGCGGCGGCGCATCTCGGCGTTGATCAGCGGCTTGCTGCGCTTGTAGACCGGCATCTTGCCCGACTACTCCAGGCTCGCCAGTATCGTGCTGGTGGCGGACACCTTGTCGCCCAGCGCCGCCCTGACGCGGGCGGTCACGGGCAGGTACACATCCACGCGCGAGCCGAAACGTATGAAGCCGTAGCGCTGCCCGCGCTCGAGTTTGTCGCCGGCTTTCACGTAGCACAGGATGCGCCGCGCGATCAGTCCCGCCACCTGCACGCAGGTGACGTCGACGCCCTCCGCCGTGCGGATCCACAGCGCGTTGCGCTCGTTCTCGGTCGAAGCCTTGTCCAAGGCCGCGTTGACGAAGCTGCCGGCGTTGTACCAGACCTGCTTCACCTCGCCGTCCACCGGCGCGCGGTTGGAGTGCACGTTGAACACGTTCATGAACACGCTGACCTTGATCGCGTCGCGCTCGAGGTAGGGATCGCGCGCTTTCCCCACCACCACGATGCGCCCGTCGGCGGGGGACAGCACGGCTTTCGCCTCGCCCGGCACCTCGCGCGGCGGATCGCGGAAGAATTGCAGCACGAAAATCGCCACGATCCACAGGGGAATGGACCAGAGCAGGCTGTACGCCGTCGCCAGCGCGGCGAGCACGACGGCGATCGCCAGGAAGGGCCAGCCTTCCCGGGCGATGAGTGGGTGGGGATAATTCATCAAGAGAAAGGAATTTGAGGCGGAGGTGCGAGACGGAAGGAGCCGGATTTTCTTTGAATTGTCCGGCCCCTCCCTCCGCTCCTCACTCCCCCTCTAGTTCTTCGATTGATCGACGAGCTTGTTCTTCCTGATCCAGGGCATCATCGCGCGCAGCTTTTCGCCCACGACTTCGATCTGGTGCTCGGCGGTGATGCGGCGGCGCGACAAGAGCGTCGGCGCGCCGGCGCGGTTTTCCAGGATGAAGCTCTTCGCGTACTCGCCGGTCTGGATGTTGACGAGCGCCTCGCGCATGGCTTTCCTGGTTTCTTCGTTGACGATCTTCGGACCGGTCAGGTACTCGCCGTACTCGGCGTTGTTGGAGATCGAATAGTTCATGGTGCCGATCCCGCCTTCGTACATCAGATCGACGATCAGCTTCAACTCGTGCAGGCATTCGAAATAGGCCATCTCCGGCGCATAACCGGCATCGACCAGCGTTTCGAAACCGGCCTTGACCAGTTCGACGCAACCGCCGCAGAGCACGGCCTGCTCGCCGAACAGGTCGGTCTCGGTCTCTTCCTTGAACGTGGTTTCGATGACGCCGGCGCGCGCGCCGCCGATCGCCGCCGCGTAGGACAGCGCCAGATCGCGCGCCTTCCGGCTCGGGTTCTGATGCACCGCGATCAGCATCGGCGTGCCGCCGCCCTGGGCGTAGGTCGAGCGCACGGTGTGGCCCGGCGCCTTGGGCGCGATCATCACCACGTCGAGGTCGGCGCGCGGCGCGACCTGGCCGTAGTGGATGTTGAAGCCGTGGGCGAAGGCCAGGGTCGCGTTCTTCTTTATGTTGGGCTCGACTTCTTTGTTGTAAGTTTCGGCGATGTGCTCATCGGGCATCAGCATCATGACGAAATCGGCGCTCTTCACCGCCTCGCCCACTTCCATGACCTTGAGCCCGGCTTTCTTCGCCTTGTCCCAGGACGCGCCGCTCTAGCGCAGGCCGACCGTGACCTTCATGCCGGAGTCGTGCAGGTTGAGCGCGTGCGCGTGACCCTGCGAGCCGTAGCCGACGATCGTCACTTTCTTGCCCTTGATGAGCGAAAGGTCTGCGTCCTTGTCGTAATATACTTTCATGGTTTCCTCTTTGGTTGAGCGTAATTCGATTAAGCGTATTTTGGTTAAGCTCGACTTGTTTAAGTCGTGAATTGAAAGAGGATGCATGACGCCTGGACTTCGAAATCGACGTTCCAGCGCCCGGCCCCTCCCGCCGCACTAGATTCTCAAGACCCTCTGGCCGCGTGAAATGCCGCACGCGCCGGTGCGCGCCGTCTCGAGGATGGCGCTGCGGCCCACCGCCTCGATGAACGCATCCAGCTTGTGCCCGGTGCCGGTCAGTTCGATGGTGAACGTGTCTTCGGATACGTCGATGATGCGCCCGCGGAAAATATCCGACATGCGCTTCATGTCGTCGCGCTCCTTGGCGCTTGCCCGCACCTTGATCAGCATCAGTTCGCGCTCGATATGCGGCGCCTCGAACAGGTCGACCACCTTCACCACTTCGACCAGTTTGTTCAGCTGCTTGGTGATCTGCTCGATCACGTCGCCCGAACCGGAGGTGACGATGGTCATGCGCGAGAGCGACGCATCCTCGGTAGGCGCCACGGTGAGCGATTCGATGTTGTAGCCGCGGGCGGAGAACAGCCCCGAGACGCGCGACAGCGCGCCGGCCTCGTTCTCCAGCAGGATGGATATGATGTGTCGCATGCTTGTCGGCGCCGCTTGGTTGTGTAGCATTTACAGCTCCTCGGCCAGGATCATCTCGGTGAGCCCCTTGCCGCCTCCGACCATGGGATAGACGTTCTCGGTCTGGTCGGTCATGAAATCCAGGAACACCAGTTCGTCCGTGCGCTTGAACGCCTCCTTCAGCGCCGGTTCGACATCGGCCGGCTTTTCGATGCGGATACCCACATGGCCGTAGCTCTCCGCCAGCTTCACGAAATCGGGCAGCGCGTCCATGTAGGACTCCGAATAACGGTTGCCGTGGAAGAACTGCTGCCACTGGCGCACCATGCCCATGTAGCGGTTGTTCAGATTGACCACCTTGATCGGCAGTCGATATTGCTTGCAGGTCGAGAGTTCCTGGATGCACATCTGAAAGCTCGCCTCGCCGGTGACGCAGACCACCGGCGCGCCCGGATTGGCCATCTGCGCGCCCATCGCAGCGGGCAGGCCGAAGCCCATGGTGCCCAGGCCGCCGGAATTGATCCAGCGGCGCGGCTTGTCGAACTTGTAGAACTGAGCCGCCCACATCTGGT
>CAYNVY010000181.1:337-9108 GCA_964400745.1 uncultured Enterobacteriaceae bacterium | reverse complement strand
GTCCCCACAACAAACAAAAAGCCCCGGTATACATCTACCGGGGCTTTTTGCTTTTATGGAACAGCAGTGACGCGATCAAGCCGATCGCGGGCGCAGAAACTGCGGACGCGATTGCCGCAGTCTTGCTAGTGCAGGCGCCGGCGTTGCGCCGGCGTCAATCCGCGCGGGGCGGTTGACGAACCCGATTGCGCACCGCCGGTTTTTTCGGTCCAGTTGCGCTCGAACAACTGGTTCACCAGGGCCGAGACTTCGCCGATCTCGGATTCGGTGAAGTGGCGCGCCAGCAGGCCGGATACGTCGTCTATCATCCGGCTCTTCTGGCGCTCGTGAATGGCTTCCGGCGTAGGGCCGATGAAGACCATGCCGAATTCGTCCTGCCCGTCGTCGTGGTAATAGCTGACTTCGATTTCCGCCGCTGCCTCGGTATAAGGGCACAGCGCCTGCAACGCCTCTTCGATCAGTTCGCGAAAGCCGCGGCCCACGTCGCCGGTCCAGCAAATTTCCAGCGTGCCGGCCTTGGCGTCGAAGACGACGCCGGGTTCGTCTTCGTAGACGCTCCTCGTGTCGATCAGGTTTTCCTCGTCGATATAACGCAGCCAGGGCCGCAGAGCGACTTCCACCTGTGACAGATTGGTTTCGGCTCGCAGTGGAATAGTGCCGTGTATGTGTACTTCGATGCGCATAGTTGACTCCAGGATCCGATTATACGCCGCGGAGGTTCGGATCGGTATTCAAAAGTCCGTGGTCAAGGCGCGGGAAAAGCAGCCGGCCCGATACGAAATGATCTAAAATCGCGCCCTGCTTACAACACAGACCGTGAGACCAATGGCAACCAAGAAGAGCAAGCCGCGCCGCCGCTTCGTCGTGCGCAGTTCCGGCATACATGGCAAAGGCGTATTTGCCACCACCCACATCCCCGCGAAGACGCGCCTGATCGAGTACGAAGGCGAACACCTGACCGAGAAGCAGGTGGACAAGCGCTACGCGAAGGACGACAACCCGCATACCTTCCTGTTCGCGCTCGACGGCGGCATGGTCATCGACGCCACCACCGGGGGCAACAGTTCGCGCTGGTTCAATCACAGCTGCTCGCCCAACTGCGAGGCGGTGGACGACGAGGGCCGCATTTTCATCGAGACGCTGCGCGCAATCCTTCCGGGCGAGGAGATGTCCTATGATTACCGGATCGAACTCGAGGAGCGGCATACGCCCGCGATGAAACGGCTGTACCAGTGCCGTTGCGGTGCGCGCCGCTGCAAGGGCACCATCCTGTATTCAAAAAAGGCGAAGCCCAAGAAGAAAACGGCCGCCAAAAAGAAGAAGTACTGACCACACGGGAGTCGGCATGCAGCCATTGAACGAACAGAGCGCGAGCGAAGCCGCGCGGCGCCTTGCGAGCCGGGAGATATCGGCCGAGCAGATGGCGCGCGCCTGCCTGGCCCGCATCGAGGAGCGTGAAGGCGCGGTCGGTGCGTGGATTCATCTGGACCCCGATGCAGTCATCGCCGCAGCGCGCCAACTGGACGCGGGGCCGGTTCGCGGCCCCTTGCACGGCCTGCCGCTGGGCGTAAAAGACCTGATAGACACCGCGGACATGCCGAGCGCATACGGTTCGCCCATCTATGCCGGTCACCGGCCGCGGGTCGATGCCGCCTGCGTTGCGCTTGCGCGTGCCGCCGGTGCGCTGGTGCTGGGCAAGACCGTGACCACCGAATTCGCCTGGTTCCATCCGGGCAAAACGGCGAATCCGCGCAATACCGCGCATACTCCGGGCGGTTCTTCCAGCGGTTCGGCCGCAGCGGTGGCCGATTGCATGGTGCCGCTCGCTTTTGGCACGCAAACCGCCGGGTCCATCATTCGACCGGCGAGCTATTGCGGCATCGTCGGCTACAAGCCGACGCACGGCACTTTGCCGCGCGCCGGGATCAAGCCGCTCTCCGACAGCCTGGATACCCTGGGTACGATGACCCGCACGGTGGGCGACGCGGCCTTGCTCGTGTCGGCGCTGGCCGGCCGCAAGCTGTCGTGCGGCCCCCTCGCGGCGCCTCCGCGCATCGGGATCTGCCGCACGCCAGAATGGTCTGCCGCGCTGCCGGAAACCGAGTCGGCGATGGAGCGCTCAGCGGCGACGCTGGCGGGCGCGGGTGCGGCGCTGAGCGAGATGGTCCTGCCGCCGGATTTCGCCGGCGTCAACCGGGCGCAGATCGACATCATGAATTACGAAAGCTACGCCTCCTTGGCGAGCGAACGTCTGCAGCGCTACGACGGACTCAGCGAAAAGCTGAAACAGTTGCTCGCGAACGCGGCGCAATGCGACGCGGGCCGCTACGCTGCAGCGCAGGCGCTGGTGGCATCATGCCGCCGTCAGCTGGATCGACTGTTCGCCGAAGTGGATGTGCTGATCGCGCCCAGCGCGCCGGGCGAAGCGCCTGCGGGACTGGCCGCCACCGGCGATCCCGTGTTTTGCCGGATGTGGACGATCATGCATGTGCCCGCGATCAACCTGCCCTGCGGCTTGGGTCCGAACCGGCTTCCCGTGGGGCTGCAGGTGATAGGCCGCAGGGGCGACGACGCGCGCGCGCTTGCGGTCGCCGACTGGGTGCATCAGCGCGTGCTCGCCTGATGCCGCGGCAGGGCTCGCTCAGGCGGGCGGCGCTTGCGCAGGCCGCAGGGATCTCTACCGGCGTTTCTTTAGAATTTCATCCAACGTAGCCTGCGCCTCCGGCATGCCGGTCCCGCCCAGGCTTACTGCGGTGCGCGCCGCTTCCAGCGCCGCGTCGAGCTTGCCCTGATCGGCGAGCGTCTGTGCCAGGTTGTTGAACGCTGCCGCAGCCTGGGGATGCGCCGCGGTGGCCCGGCGAAACGCCGTCTCGGCCTGCGCCTTGTCTCCAAGGGCATAGGCGGTATTGCCCAAACCCATCAGACCGACCAGGTTGGCGGGCCAGCGTTGCAGCAGAGTGGCATAGGCCAGCCGTGCCTCGGCGGCGCGCCCGGTCTTCTCCAGAGCCGCGGCGGCACTGGCCGAGTTCGCTTCACGCGCGCTTGCCGGCAGGCGCGACGGCGGCAGCGCCACCATGGCCCAGCGCTTGCCGTCGACCCAGATGAATTCGAAAAGTCCCAGCGGCATGGTGCGCCGCGCCCGCGTGCCGGAATGCAGCAGGATCAGCTTTTGCTCAAGGTCGTAGCCGACGACCACGGCGTAGTGCCAGTAGGGGTAAAACGACCACAAGCCCTGGTTCTGCAGCACGACCACCGGATTGCCCGCTGCCACCTCGGTCAGCACGTCCTTCAGTTCCGGCGCGAGTTCGTAGGCCATCAGGCCGTGGCGCCTCGCGCTGGCGAGCATCTCGACTTGCAGGCTGCCCTTGCGCTCCGGCAGATACACCTGCTCGGTGAGTTCATCCGGCGTCACCGCTACGCCGGCCGCGCTCAGAACCATCGCCAGGGCCGCCGGGCCGCACTGGTATTCTTCCTGCGCGAAGAACGGCACCGCTTCCAGCTCCATGCGCCGGGGCAGGCCCGCCCCCCCTTCGGCTTGCAGCGCATCCGACTGCGGCAGGCTGACGCAGCCCGCCAAAAGCGACAGCACAAAAACAAAGCCCGCGATTACGCGGGCTTTGGCAAAAGACAGATTGATCTTCGCGATCACTTGATCCAGTAGTACCAGATCAGACCGATGATCAGCAGGCCCGCGGCAATCGCCCAGCCGCTGGAACCGCCCGCAGGCAGGCTGTCGATCTGTCCGGCGAGGTTCGCCACTTCAGCGTCCGTCATGGCGCCTACGCGCTCTTGCGCCGCGCTGGCGCTGATGCCGAAATTCTGCAACTGGGCGCGCACATCGCTGCGGCTCACCAGATCGCGCAGACGGTCGCGCGAGCCCTGATTTTGCACAGCGGAGGCGACCTGGTCGGTGCTGACCATTCCGGCGTACGTGCTAAACGGGAATGCGCCCATGCAGACGATCAATATGCGGCAAACACAGCGAACGAAAATATTTTTCATTGAAATCCCCTTTAGGTTTGAGTGCAAAAATTTGCGGCGAGCCGGAAATCGAGTAGAACCGTGTTTGCCCGTGCAGTCGACAATTTAGACCTTGCGCGCAAGTCGCGTCAAGCCCCTTCTCCGCTTCTCTTCGGCTCAGGCTTTTTTTCCGGCCTTTTTCGCCTTCTTGACCGTCTTGGCTTTCTTGGCTTTGGCCTTGGGCGCGGTGCCGGCACGCGCGTCCATGCTGCGCAGGCGGCGCGCCAGGGTCTTCATCAGCTGCAGGGCGAAAAACGGCGTTTCCTTCACCAGCAGATGAAAGCGCGCCTCGTCGATCGGAAATACGCGGCATTCGCCGCTGGCGCGCGCCGCCGCGCTGCGCGGCTCGTCGTCGATCAACGCCATTTCGCCGATGAACGAGCCCTGGGCGGCGGTCTCGACCACGGTCTTGCCGAGCAGGAGATCGACTTCGCCTTCGATGATCAGATACATGACCTTGGCGGCTTCGCCCTTGCGGAAAATGTATTCTCCGGCGCCGACTGCAATGACCTCCGGCGCGTCGCGAAACAGATGCAGAGTTGCCATTCAGTGTTTCCTCATGTTGGGGTTGTCACCTGCGAAGATACGCTATGATATTTAAGTTCCTCGGATCCTGCCAGAGCGGAGGCCGGGATTTTTCAGAGAAAGGTATCCGACATGACGCTGCTGGACAAGGGCAAGGAAACCGCCACCCTGGGAGGCGGCTGCTTTTGGTGCCTGGAAGCTGTGTTCGACGGCCTCCAGGGTGTGGATTCGGTCGAGTCGGGCTATATGGGCGGGCATGTGAAGGACCCCGGCTATGCCGAGGTGTGCGGCGGCCAGAGCGGGCACGCCGAGGTGGTTCAGATTCGCTTCGACCCGGCCATGGTCAGTTTTCGCGAGCTTCTGGAAGTGTTTTTCGTCATCCACGACCCGACCACGCGCAACCGCCAGGGCAACGACGCCGGGCCGCAGTACCGTTCGGTGATTTTCCATCATTCACCCGAGCAGAAAGCGGCCGCGGAGGAGCTTATCGGGAGACTGGACGCCGCCGGGCTATGGGGCCGCCCCGTCGTCACCGAAGTCGCACCGGCGGATACCTTCTATATCGCCGAGGTCGAGCACCAGGAATACTACGCGCGCAATCCCTACCAGCCCTACTGCATGATGGTGGTGGAACCCAAGGTGGTCAAGTTCCGCAAGCATTTCACTGCCAAGCTGAAGAAATGATCCGCGCCTGCAGCGCGGCATTCAGTTGCGGAATTTCGGCGCGCGCTTGTCTCTGCCCGCGGCCAGCGACTCGTCCAGATCGGTGGACATGAGCATCGCGGCGTTCCAGGTGGCGACGTAGTTGAGGCCGTCGGCCACCGTGTGATCGCGCGCGTAGGTGATCATTTCCTTGCAGCCGCGCAGCGCGAGCGGCGGCTTGGCCGCGAGGGAGAGCGACAGCTCGCGCATCGCCGTCATCAGCGCTTCGCGGTCCGGGTAGCACTGGTTGACCAGGCGCAGTTCCTTCGCCTCGGCGCCGCTCACCCTGCGCCCGGTATAGGCGAGTTCGCGCGCCACGCCTTCGCCCACCAGATGCGGCAGGCGCTGCAGGGTGCCCACGTCCGCCGTGAGGCCGACGTCGATTTCCTTGACCGCGAAAAAAGCGTCGGCCGAGCAATAGCGCAGATCGCAGGCGGTAATCAGGTCGATGCCGCCGCCGACGCAGGCGCCGTGAATCGCGGCGATCACCGGTTTGCGACAGCGTTCGATGGAGGTGAGCGTGTCCTGCAGATCGAGGATGATGCGCCGCAGCTTCTCGCGCGAGCGGCCTTCGCAGTCGGCGCCGTCGTCTTCCCGGATCTGCGCCTTCATCCCGGCGAGCATGCCTAGGTCGATGCCGGCGGTGAAATGCTTGCCCGCGCCCGAAATCACGCCGACCCGGGCATCGGCCGTCTCGTCGAGCCAGCGCATGGCGTCGCGCAACTCGGTCCACATGCGCAACACCATCGCATTGGCCTGCTCGGGACGGTTGAGCTCTATCGTCGCGACCTGATCGCTCAGGTCGACCTTGAGCGTCTCGAATTCCATCCCAGGCCCGCTCAGGCGGCTTCCTTGACCGAAGGCAGTCCCGAGAGCGCCATCGCCAGTTCGGCCTCGTCGTAATCCAGGTCCTGCAGCTTGCCGCCGAAGTAGTCGATGTAGGCCTGCATGTCGAAGTGGCCGTGGCCGCAGAGGTTGAACAGGATGGTGCGCGACTTGCCTTCCGCCTTGCATTTCAGCGCTTCCTCGATCGCGCCCTTCACTGCATGGTTCGCTTCCGGCGCCGGCAGTATGCCTTCGGCGCGCGCGAACAGCACGCCCGCTTCGAAGCAGGTGGTCTGGTGGTAGGCCACGGCCTCGATCAGGCCGAGCTGCTTGATGTGGCTCACCAGCGGCGCCATGCCGTGGTAGCGCAGGCCGCCGGCGTGGAAGCCGGGCGGGGTGAAGGTCGAGCCCAGGGTGTGCATCTTGGTGAGCGGCGTCAGATGCGCGGTGTCGCCGAAATCGTAGGCGTACTGGCCGCGCGTGAGGCTGGGGCAGGCCGCCGGTTCGACCGCGACGATGCGCATCTTCTGGCCGCCGCGCAATTGCGCGCCCAGGAACGGAAACGCGATGCCGGCGAAGTTCGATCCGCCGCCGGTGCAGCCGACGATCACGTCCGGGTAGTCACCGGCCATTTCCATCTGCGCCATCGCCTCCTGCCCGACCACCGTCTGGTGCAAGAGCACATGGTTCAGCACCGAGCCCAGCGCGTACTTGGTGTCGTCGCGCTGCGCCGCGATTTCGACCGCTTCGGAAATGGCGATGCCCAGGCTCCCGGGATGGTCGGCGCGCTGCGCCAGGATCGCGCGGCCCGCCTGGGTTTCCTGCGAGGGCGAGGGTGTGCAGCTCGCGCCGTAAGTCTCCATGAGCGCGCGGCGGTAGGGCTTCTGGTCGTACGAAACCCGCACCATGAACACCTTCACTTCCAGGCCGTAGAGCGCGCCGGCGAAGGCGAGCGAGGAGCCCCACTGGCCGGCGCCGGTCTCCGTGACGAGACGCTTCACCCCGGCCTGCTTGTTGTAGAAGGCCTGCGGCACGGCAGTATTCGGCTTGTGGCTGCCGGCGGGGCTCACACCTTCATACTTGTAATAGATCTTCGCCGGCGTCTGCAGCGCTTTCTCCAGGCGCCGCGCGCGATACAGCGGCGACGGGCGCCACTGGCGATACACCTCGCGCACCGGTTCCGGGATCGGAACCTCGCGCTCGGTCGTGACTTCCTGCATGATCAGTTCCATCGGAAACAGCGGCGCCAGATCGTCGGGTCCCACCGGTTGCAGCGTGCCCGGATGCAGCACCGCCGGCGGCGGGACCGGCAGGTCGGCGACGAGGTTGTACCAGTGCTTCGGCATGCGCGTTTCGTCCAGCAGGTATTTCACGGTATCGGTCATGGTTTCTCCCTGTTATCTGTTTGGTTTGGGTATGGCTAGGGCGCGAGGCGTTGAATCTTCCAGCGGCCGTCCTGCTTGAAATAAAGCAGCCGGTCGTGCAACCGGTCGGGGCGTCCCTGCCAGAACTCGATCGCGTCGGGCCGCAGGCGGTAGCCGCCCCAGTGCGGCGGCCGCGGCGGCGCCGTGCCGTGGCGCAGCATGATCGCCGCGACCTTGGACGCGAGCGCGAGGCGGCTCGGCAGGGGCATGCTCTGCGGCGAAGCCCAGGCGCCCAGGCGGCTGCCCAGGGGGCGGCTGTCGAAATACGCGTCGGATTCCTCGTCCGACACTTTTTCCACCGCGCCTTCGACGCGCACCTGGCGCTCCATCGGCGTCCACAGGAACACCAGGCTGGCGTAGGGGTTGGCGGCGAGTTCGCGCGCCTTGCGGCTTTCGTAATTGGTATAGAAAACGAAACCGTCCGCGTCCGCGCCCTTCAACAGGACCACGCGCGCCGAGGGCCTGCCTTCGACATTCGCGGTCGCAAGCGTCATGGCGTTGGGCAAGGGCAATTCGGCCCGCAGCGCGTCGTCGAACCAGCGCGCGAACTGCGTGAACGGATCCTCCGCCGCGTCGTCTTCGACCAGTTCGGCGTTTTGGTATTCCTGACGGATGTCAGCGATGCTCATGAATTGCTGTGGCCCGGGTGTGAAAGTGCAACGCGGCATTCTACCCTGAGCGCACTGCCGGCGCCGCGGCACTCTCGGGCCATTGTAGAATGTGCCCGCCCCTGTTTCCCGGCGGACATCATGCCCCAGGTCATCGACTACGAGCACGGCATCAGCGCCATCGATTCCGGCTATCTCAGGCCCACGCTCGATTCCATCCACCTGATGGTCGAAGGCGATCGCGCCGCCATCGTCGACACCGGAACCAACCATTCCGTGCCGCTGGTGCTGCAGGCGATGCGGCAGAAGGGCCTGGCGCCTGCGCAGGTGGACTTCGTGATCCTCACCCACATACACCTCGATCATGCGGGCGGCGCCGGCCTGTTCATGCGCACGTTTCCGAATGCCACACTCACCGTGCATCCGCGCGGCGCGCGCCACATGGCCGATCCGGGAAAGCTGATCGCGGGGACGGTCGCGGTATATGGCGAAGCGGCGACGCGTGAAATGTACGGGGACGTGCTGCCGGTGCCTGCAGAGCGCATCGTCGAGACCCCGCACGGATCGTCGGTGCGGCTCAACGGGCGCGAGCTGCAGTTTCTGGATACCCCGGGCCACGCGCGCCACCACGTCGCCATCCGCGACACCCGATCGGGCCATGTGTTCG
>CAYNVY010000181.1:0-327 GCA_964400745.1 uncultured Enterobacteriaceae bacterium | reverse complement strand
TGTCCTACCGCGAGATGGACGAAAACGACAGGGACGAAAACGACAGGGACGAAAACGACGGGGAGCAGGACTGCAGGCAGTTCATCATGCCGACCACGAGTCCGGTGCAGTTCGATCCGGAGCCCTACCATCGATCGATCGATCTCATTCTCGGCACGAATCCTGGTGCTGTGTACATCACGCACTACAGCAAGATATTCGACGTTCCGGCCAAAGCCAAGGCGCTGCACCGCCTGGTGGACGCGCATGCCGAACTGGGCCTGCGCGAGCAGGCGGCCGGGGCCGAGCGGCCGCAGCGCCTGCTAGAGGGGGTGAAGCGCATCTTTC
>CAYNVY010000180.1:0-9144 GCA_964400745.1 uncultured Enterobacteriaceae bacterium | reverse complement strand
AGTGCTCGCGCGTGATATTGAGGCGCGAGGCGAGCACGCTCTTGCTCGCCGCGAGATGAATCTCCGGTGACTGTCCGGGGAGCAATTCTTCAGGCAGCGCCTCCAGCAGATAGCCGGTGACGCGCTCGGTGGCGCTGTGCATCGTGTAGGCCTCGATGTCGGCAACCAGGTAATACAGGCGCTGCGACATATCGTGCAGCATGCGCCGGGCGAGTTCGGAGTTGCGCTTTATCGCCTCCAGCATGGCCTGGCTACGTACGAACAGCAGCAGCGAATCAGTCATCACCTCGGCGCTGAGCCTGTGGCGCTTGCCCAGAAACATCGCCGCCTCGCCGAAACTATCCCCTGGAGCCAGAATTTCCACCACTTTTTCCGCACCGGCGGGCGCGAGCAGCGCAAGCTTCACGCTTCCGATCACAATAATATGAAATCCCTCGCAGGGGTCGTCGCGGCGAAACAGCACCGTGCCGGCCGGCACGCGCTGTTCCGTGGTTGCGGCGCCGATCGCGCCGAGTTCGCTCTCATCGAGATCCCGGAACAGCGGCAGATTGCGCACAAAATCCAGCGTGCCGAAGGAGTCCCTGTGAGCGCCCACCGTATTCCTAGTGAAAAACGCGAAAATGCATGACCCGGATATGCCCCCGTCAGATTACTCCATTCGACGGGCGCAGGCCATTGCCCTGAAGTCGAGGCTCGAAAAGCCGGGCGAATGAGCCGGGGCAAGTCCGCCCGGGCGCGCAGGGGAAGCTATCGGGCCGCGGACATCCCCCTTTGTCGGATCAGGGCGTGGACCAGATCCATAGTCGGGGTGGCCACCCCGACACGCCGGCCCAATTCGCACACCGCGCCGACAATGGCTTCCGATTCGATCGGCCGGCCGCGCTCCAGATCCTGCAGCATCGACACCTTGGAATTGCCGATGCGCTTCGCCATTTCCATGCGCTCTTCGATGCTGATGGCGAACCGCGCGCCGTAGGCCTCGCCCACGCGCATGCCTTCGCCCATGACGGTCCGCGTCAGCTCGACGATGGCCGGATCGCCCATGGCCTGGTCCATGCGCGCCGCGATCAGGGCGCAGATCGGATTGAACGCGAGATTGCCTATCAGCTTGGTCCAGACATCGTCGCGGATGCGCTGCGACAGCGGCGCTTCCAGCCCCGCCTGCGCCAGCTCTGCCGCCATGCGCTCGGCGCGCCCGGACAGACTGCCGTCGGGCTCGCCCAGAATGAAGCGGCGGCCGGCGGCGTGTTCGATCACCCCGGGCGCCACCACTTCGGCCGCCACGTGCACCACGCAGCCGAGGATGCGCGCGCGGTCCAGGCTGCGCAACATCGCGCCGCCCGGGTCGACGCTGGCGACGGGCTCGCCGTCGAAGCGCCCGCCCTCCTTGTAGAAATACCACCAGGGAATGCCGTTGATCACCGGAATGACCACCGTGCGCGCATCCAGCAGCGGCGCAAGGCGCGGCAGCATGGCGGCGATGCTGTACGCCTTCAGCGAGATGAATACCGCGTCCTGCGGGCCCAGGCCGTCCGTGCTCTCGTGCGCGTTCACGCGCAGCGCGAGGGTCGCGCCTTTCGAGCGCAGCACGAGACCGTTCCCGCGCAAGGCCGCCAGGTGCGCGCCGCGCGCGATCAGGCTCACCTCGTGCCCCGCCTGCACCAGATGCGCGCCGAGGAAACCGCCGATCGCTCCAGCGCCGACGATGCAGGCTTTCATGTTTGTGCCGCAGCCAAAGCGGGCCGCGTAGGACTTCCGCTGCGCGGACCGAGGCTCAGACCTTCACCCCGGCGAGCCGGTTGATCTTCGCCGGATCGACCTTCAGCCGCCGCGCGGCCTCGAGGATCGCGCTCCAGGTGTTCGCATCCACCGGAATGCCTTCGGCGAGCCGCTTGGCCCGCCATTCGCGCTCAGGCTCGCCCGCCAGGCGTATCTGGTCGAATCCGGCGCGCGGCGGCGACGCCGTCATCCAATCGAGAAAGGCGCGGGTCTGCTCTTCGAACACCGCCGCGTCGGCGATCGCCTTCGGATCGAGGATGATGCTCAACATGCCGTTCAGCACGCGATGCTCGCCCGTGGACGGCCCGGCGACGAGGCCGGCCGCGAGCGCTCCGCCGAGCAGTTCGCACGCCACCGACATGCCGAAGCCCTTGTGCCCGCCGAACGCCAGGATCGCGCCGAATGGCGGGACCACGGCATAGCCCGGAACCTCGGTGGCTAGTCCCTTGTTGTCGAGCATGCATCCGGGCGGCACCGTTTCTCCCTTGTTGTGCGCCACGCGCGCCTTGCCCTGCGCGATCACGCTGGTGGCGAAGTCGAGCAGTATCGGATCGCGGCCCGCCACCGGGATGCCCACCGTGAACGGGTTGGTGCCGAAGCGCGCATCGCTGCCGCCGAAGGGCGCGACGATGGGTCGCGAGATGACGTTGACGAAATGTATCGACACGAAACCCTCGGCCACCGCCATCTCCGCCCAGGCGCCGATGCGGCACAGATGGTGCGAATTGCCCAGCGCCATGATGCAGCTGCCGTACTTCTTTGCCCGCTCGATGCCGAGGTTCATCGCCTCGTGGCCGATCACCTGGCCGAATCCCGCCTGGCCGTCGATGCGCAACAGCGCGCCCCCGTCCATCAGCGGCTTGATGTGCATGTTCGGCTTCAGCCCGCCCTCGACCCAGGCCTCGGAATATTTCGGCAGCATGCCGATGCCGTGCGAATCGTGGCCGGTGAGGTTGGCCTGGATCAGATTGTCCGTCACCAGTTCGACCTCGCGCTCTTCGGAGCCGAAACCGCGCACCAGTTCGCGTATCGCGGCGCCCAGCGGCTCGGCGTGAATAAAATATGTGTCAGGCATGCGTTCTCCGTAGTGTGGTTAATCGGGATTGAACCCGGCCGGGTCTGCCGGATTGCTGGAACGGTCTTGTCCGGTCCGTATTATCCCACGGCGCGCGAGCGCCTCCATCTGCTGCCTGCCGGGAAGATATTGCCGGGGCCAGGACACGCCGTCGATCGCGTAGCCCAGAGCCGCGTATTCGGCCGCAGCGCGCAGCGTGAAATTCGGATCCGCCAGATGCGGCCGTGCCAGCGCGCACAGGTCGGCGCGGCCCGAGGCGACGATGGTGTTCACCTGGTCGGCGCTGGTGATCGCGCCGACCGCCATGGTCGCGATCCCGGCTTCATTTCGGATCTGCTCGGAGAACACGGTCTGGTACATGCGCCCGTAGACCGGCGTGGACGCCGGGTCGGTCTGCCCGGTGGAGACATCGACGAGATCGCAGCCGTGCGCCTTCAGCGCGCGCGCAATTTCGACCGAATCGGCCGCGCTAAGGCCGCCGGCTATCCAGTCGGTGGCGGAGATGCGCGCCGCCATCGGCCGCTCTTCTGGCCAGACGGCGCGCACCGCGTCGAACACTTCGAGCGGAAAACGCAGCCGGTTCGCGAGCGGCCCGCCGTAAGCGTCGGTGCGCCGGTTGGTGACCGGGGAAATGAACCCCGCCAGCAGATAGCCGTGCGCCATGTGGATTTCGAGCATGTCGAAGCCGCAGGCGATCGCCCTGCGCGCCGCCGCCGCGAACTGATCGCGCACCAGGTCCATGTCGGCGCGGGTCATCTCGCGCGGCGGCCGGCCGTCGGGCAGGTAGGCGATGGGCGAGGCGGCGAAGATGGGCCAGTTGCCCTCGGCGAGCGGACGGTCCATGTCGTCCCACATGCGCTGAGTCGAACCCTTGCGCCCGGCGTGGCCGAGTTGCAGGCAGACCTTCGCCCGGCTGTTGCGGTGGGCGAACTCGACGATGCGCGTCCACCACTTTGCGTGCTCGTCGGCGTAGAGCCCCGTGCAGCCGGGCGTGATGCGCGCTTCGGCCGAGACGCAGGTCATCTCGGTGTAGATCAGACCGGCGCCGCCGACGGCGCGCGCGCCGTAGTGCACCAGATGCCAGTCGTCGGGCGTGCCCTCCACGGCCGCGTACTGGCACATGGGCGAGAGCACCACCCGGTTCTCGAGGCGCATGCCGCGCAGCCTGAACGGCGTGAACATCGGCGGCCCGACGCCCCCGGGCGGCGTGGTCTGGGCGCGTCCGGGCGGCGGGGTCTGGGCGCGCCCCGGCGGCACGGCGACGCCCTCGGTCCGGGCGATTTCGCCCGCCCACCAGCGGTCGACCTCGGCGATGAAGCCCGGATCGCGCAGGCGCAGGTTCTCGTAGGTGATCTGCTTCGAGCGGCTCATCAGCGCGAAGTTGAACTGCACCGGCGCCATGTGCCAGAAGCGGCGCACGTTCTCGAAGAACACCAGGCTGACATTGGCCGAATGCTGGATGCGCTCCGCCTCCTCGCGCCGCGCGGCCTCGTAGTCGGGCAGCGCGGCGCGAGGCGCGTCCGCGTGCCGCATCAGCGCCGCATGCAGCGCGATCGCGTCCTCCAGCGCTAGCTTGGTGCCCGAGCCGATGGTGAAATGCGCGGTGTGCGCCGCGTCGCCAAGGAGCACGACATTGCCGCTATGCCAGGCGGCGCAGCGGATGCTGGGGAAGTTGCGCCAGTGCGAGCGGTTGGTCAGCACCTCGGCCCCGCGCAGCTCGTGCGCGAACAGCCGTTCGACGTAGGCTGCGGTCGCCGGTTCGTCTTCTATGCCCAGGCCCGATTTGCGAAACGCCTCGTCCGTCGTTTCGACCACCAGTGTGCATTCGCCCGCCGCGTACATGTAGGCGTGCAGGTTCCAGATGCCGCACTCGTCCTCGCGAAAGCTGTAGGTGAAGCCCGGCAACTGCATCCTGGCGCCCAGCCAGACGAACTTGTTGCTGCGCAGGTCGACCTCCGGACGGAAATGCCGCGCCAGGCCTTCGCGCACCCGGCTGTTGATTCCGTCCGCCGCCACGACGAGGTCGGCGTCGCGGTGCGCCTCCGGCCCCGGGTCTTCGGTTTCGTAGCGCAGATTCACGCCCAGCGCCGCGGCGCGGCGCTGCAGGATTTGCAGCAGGGTGAGGCGCCGAATGCCGGAAAATCCGTGCCCCGAGGACTTCAGCACCCGGCCGCGATAGTGGGTGTAGATATCGTCCCAGTAGGCGAAGTTCGCCGCGATGTCGCGATAGGAGGCTTCGTCGGCCGCGCGCAGATTGGCCAGCGTCTCGTCCGAGAGCACGATGCCGAAGCCAAAGGTGTCCTCGGCGCGGTTGCGCTCGGTCAGCGTCACCTCGGCCTGCGGCAGGCTGCGCTTCGCCAGCACCGAAAAATACAGGCCAGCAGGACCGCCGCCGATGATGTCCAGTTTCATTGTTGTTTCCCCCCCGGGCGAGTATACCAACCGCGGGGGGCGGGGCCAGTCGCGCGCTGCGCGCGCGTCCGGGCCAGCGGCCCGGGTCAGGATCAGGGTCAGGCGCGGACTGCGCCCAACCCGGTCGCCAAAGTGGACTGCAGATTCGACTGCACGATCTGCGCGGCGATCCCGCGCTTTGCGCCGTGTTCCTCGACGCGCACGACCCGGCCCGTGCAGTTCCAGACCATGCGCGCGCATCCCGGGTTCTGGAAAGTCAGCGAGAAGCTGATTTCGCTGCCGGGGGCGCAGTTCACGTCGCTCTCGAAGTACACCCCGTTCGAATTGGCGTCGCGCGTGACGCCCTCGCCGCCCTCCAGAGAGATCGGGATCTTTACCAGCACGCGGTCCGCCCGTCTACGCTCGCTGCCCATTGCCCTTTCCTATCGCACCGCGGATCGAGGTGCAACTGGATAAACCGCGCCCCTTGTTCAGGGGCTCCCTTAGACAGCCCTTTGCCCGCAGGCGGCGGCAGGTATCGCACCGCGTCCCCCGGGATTTGGCACTGCCAGTGATCCAGGTTCAAGCCTAGGGGAAACGCCATCGCCTGCACATCGCTCGAAACATGAAAATAAGCTAGCTTGAAACGCTAGCCCGGGCCGAGCCGCGTGCCGGCTCGGCCGCTTGCCAGGCGTCGATCCAGCCGCGCAACTCGGCTGCCGGCATCGGCCGAGCGATGCCGTAGCCCTGTCCGAAATGGCAGCCCAGCTTGATCAGCGCCTCCCCGTGGCGCACGCTTTCCACCCCTTCGGCGATGACCTTGTGCTTGAGCGCGTGCGTCATGCGTATCACCCCGTCGACCATGCCGTGGTCCTCGGGATCGTCGAGCATGTCGCGCACGAAACTGTGGTCGATCTTGACCGACTGCACCAGCAGGCGCCGCAGGTACGTCAGCGAGGAGGAGCCCGTGCCGAAATCGTCCAGCGAGAACTGCACGCCGAGGGCGAGGCACTGCGCCAGCGTACGCGACGCATGCTCCGCTTCGCCGAGCGAGGCGCTTTCCAGAATTTCCAGCTCCAGATTCCCCGGCGGCACCCCGGGGTAGCGCTGCAGCATCGCGCGCAGCCGCTGCGCGAAACCGGTCTGGCGCAGGTGATCCGGGCTCACGTTCACGCTGACCCTGATGTGCAGTCCGTCCGCGTTCCATGCGGACATCTGGCGCAGCGCCGCCTCGATCACCCATTCGCCTAGCGCGACCTCGAGCTGGGTGTTCGCCAGGATCGGAAGAAAATCCCCCGGAGGCAGCAAGCCGCGCAACGGGTGCTGCCAGCGGATCAGCCCTTCGGCGCCTATCACCTCGCCGTTGACGAGGTTGATCTTGGGCTGGAAATGCAGCACGAACTCGTCCGCCGCTAGCGCGTCGGCGATGCACTGGCGTTCTTCGCGCCGCGTCGCGATCTGCGTGTCGAGCACCGGGTCGTAGACATGGTAGCGGTTCTTGCCCGCCAGCTTGGCCCAATACATGCACTGGTCGGCATGCTTCAGCAGTGCATCGGAATCGCCGTCGTCGCGGGGATACAGCGTGACACCGATGCTGGCCGACACGACGACCGTGTGCCCGCTTACCGCCTTCAGCCCGGACAAGGCGCGCAAGGCGCGACCGAGCGCGTGGAAACACTCTTCTTCGTGCTCGAAATCGTTGTAAAGCAGCACGAATTCGTCTCCGCCCAGGCGCGCGAGCGTATCGTCGGCCCGCAGCGTGCCCTGCAGGCAGCGCGCGACCATCACCAGCAGGGCGTCGCCGGCTTCGTGGCCATGCTCGTCGTTGACCGACTTGAAGCCGTCCAGATCGAGAAAACAGACCGCGAGGAGTTTTCCGCCGCGCTTGGCGCGCGAGCGGGCCTGGCGCATGCGATCGGCGAGCAGGCGCCGATTGGGCAGCCCGGTGAGCGTATCGTAGTGCGCCACCAGATCGGGTTCCGCCAGGTGCTGCTTGATCTGGCTGATATCGGAGAACATGCCGATGTAGTTGCGAATCCGGCCCTTATCGTCGGCCACCGCGTTGATGGCGAGCATCGCCGGATACGTTTCGCCGCACTTGCGCCGGTTACAGATTTCGCCGCGCCAGGCGCCACTGGTCTCTAGCGCCGCGTTCATCTCGGCGTAGAACGCGCATGCGTGGCGGCCGGACCTCAGCAGCGCCGGGGTCCGGCCGACCGCTTCGTCGCGGCTGTGGCCGGTGATGCGCGTGAAGGCCGGATTGACGTCGACGATCTTGCGCCGCGCGTCGGTGATGACGATCGCCTCCTGGCTGACGGCAAACACCCCGGCAGCGAGGCAGGTGCGATTTGCGTCGCAAAGCGCGAGCGCCAGACCGTCCTGCATGTAGATCGTTTGATCGGCCATGTCCAACTGATCACCTCCGGCACAGGCAAAAGGCGCCGAATCGACCCCCTCGCTGCCTTGGAGTCTGTTGAAATTCAGCACTTGAGCGTTGAATGTCAACAGACCCTTGGACCAAGCGCTCAGCATAGGCGCGGCGCCGCGGTCTGCATATCGCTCATAGCGTGAAAAGCGGATAGCTTGAAAAGCTAGGCCCGCATCCGTCTCACCGCCCGTCACCGCGATTGACCTGTATATGGGGGGGGCCGTGCTGCTTCGCCGCTGAAGTCGAAGAACCGCAGCCGGCGCAGCGCGGCCGTAGTCACGATCGACACGGTTGCGCACCGGATGCTAAGGTGGCGCATGCGGCGATCGGCGCCGCCCACAGCATCCACCCCAAACGAGGGAAACACGATGAGCACCGACAAGACTCGCATGGCGCTGCCGCCCGCTGCGGTATCGGCCTATGGCGAGCGCGCCACCGCCGAACAATGCCGCATCAATCCGAACCGGGATTGCTCCCATGACTAAGGCGCCATTTACCGCCATGCAGACGGAATCCATGGATACCGCCGCGTTCGAGATCGAGCGGGCCATCATCGAAGCCGCGGGAGGCCGCATGCTGATACAGCCAGCCGCGAACCAGGCGGAGCGCGCGTTGATCCTGAAGGACGCGCAGTGCGCGCTGGTCCTGCAGGCTCAGATGACGGGCGAGCTCCTTGACCAGCTGCCGAAGCTGCAATTGATCGTGCGTTACGGCGTCGGCATCGACACCGTCGACATCCCCGCCGCGACCGCGCGCGGCGTCGTGGTCGCCCATTACCCTCACTATTGCCAGCCCGAGGTCGCCAATCACGCGACCATGCTGCTGCTCGCCGTTGCCCGCAAACTCCTGGGGCACGACCGTGCGATCCGCGGCGGGCGATACCGCAGCCTGCCGTTCGGCGTATCCGCGCCGATCTTCGGCGAGACGGTGGGCATCGTGGGCCTGGGCAATATCGGCCGGCAGTTCGCGCTGCGCGCGAAAGCCCTGGGCATGGAAGTGACCGCCTACGATCCCTATCTCGGCGACGAAGACTTCGCCGCGCTCGGGGTCGCGCGCTCGGTCAGCCTCGAGGATCTGCTGCGGCGCGCCGACCACGTGTCGATCCACGCACCGCTCACGCCGGAGACTCGCCACATGTTCGGCGACGAACAGTTCGCGCTGATGAAGCCGGCGTCCATCCTCGTCAACACCGCCCGCGGACCGATCGTGGATGAGGCCGCGCTGGTGCGGGCGCTGCGCTCGCACCGGATCGCAGGCGCGGGGCTCGACGTCTTCGAGACTGAACCGCTGGCCGCGGACTCGCCGCTGCTCGCCTTCGACAACGTGGCGCTGACGCCGCACTCCGCGTTCTATTCGGAGCGCTCGAACACGCTGATCAAGCAGCTCATCGGCAAAACCGTGGCGGCTTTCATGCAAGGCCGCTGGCCGGACGAATTCGCGTGGATTCCCAATCGCCACGATGTGAAACCGC
>CAYNVY010000179.1:0-9381 GCA_964400745.1 uncultured Enterobacteriaceae bacterium | reverse complement strand
CAGATCGTCCGCGATCTCGAGCGCTTCGCCTTGGACGAGGAGCCGGACCGCTTTCCCCGGCCCGTCCAGCCCGGGCCCGGGGGAATTCCCGGCCCGGATCCTCCGCCACCTGTTTGATCAGGAAATTGCCGAAGGAGATGCCGCGCAAGCCTTCCTGGCAGTTGGTGATGGAGTAAAAAATGGCCGCATCGGCGCCCGCGGGATCGACCACCGGCGAGTCGAGGTCGAGCAGAGGCCGCACCTTGTCGCTCATGCCTTTGGTCAGCGCGACCTCGATGAAAATGATCGGCTCGTCGGGCAGGGCCGCATGGAAAAAAGCGAAGCAGCGGCGATCAGACTCCAACCGCCGGCGAAGGTCGCGCCAGCCCTGTATTTCGTGCACGGCCTCGTATTGCATGAGCTTTTCCAGCACCAGCGCCGGCGTGCGCCATTCGATGCGCTGCAGCGTAAGAAAGCCGCGGTTGAACCAGGAAGTGAGCAGATGCGCCAGATCGGCATCGATCCCCGCCCACTCGGGGTGTGCCTTGATCTCGCGCAGCAGGCGCCGGCGCATTTCGACCAAGGCAGCGGTTCCCCCGGCCGCCAGGTTGAGGCGCCGGAACAGCTCCTGCCGAGGTGCTTCGACCACATGTTGCAATCGCACCAGCTTCGCCGGCGAGGCGTCCTGGCGGTAGGCATCCGCCGCCTCCGCCACCGCCTGAGGGTCCGGGGAGAATTCCATGGCGAGCACGTCGAAAAATGCCGTCAGCGCCGGACCTTCGAGCATACGGTAGGCGGCGAGCGCCTCGCGCGCCAGCGCTGCGCCCGAGGCCTCGCCGCGCTCCGACAGCAGCGCGTGGCAAAGTGACACGGTCCTGCGCGTATGCCGGTTGGCCTTGCTTTCGGCTTTGGCCTTGGGGGCGAAAAAACGCTGGATGAAGGCTGGAGTTTTCATAGTTGAATTGGATGAATGATCTTGGGCTAAGAATTGGCAATCTCGGTCTTGACCTCGGACAGCAGGCGCGCGGCTTCGCTGCCGCGCACGCGGCTGATGTCGTCCTGGTACTTCAGCAGCGCGCCCAGCGTGTCGTTCACGATGGCCGGGTCGAGCGCAAGCTGGTTCAGCGCCTGCAGCGCACGGGTCCAGTCTATGCTTTCGGCCACGCCGGGGAGTTTGAACAGATCGAGTTTGCGCAGCCGCTGCACGAAAGCGACGACTTCGCGCGACAGGCGATCGGCCGCGCCCGGCGCCCTGCGGCGCAGTATGTCCAGTTCGCGCGCGGCGTCGGGATAGTCCACCCAGTGATAGAGGCAGCGGCGCTTCAGCGCGTCGTGGATCTCGCGCGTGCGATTGGAGGTGATGATCACGATAGGCGCCTGCTCGGCCTTGATCGTGCCCAGCTCGGGGATGCTTACCTGGAAATCGGACAGCACCTCCAGCAAATAGGCTTCGAACGGCTCGTCGGTGCGGTCCAGTTCGTCGATCAGGAGCACCGGCGCCGCGCCGCCGCTGGATTCCAGCGCCTGCAGCAAGGGCCGCTTGATCAGGAACTGCTCGGAAAAAATGTCCCGGGCGAGCTTCCTGCGGGCGGCCTGGCCGGAGGCCTCCTTAGCGCGGCCGGAGGCCTCGTTACTCCGACCAGCGGCCTCATTGGCACGGCCCGAGGCCTCGTTTGCCTTTCCGCCCGCTTCCGCCAGACGGATTTCTATCATCTGCCTCGGGTAGTTCCATTCGTACACCGCAGACGAGATGTCCAGTCCTTCGTAGCACTGCAGCCGCACCAGCTTTCTTTTCAGGGTGCGCGCGAGCACCTTGGCGATCTCGGTCTTGCCGACGCCGGCTTCGCCTTCGAGAAACAGCGGCCGCTCCATTTTCAGCGCGAGAAACAAAGCGGTGGCGAGGCTGCGCTCGGCCACGTAATCGGCGCGCGCGAGCAGCGCAGCAGTCTCGTCTATCGATGTCGGAAGTTTGACCATGCTTCCTGTTGCAGGGGTGGCGGATGGCGGGAACGCAGGCGCAGATTCTATACCTTTGCCCGGCACGGGTCGGCGGGATTTCGGCGCGCCGGGCCGAGTTTCGAGGCGGGTGCGGGACTGTTGTAGGTGTCGTTGCAGGTTGATGTGCGCCTCCAAGCAGCGTAATCTGCAGGGTCTCTTCTGCCGCCGGCCGGCCGCATTTTGGGCGAGGCGGCGGCGACCGCGCCCCCTACATTCCAACGGAGAATATTCATGAGTGACGATACCCCCGGTTACGCAAGCCCGGGTTGCGCCTATTGCCCGAGCACGGTACGCGCGTGCCGCCAGGGCGAGGGAGAAGAACGCGGTCCGGCCTACTGTCCGTCCAAGGTGGACCCGGAAGGGCTCGCATCCGCATGGGCATCCTACAGCGATCCTTTCACCATGCGCGTCGCGCACATGGCGGCGCTGGTCGAGAGCGAGGGTTACTGCAAGTGGTCGCGGGTGGAGGAGATCTGCGAGTTCGCGAAAAAAATGGGTTTTCGCAAAGTGGGTATCGCGATGTGCATCAGCTTCGTCGATCTGGCGCGCGTGTTCAGCGCCATCCTCGAGAGCCACGGCATGGAGGTGACCTCGATCGCGTGCAAGAACGGCGGCGTGCCCAAGGAAGACATCGGCCTGAAGGACGGGGAAAAAATACGCCCGGGAAATTTCGAGCCCATGTGCAATCCGGTTTCGCAGGCGGAGTTGCTCAACCGCGCCGGTTGCGAATTGAACGTCATCATGGGCCTGTGCGTGGGGCACGACAGCCTGTTCATCCGCCATGCGCAGGGTTTGGTGACGAACCTGGTGGTCAAGGACCGGGTGCTCGCGCACAATCCGGTGGGTGCGCTGCATCTGGCGGATTCCTACTTCAGCCGCGTCTGGGGTCCGAACAAGCCGGAAAAGCTGCCGAGCAAGCCGGCGCGAAGCAAGGGCAAGGCGAAAGCCACCTCCAGCTAAGCGCGACCGAACCACTTTCCTTTAAGCGTTTTCAGGCCGGCCAGTATCTTCTGGCCGATAGAGGAATCGCGCACCGCCTTGGACTCCTGCACCCGGTGCTGCTGCAGCAACTGCGGCGATTCCTGAAACGCGAGATAGCGCGCGAGCGCGGCTTCCACGTGCTGCTTGAGCAGCTTGACGTTCACCGGCTTGTTGAGGAAGCGGAAGATCTGCGCCTCGTTGATGAGATGGATCACCAGTTCCGCGTCCGACGCGGTGGTCAGAACGATGGTCAGGATCTGCGGATTCTCCTGCTTCAGCAGTTTGAGCATCGCCGTCGTGTCTTCGCGCCCGGCCTCGACGTCGGCGACTACCACGGCGATTTCCTGCGACTGCATCGCGGCAAGCGCGGTGTCGAGGTTGTTGGCGTAACTCACGTTGCAGCGGCCGCCTATCAGTTCCTTGGTGAAACGGAAGATTTCCTGGTCGTCGTCGATCACCAGCACGCCTGCGCTCATTTTCGCCGGCAGGTCCACCGGCGAATTCCTGGCTTCGGCCAGTTCGAGTGCGATGGTCACCGCCTCGGCGACGGTCTGCTGCAGGTCCTGGTTGTTCCACGGCTTGCTGATGAAGCGGTAGACCTCGCCGTCATTGATCGAGCCGACGATGGAGGCGAGATCGGAATAGCCGGTGAGCAGGATGCGCACGCTGGAGGGCGAAATTTCCCGTGCCTGGCGCAGCAATTCGACGCCGGGCATGATGGGCATGCGCTGGTCGCTGATGACCACGTGCATCTGGTACTTCTTCATGAATTCGAGCGCCTTGTTGCCATCGGTGGTGGCGAACACGTGGTAGCGCGCACGGAAAATCGACTTCAGCGCCGACAGGATGCGTTCTTCGTCGTCGACCACCAGGATGCGCGCCTTCTTGACGCTCTGGTCGAGACTGATCGCGCCGTCGGCCGGGATTGCCGCTGCCGCGTCGCCGACCGGTTGCGCCGCCGTTTCCGCCTTGAGCAGGCGGGCGGCCTTGAACAGGCCCGCCCCGGGCGCGGCGACGACGGGCGCCGCGGGCGCCTCGCCCATGCTCGCTTCTATCGCCAGCCGGAACGCCGCCGCGAACTCGGGCGCGCTCTGAAAGCGTTCTGCGGGATTCTTGTCCAGCGCCTTCTGCAGCACCTCATCCATCAGCGGCGATAGTTTGGGGTTCAGGCTCGACGGGTCGGCGGGGCGCTGGTTCAGCGCCTGCTGCATGACAGTCGCGGTGGTGCCGACAAAGGGCTTGGTTCCGGTCAGGAGGTCGTAGGCGATCACGCCGACCGCGTACAGATCGGCGGGGACGCCGATGGGCAGGCCGAGGAACTGTTCGGGCGCCATGTAATGCGGCGTGCCCAGCACGTCGCCGTGCTGCGTCAATTCGGACGATTCGGTATGCGCGATGCCGAAGTCGCTGATCTTGATCTGGCCGTCGTTGTTGATCATCATGTTCGACGGCTTGACGTCGCGGTGCACCACCCCCGCGGAGTGTGCGTGGCCGAGGCCGTCGAGGAGCTGGCGGATGATTTCGCCTACCTCGCGCAGGTCGTAGCTCGCGTGCTGCTGCAGGTGCTCGTGCAAGGTCTTGCCGTGCACGAGTTCCATCACGATATAGGCGAGTTCGTCGTCCTCGCCGTAGTCGTAGATCTGCACGATGCGCGGATGCGCGAGCCTGCCCACGGCCTGAGCTTCGTGCCTGAAACGCGCGAGCAGGTGCTCTAACTCGCCCTCGTCGAGGGAGTCCTTGGCGATGGTCTTGATCGCGACGGCGCGCGAGATCGCCGGGTCGAATCCCAGGTAGACCGCGCCCATGCCGCCGCGGCCGAGGGTGCCCTGGATTTCGTACTTTCCGATCTTGGCCGGTTGCGTCACGCTACGTCGTCCAGCAAAACCGGGGACAGACCACGGTTTTCGGCATGGTTCACAGGTTCAGTTCCAGGTCGCAGAAACGAAAATCGTGGTCTGTCCCCGGTTTTCATGTTTCTAGGCGTCAAGCCCGGCCTCCGCCGGCGGGGTCAGCGGCAGCCACACGGTGAATCGAGTGCCTTTGCCCACATCGGAGGCAACGGTGATGCGCCCGCCGTGCTGCTGCACGATCTTGAACGAAATCGACAGCCCGAGGCCGGTGCCTTTGCCCGCTTCCTTGGTGGTGAAGAACGGATCGAAGATCTTGGGCAGCACCTCCGGCGCTATGCCCTTGCCGTTGTCGATGACTTCCACCGCGACTCCGCCCGCCTCGTCGCGCGTCTTCAGCGTGATCTTCCCCCCGGTCGCGGGCAGGGCCTGCGCCGCATTGGTGATGAGGTTCAGGAACACCTGGTTGATTTGCGACGGGGCGCAGGTGATCGCCGCGATCTCGCCGAACTGCCGGTCTACGTTGATTGCCTTGAGCATGTGGCGCGCGAGGCCGAGCGAACTCGCAAGGCCGTCGTTGAGATTGAAGCTCGTCACCTTGCTGCGGTCCAGCCGGCTGAAATCCTTGAGGTTGCCGACGATCTCGGCCATCTCGCCGGTGCCGTAGATTCCGTCTTTCACGAGGCCGCCGAGTTCGGTGAGCAGGTGCTGCTGCTTCAACTGCGCCAGCAGCGCCGAGGTTTGCGCGAACTGCCGCTGCAGCGCCTGGGGATCGACTTTGCCCTCGTCTTCGTTGAGCAGCAGCAGCAGCTTCTCGCAATGCTCGATCGCAGCCGCGATCTGGGGCAGGCGGTCGTTGACCGTGGCTAGGCTGTTCTTGACGTATGCGAGCGGCGTATTGATTTCGTGCGCGACGCCGGCCACCATCTGGCCGAGCGAGGACATCTTTTCCGACTGGATCAGCTGCGCTTCCGATTCCTTCAGGTGGCGCAGCGCGTCCGACAGCTCGCGCGTGCGCTCGATCACGCGCTGCTCCAGGCTTTCGTTCGCGCCCTTGAGCCTGACCCCGAGATAGCCGACGCCGATCAGCAGCGCAACTGCGTAGGCTAGCAGATACACGCGGTAGAGTTCTTTTGCCTGCAGCGTGGCTTCGAGCTCGCGGTTGAAGGAGAAGGTCATATTGTCCAGCCGCGGGCCCGATGAAAGCGACGACACTTTGGTGAACAGGTCTTCTTCCGCGCGCTTGTGCTTGAGCAGTTCCTGGATCGCGCCTTCGGCGCGCGCTGCCTGCGCGCCCGCGGCCTCGCTCAGCTGCGCCGCGAGTTCGCGCACCTGGCCCGCCGTCATTTCCAGGCTCGCGGGCTGGGCGCTCTTTCCCTGCCAGTAATACTGCTGGGCGGCAAAACTGAGCTGGGTCAACAGCTGCTGCAGTTCCTTTTGCCTGGTGTCGCCCTTGCGCGCTTCGAGCGGCAGCGCGCCGAGTTCGCTCGAAGCGGAAAGGATCGCATGCAGCGCGATCTTGGCCCCCGCGTTCTCGGCTTTGTACTTTTCCACCAGATCGGCCTTTTCGAGGATGGCCTTGGCGAGTTCACCCAGACCGTCGCGCAGCGCGACGCTGTCGGTGCGCGGCACGATGTTGCGCAGGTTGGCGAGAGCCGCCTTGGCCGCGCCGGTCCGGTTCGGCGCCGCCATCAGGTTCGCGTCGAGCTCGGAGCGCTCGCGCAACACGTCGACGTCCCAGCGCCCGTCGATTTCGCGCAGGGCGCTCAGCACCGAAGCGATTTCGTTGCGGTCGCGCAGATCGACCGCCTGCGTCTTGTCGTAGAGAAAGGCGAGGGCGGCGATCAGCCCGAGCGCGACGATGGCAAGCAGAAGGTGGCGCAGTTTATTCATGATGTCTTCTTATGCAAATGGTCGGTACGCATAAATGCGGCGTGTGCTTCGCGGACTGATCTCCACTGACAGAACGCGCCGGTCGCTAATATCCAGCCTCTTTTTGATGCCTGAACGCCAGTATCAGAACAGCGTCAGCCTTGCGGTCTTCATGATACAAGGCGACATAACCGGAATCGCCATACGAGATGATCAATTCGCGCAGTTCGGGCTCGTCTTCCAGCGGACGACCAATGCCCGGCTGGGTTGCAACCAGTTCGAATTGTTCGCGAACCGCCCGTGCGGCGCGCTTGCTTGCGGCAGGACTCTTTTCCGCCAGAAACTGCCGGCAACGCTCCAATCCGCGGGCCGCACCGGCGGTGACGATCAATCGCGGCAAGGCGGCATCGCCTTTTCTCTTTCCGAACCCCAGGTGTCAAGCCAAGCCGAAACTTGCTCGGCGGTCAAATGCTGTCCGGTTTCCTTGTATTCCTGCCACGAAGCCAAAGCCTCCCGCTTGAATGATTCGCGCGCTTCCTCGCGATCCAGATATTGATTGATGGCTTCTTTCATCAGGAAGTGCGGTTTGCGATGTCGAGCCTCAGCCAACGATTTGAGTCGGTCATGTTCGGTCTGATCGAGCTTGACGGATACCGGGCGAATCGAGGTCGCTTCCATAGCAGTGCTCCAAGGTATTACTCTGGAATACTACACGCGCATCTAACTGATTGCAAGCATTTTTTTCACGCAGGGTCGAGAAGTGCCGATATCTTCAAAGTGTGCTGAGACGGTGGGACTTACTTAGGTCTATCGGCACATCAGGCTTATGCGCCGTAATGCTGCAGCCGTTCAACGTAGCGTGCGATCAGGTCGACTTCGAGGTTGACCCGGCTGCCGGGTTTGAAATGCTTGAGGTTGGTCACCGCGATGGTGTGCGGTATCAGGTTGATCTCGAAATCCTCGCCCTCGACGCGGTTGACCGTCAGGCTGACGCCGTTCACCGTGATCGAGCCTTTGCGCGCGATGTACTTGGCCAGGTCGTGCGGTGCGCGAATGACGAGAAGAAAGCTCTCCCCCGCCGGCTCGAAGCGCGTGACTTCGCCCACCCCGTCGACATGGCCGGTCATCAGGTGTCCGCCCAGCCGGTCGGAAAGGCGCAGCGATCGCTCCAGGTTGACTTCGGCCGGCACTTCCAGGCCCACGGTGCAGTTGATGGTCTCCTGCGACACGTCCACGTCGAAGCTCCTGCCCTGCATGGCGATGACCGTGAGGCAGATGCCGTTGACGGCGATGCTCTCGCCCAGCGCCACGTCGGTCAGGTCTAGCGCGCCCGCGTCTACGCTCAGGCGCAGCCCGCCGTCTCGCGGCAGGGCCTTGTGGATGGTTCCGACGGATGCGACGATGCCTGTGAACATGATGGCCTACTTGAGGATGTGTGAAAGGATGCGGATGTCGCGGCCTATGGCCGTTGCGCCGTCGAATTGTACCAGCCGCTTACTGGCGAGGTCGGCCAGTTCGGGCAGGCTGAACATGCCGCGCGCAGTGTCGCCCAGGATGCAGGGCGCGAGGTAGAGGAGAAGCTCGTCCACCAGCGCTTCGCGCAGCAGCGAGCCGTTCAGCTTGTTGCCCGCTTCGACGTGCACTTCGTTCATTTCGCGGCGGGCGAGCTCGCGCATCAGTTCGGCCAGGTCCACCTTGCCCTGGGCGTTGGGCAGCACCAGCACTTCGGCCCCGCGGTCCTCCAGCGCGCTTCTGCCCGGCGCGCTTTCCGCGGCGGTGGCGACCAGCACCTTGCCGCTTTGCAGCAGCCTGGCGGCGGGCTGCAGTTGCAGCCTGCTGTCGACTACCACCTTGAGCGGCTGGCGCGCGGTTTCGACCTCGCGCACGTTCAAGCGAGGATCGTCGTCCATCACGGTGCCTATGCCGGTGAGCACGGCGCAGGCGCGCGCGCGCCAGGCGTGGCCGTCGCGGCGCGCTTCCGGACCGGTGATCCATTGACTCGCGCCGTTGGCCAGGGCTGTCCTGCCATCCAGGCTGGCCGCGATTTTCATGCGCACCCAGGGCAGGCCGCGGCGCATGCGCGAAACGAAGCCGACGTTGAGCGCCTGCGCTTCGTCCTGCATCAGTCCGGACTCGACCTCTATACCAGCGGCGCGCAGGCGCGAAAAGCCGGCTCCTGCGACCAGGGCATTGAGGTCCTGCATGGCCGCGACTACGCGCGCGACGCCTGCTGCGATCAATGCCTCGGCGCAGGGCGGCGTGCGCCCGTGGTGGCTGCATGGTTCGAGCGACACGTACGCGGTCGCGCCGCGCGCCCGCGCGCCCGCCGCCGCAAGGGCCAGCACCTCGGCGTGCGGCCCGCCGGCCTTTTCGTGCCAGCCCGTGCCGACGATTTCGCCATCACGCACGATGACGCAGCCGACGCGGGGATTGGGCGTGGTGGTGAAAAGGCCGTTTTCGGCGAGGCGCAGGGCCTCGGCCATGTGCTTGCGATCGGCGGGACTGAACATGCGGACGGCGCCTGGTTGGCGAAACGAACCTGGGACCGGGTCGGAGCCCTGCCGGCCCTAAGCCCGCGATTTGCGCCCGGGGCGCTTGACCTGAAGGATGGCGTCGCGGAAATCGTCCACGCGCTGAAAGTCTTCGTAGACCGAGGCGAAGCGGATGTAGGCGACGTCGTCCATTTTCTTCAGCTCGCGCATCA
>CAYNVY010000178.1:0-9417 GCA_964400745.1 uncultured Enterobacteriaceae bacterium | reverse complement strand
TGCGGCTGTACGACCCCGACCAGGTCGCGCACCCGTGGAACAACTGGGCCGCCATTGGGGCCCGGGGGCTCGGCCACATGGGGCCGAAAACCCCGATGGGGTTCCCGGCGATGGGCATCGCGCACGACGTCGGGGGCTACTACCGGCGCGCGGTGACCATCTACGATCTGGACGAACTCGGGGCGGTGCTGCTGCGCGACTTGATCGAGCTTTTCGACCCGGTGCATCGAATCCGGCATCGAAAAAAACCGTTTCTTGCGCCTGCGCTGGCGCCGGCATAGGTGTAGGTGTACTGCGACCCGGATCGCGCGATTTTCCGGCTGACGATCCAGCGCCCGGTCGCAAAGGCATGGACCCAAAGAGGACTACAAGCGCAGCCAGCCGCGCTTCGAGGCCTGGTGCACGAGGATGCCGAACAGGACGGCCACGCCGACGTTCCAGATCGCAAATGCTGCGGTCGCGAGGACGACGAAGCGGTCCGCTTTCTCCGCGCCGGTGTCGCGGCTGCCGAGCGCGAGCTGCAAGCCCGCCATGAACAGGATGACGCCGAGCACGTTCTGCGGAAACAGCTTGAGCACGCTCCCTATCGAGCTTGAAAAGAACAGCCCCGAGCAAAGCAGAACGGCGCCGAGAATGATGGACGAGCCTCCGGTGCGCGCGCCGAACTGCACGTGACCCGCCATGCCGCCCGCGCCGTGGCACATCGGTATCCCGCCGAGCAGGCTGGAGCCGAGGTTCATCAGTCCGGTGGAGTAGGCGACGCCACGCTCGGTCACGGGCCGGTCGGGAAACAGGCGGTTGTTTTCCGCGGTGATCGAAATGAATGCATTGCCGAAGGTCAGAGGCAGTTGCGGCAGGGCGAGGAAGACGAGCCCGGTCCACAGGTCGCCCATGGACAGGGTCCCCCATGCGAATGCAGGAAGTTTGAGCTCGGGCCTGAGGCTGCCGAGCTCGCGCATCAGATCGGGTTCGTTCAGCACGGCCATGCCCACGCCGATCGCGAGCAGCGCCAGCATCGCCGGCACGCGCGGCCGTCCGAGTAGCGCCAGCGTCAGCGCGAGCAGCAGGCCGCTTACCCACGGGCTGGCGGACATCATGCGAATGCCCTCGAGCATGAACGAGAACCCCAGGCCCATGACCACGCCGGTGAGCGCCGAACTCGGCACCCAGCCTGCGGCGCGCCGGCCGAGTCCGGTCAGCGCCAAAGCGATCCAGATGAGGCCTGTGCACAGCGCCGCGCCGACCACTACCGTAGCACTCAAGCCCGCGGCGAGCGCAGCCTGGCTGACCGCTGCGGTGCCGACGGCTTTCATCGGTTGCACCGGAAACGGCGTGCGGCAGATCCAGCCCGCGGCGATCAGCGCCAGGCCAAAGGCCACGAGCATGCCGTTGGCGTCCATCTTCAATATCGACAGATAGGCGGCGACGAACGGAATCAGCGTGCCCAAGTCGCCGAACGCGCCAGCCCACTCGGGCAGGTCGAAGCGGTTGCGGCTGCGCTCGGGCATGTTCAAGCGCTTGAAGGTTTGGCGGAGGAGGGCGCCTTGACCGCGGCAACCGGTGCTGCCGCTGCCGGCGCTGCCGGCGCAGACCCGGGCGGGGTTAGCGCGCCGTCGCTGGTGATGCCCTCCCGTATCATCGCCTCGATTTCCGCCGCGCTATACCCCGCTTCGCGCAACAGCTCGGCGGAGTGTTCTCCCAAGCGCGGCGCGTGGTGGCGTATCTGGAACGGCGCGCCTGAGAAATTCACCGGACTGCGCACCGTCCGGTATCGGCCTTCGCTCGGATGATAGTCGCTGCCGAACAGGCCTACGGCCTTGACATGCGCGTCATCGGCCAGTTCGTTCAGGTTCAGCACCGGCATGCAGGGGATGCTTTTGCTGTCGCAGAAAGCGACCCATTCCGCGGTGGTTCGCTTTGGCGCTTCTGCTTCGATCAGCCCATAGGCGACTTCGACGTGCTCGACGCGGCTGGCGAGGGACTGGAAGCGCGGATCCGTCTTGAACTCGGGGTGGCCGGTGAAATCGAAAAAATCGTGCCAATTCTTGTCCGAGTAGGGGACGATGGCGGCGTAGCCGTCCTTGGTGCGGTAGGGCTTTCTGCGGCGGCTGAGCAGGCGCGCGAACCCGATTTTCCCCATCGGCGGCTCGAACGCGGCGCCGGCCATGTGTTCGACCAGGGTAAATTCGATGGCGGTTTCGAACATCGGGACTTCGATCGCCTGGCCGCCGCCGCCGCGGCTGCGCTGCAGCAGCGCCGCCATGATGGCCCAGGCGATGGTCTGTCCCGCCAGTTTGTCGCACATCACTGTCGGCACGTAAGCCGGTTCGCCCTGCGCCTGACCCAGCAGTCCGGCAATGCCGGAGCCCGCCTGGATCAGATCGTCGTACGCCGCCTTGTCGCCGTATGGTCCGGCCGCGCTGAAACCGTAGGCGCCGCAATAGACGATATCGGGCTTGATCGCGCGCACTGCGTCGTAAGCCAATCCCAGCCGCTGCGCCGCCTTGGGCCGCATGTTGTGCACGAATGCGTCCGCTGTCGCGATCAAGCGGTTCAAGGCTTCGCGGCCTCGCGCCTGCTTCAGGTCGAGCAGCAGGCCGCGCTTGTTGCGGTGCAGGTTGAGGAATATCCCCGCCATGCCTTCGTGGCGCAGCGGTTTGTAGTTGCGCGTGCTGTCGCCTGCCGGGCTTTCAACCTTGATCACGTCGGCGCCCAGGTCGGCCAGGATGTGGGTGGCGAACGGGCCCATGATGACGCCGGTGAGGTCGATGATGCGAATGCCGGTCAGCGGGCCGTGCTGAAAATCGTTGCTCATGTGCGTGTAAGCGGAGGCTAGTCCTACGGGCCGGTGCGCGTCCTGGTGGCTCGATGTGCGATTATGTGGATGCGATGGCCTGTATCATATATGCGAAAACACCTACAGGAGAAAGAAAATGAGTGACAGCCCAGCGGTGCTCTACGCACAGGACGGCGGTGTCGTGACCCTGACCCTGAACGAGCCGGAGACCCGCAATGCCATATCGCCCGCGATCGTCGAGGCGCTGACCGCAGCCTGCGATCGCGTCAATCAGGATATGAGCGTGTGCTGCGTGGTGATCACCGGCGCCGGCAAGTCGTTTTCTTCCGGTGGAAACGTGAAGGACATGCGCGACCGCGTCGGCCTGTTCGGCAAGAGCCCGGCCGAAATCCGCCGCGGTTATCAGCACGGCATCCAGCGCATCCCGATGGCCATGCACCAGATCGAGGTTCCTACCATCGCCGCCGTCAATGGTCATGCGGTGGGAGCGGGCTGCGACCTCAGCCTGATGTGCGATATGCGCTTCGCCGCCGACGATGCGGAATTCGCGGAAAGTTTCCTGCGCGTGGGCTTGGTTTCGGGGGATGGCGGTGCCTGGTTCCTGCCGCGCGTGGTCGGCTTGTCGCGAGCCTACGAAATGACCTTCACCGGCGATTTCGTCAATGCCGCTCAGGCGCTCGAATGGGGGCTCGCGTCCCATGTGGTGCCCAAGGAAAAGCTGATGGAGGAGGCCATGGCGATGGCGCGGCGCATCGCGGCCCAACCGCCGCATTCGCTCAGGCTGTGCAAGAAGCTGATCCGCGAAGGTCATGCGATGTCGCTGGGCGCCAGCCTGGAAATGGCGGCCGGCATGCAGGCGCAGGTGCAGCACACCCACGATCAGCACGAGGCAGTGGTGGCATTTTTCGAGAAGCGCAAACCGAAGTTCATCGGGGGCTGAGCGCGCCGCTGGCGTTTTCACCTTCTGCCGGAGTCGCATTTGCCCAAATCTGCTCCGCTCGATCGCGTCTCGCCCTACCTGCTGCTCACCGCCACCGTCTTGTTCTGGTCCTTGAACTGGATCGCCGGTCGCGCGCTGCGGGATGACGTGCCGGCCTATTCGTTCGCCTTCTGGCGCTGGGTGTGCGCGAGCCTGGTGCTCTTGCCCTTCGCCTGGCCGCACATGGTGCGCGGCTGGCCGGCGATGCGCCGCTCCTGGCCCATCATGCTCGCGCTCGGCGTGCTCGGCACCACCTTCTGCAATGTGACCTCCTACACCGGTCTGAAGTACACCACCGCCGTCAGCGGCTCCATCCTCAACTCGTTCGTGCCGGTGATCATCATCGCCATCTCCTGGGCGTTTCTCGGACAGCGCCTGCGCGCCTCGCAGTGGGCAGGCGTGGCGATCTCGCTCACCGGCGTATTGAGCATCGTCGGCCGCGGCGATCCGATGGTGATCCTGGCGCTCAAGTTCAACATCGGCGATCTGTGGATCATCGCCTCGACGCTGCTCTGGGCGCTGTACACGATCTGCCTGCGCTGGCGGCCGCCGGAACTGCACCCGCTAGGTCTCTTGGGTGCGAATGCGATCGTGGGCGTGGCCGCGGTGTTCCCGGGGTACTTGTGGTCGCTATCGCAAGGCTTGCATGTCAACTGGAGCGCAGAGGCGCTGGAGGGGATCGTCTATGCCGGCGTATTTCCGTCCGTGGTGGGCTACATCTTCTGGAACAACGCGGTGGCGCGGGTCGGTCCGAACACGGCCGGAATGTTCATGCACCTGCTGCCGGTGTTCGCGAGCCTGCTCGCCATCGTCTTTCTCGGCGAAGCGTTGCACCTGTTTCACGTGGCAGGCATGGCGCTGATCTTCGGCGGAATCTGGCTCACCAGCCGCAGCGACAGCCGGCCGGCCCAAGCCGGTCTGGAGAACTAAGAGGCCTTGGTAGCCGGTAGGCAAAACGACATGAATAGCCCGGAGAGCCGCTCCAGTGCTTGTTCTGCGAGCAATGGCCGCAGTGGAGCTAAGGGATGGCCGAGCAAGACAGGCGCTAGTCTTCCAGCGTAAAGCCGACTTTGATCGTCACCTGCCAGTGGGCCACTTTGCCGTTTTCCACATGGCCGCGGGTTTCGACGACTTCGAACCAGTGGATGTTGCGCAGCGACTGGCTGGCCTTGGCGACGGCGGTGCTGATCGCATCCTCCATGTTCGTGGTCGATGAACCGGTGAGTTCGATGTGTTTGTAGACGTGGTTGCTCAAGCTGTTCTCCGGAATGAAAAAGGCAGGCGGCAGGGCCGGCGGTCGGTGCAGGTGAATTGTCCGCTTTTTGCGGCGCAGCTGGCAAATTTCGCAGGTGCACGCTGTCAGCGCGCAATTGCGGGCGGGCGGCGCATCGTGTGCAATTTGTGCGCGATTTGCGTGCGATTTGTCTGCAATAATGGCGCCCATGCTTCGCCCCCCAAGCAAGACTGCAGTTCCGCCTTCGGCGACTGACGCGCGCACGCGCCTGCTCAGCGGACCAATACTGCCGACCATACTGCGACTGTCGGTGCCGAACATCGCGCTGGTCGGTTCGCAGGCGGCGGTGAATGTGGCCGAGACCTATTTTGTCGGGCTTCTGGGTACGGACGCGCTGGCCGGGGTCGCACTCGTATTTCCCATCGTGATGCTGATGCAGATGATGTCCGCCGGCGCAATGGGCGGCGGGATCTCGTCGGCCATCGCCCGCGCCCTGGGCGCGCATCGGCAGGCCGATGCCGAGGCGCTAGCCTGGCACGCGGTGCTGATTGCGTTGATCCTCGGCGCAGCCTTCACCGCAGGCGCGTTTGTTTTCGGCCCTGCGTTATATGAAATGCTGGGAGGGCGCGGCGCCAGTCTCGCCATCGCGCTCGAATACTCGAACCTCATTTTCGGCGGCGCTGCGCTCTTGTGGTTGATGAACAGCTTCGCCAGCGTGCTGCGCGGAACCGGCGACATGCGCACGCCGGCGGTGGTGATGGTGGCGGGCGCCTTCGTCGTGATCCCGCTGTCGCCGCTGCTCATTTTCGGTGCCGGGCCGGTTGCCGGTCTGGGCGTGCGCGGCGCGGCGCTGGCGCTCATCGCCTACTATTTCGCCGGCAGTTCCATTCTTGCCTGGCGCATCCTGCGCGGTTCCACCCTGGTGAAGCTGCACCCCTGTGCGCCTGCATCGCGGCATTTCTTCGAGATCCTGAAAGTCGGCGTGCCGGCCTGCGTCCACGCCGCGCTGGTGAATGCGGCCGTAGCCGTCACCACGGGTTTCGTCGGGCTCTACGGCACGGCGGCGCTCGCCGGATACGGCATCGGCACCCGCCTGGAGTATATGCAGATACCCATCGTTTTCGGCCTCGGCGCCACACTGGTCGCCATGATAGGCACCAATGTCGGCGCGGGGCAGCTGGAGCGCGCGCGCCGCATCGCCTTGACCGGCGGACTGTTCGCCGCGGCCATTTGCGGCGCCATAGGCTGTGTGGTCGCGCTCGTCCCCGCGCTCTGGGCCGGCATGTTCACCAGCGATCCCGAAGTGCTCGCGGTCGCCGCCCAGTATTTTCACGTGGTGGGGCCGAGCTACGCCTTTCTCGGCCTCGGAATGGCGCTGTATTTCTCGTTTCAGGGCACCGGCCGCATGCTGTGGCCGCTGCTTTGCGTGACCGTGCGCGTGGCGGTGATCGCGGCCGGGTGCGCGCTCGCGACGCGGGTATTCGGGCTGGGCATGGCAGGCCTGTTCGGGGTGACCGCGGGCGCACTCGTACTGTTCGGAATGATGTACGCTATCGGTGTCTGGCGCTACTTTTCTCCGCCGCGCAGATAAACCATGTTCAAGACTAGAGGTGATGCAAAATGATCAGGATTCTTCATCAGGACGGAAACGCGAACCAAGGCAAGTTCAAATGAGCGCGGCTGCGACGGAACGTCTGCTGCGCCTGGACTGCTGCGCGGTTTCGGATGCGCTCGACAAGTTGAAGCTCGGAGGCGTGGTCTCCGGCCTGCCCCAGCTTTCCGGTACGGGAAGAATTGCAGGGGAGGTGGTTACCATGAAAATCGGAACCGGCACGCCACCGCCGGGACCGACCAGGCATTTGGGGACCACCGCCGTCGAGGCCTGCAAGGCCGGAGACGTCATCGTGGTCGAGCAAAGAACCGGCGTAGAGGCCGGGAGCTGGGGCGGCATCCTGACACTGGGCGCCAAACTGCGCGGGATCGCGGGCGTGGTTGCAGACGGCCCGGTGCGCGACATCGACGAGGCGAAAGGCCTGGATTTCCCGGTGTTCGCGCGCGGCTGCACCGCGCGCACGGCACGCGGCAGGGTGGTCGAACTCGCGACCAACGGGCCGGTCGAAATCGGCAGCGTCACGGTGAATCCGGGCGACTACGTCATCGCCGACGGCAGCGGGGTCGCGTTCATCTCGCCGGCTGATATCGGCCGGGTACTGGATGCGGCAGAGGCCATCGCCGCGCGCGAGGCCGCCATGGCGCAGGCGCTGCGCGAGGGCCGCCCGATCACCGAAGTAATGGGGGCGAATTACGAGCACATGCTGAAGGCATGAACCACGCCTCGGTGATCCGGGGCAGTACCGCGGAGTAGTTCTATGTCGATAAACAAGCTGACCCAAAGTCATTTGCTGCGCCTTGCAGACGAGACCAGGGATCGAGTACTGACCTTGGGCGAGCTGGTGCTTCTGGGCGAAGAACTGGCGCTGCCGCTGAGTCAGATCGTCGTCGGCGAGGCGATGGTGCGCGAGGGGAAATCTTTCGAGCAGATCCTTGATGAGTGCTTCGCCGCATTCGAGCACAATTTGAAGGCCCTGGAAAAAGGGCTGGTCAGCGGTAATAGCTTCGTGCTCGGCACCGTCGCGACCGACCTCGCCGGCCAGGGCCCGGGCGTGCTCATCGACGACGTGCTCATGGATAGGGCGCTGGTCTACACACTTGCGGCGGAAGTCGGGAACCACGAGGTCGGGCTGCGCCCCTGCGCCGGAACCGGGGATTCCTGTCCTTACACAGGTTTGCTCAAGGCGCTGATGGAAACGGGCGTGGAGCCCGAGCGGGTGCGGCTCGCAGCGGCGCTGATCCTCAAGGTCGGCAGTATTTTTCGCGCGGGCAAGGTGACGACAGGATGCAATATGGAGGGCTACGGCGCGGGGTCCGCTGCGACCGCGGCGGCCCTGACCGATCTGCGCGGCGGCAGCGCGGCGCAGGTGGGCAAAGCCATGGTGCTGGCGATCTCGCCGACCATAGGCGTGCCCTGCACGCCCCGGGTGGTCACGCGCGGCCTGTGCGCGACGCATATCGGCAGCGCCATACTCGGGGGCAACCTCGCTTCCAAGCTCGTGCTGAAGACCACGCTGCCGGTGGACATCGACATCGACGTCATGATCGCCATGGCGGCGCGCATCCACCGCGAAGCCGCACCGCCGATCACTAGTGTCAACACCAAGTATCTGAAGCCCTATTTCAAGAAGCGCGAGCAGGTCGAGGCCTTGCTCGCGCCCGGGCTCGCAAACCAGGACGCGGCGCTCGGGGACGCGGTGCTGGCGCAGGCGCGCGAAGAAATGCGCGCGATGATGGCGGCTTGCCGGCCGCTGACCGAGACCATGGGCGAGGTGGTGGTGGGCGGCAGTTCCATCGCCGTAGGCTCGCCGACCAATATGGCGCGCATCGCCCACGCGCTGAAGCGCGGGCGCATCTCGAAAATCGAGATCGAACTGACCAAGGACCTCTACTCGCGGCGCGCGATCAATGTGCCCGCGATCCTGATGGGCGCGGTGTACGGTTCGCACACATCGGACGGCGAAATGTATGCCAAGGTGATGGACATGCCCGAAGTGCGCGCCATCGACGTCTCGCTGAAGGAACTGGACACGCCTGAAGTGCAGCGCATTCGCATCACGGCGGAGAAGGGCTCGGTGTGGCTGGATTCGCGCAATCGCGGCGGCGCGCGCGTTGCCATCGTGGCGGCGGAGCCTTCGCGCGAAGCGGCGCTGGAAGCCGCGCGCACGCTGGGCATTCAAATAGTCGGTTGAACCTGTTTCCATAACAACGGCGGCAAGAAAGGGAGGACACCATGTTGAGGAATCTGATCAAGGCTGTCGGCTGTGCATTGCTTTTGGCGCAGACGGCAAGTACGGCGCTGGCGGCCGACACCTGGCCCGTGAGGCCGATCAAGCTGGTGGTGCCGTACGCGCCAGGCGGCAGCACCGACGTTACCGCCCGGGTAATTGCGGAAAATCTGCGGCCCTTGCTCGGCCAGACGGTGGTCATCGACAACCGACCCGGGGCAGGAGGCAATATCGGCGCGGAGGCCGTGGCCAAATCGGCGCCCGACGGATACACGCTGTTGATGGCGACGAGCACGCACGTGACCAATATGAGCCTGTATCGCAGCCTGCCTTACGATTTTGTGCAGGATCTCGCGCCGGTGGCGCAGATCACTTTCATTCCCAATGTGCTGGTGGTCGGCAATACTCTTCCCGTGAGCAATCTCGCCGAATTCATCGCCTATGTGAAAAGCGGCAGGCAACAGGTGAACTACGGCACGGCCGGCAACGGCTCGTCGCAGCACCTCTCCAGCGCCCTGTTCAACAGCATGGTCGCGGGCAATATGGTGCACGTGCCGTACAAGGGCGG
>CAYNVY010000177.1:0-9761 GCA_964400745.1 uncultured Enterobacteriaceae bacterium | reverse complement strand
TCGAGTACATGGCCGCGGGTTGCGCCATCGTCGCGAGCGACCTGCCGCCGCTGCGAGCAGTGCTCGCCGAGGACGAGGCGGTATGGGTGCGGCCCGGCGATCCCGCCAGCCTGGCCCAAGGCATACGCAGTTTGGTTGCCGACCCGGAGCGCGCCCGTCGCATGGGGGAGAGGGCGCGCGAGAAGGCCCGCGGCTTTACATGGCGTGCGCGAGCAGAGCGCCTCGCGGGTTTGCTGCGTGCGTAAAGTTCACGGCTTGGGTCATCTGCGATCCGCGGATCGGGTCAGGCACTTTCCCCGCTTGCCGTATCCGGATTGTCGAGGCGGGGGAGCAAATGAATGTCGGCATTCGAATCCGCAACCCAAAGGTGACGCCCGCTGCCAGGTTCATCTAGTGGCTCGTTCTGTCGGCAGCGGACGTTCGCGCACTCCTGCTATTGGAAATGAGTCGGATCACGAAGACTTCGATTTCTCCCCGACACCATCGTCGCCCCGCGCGTCTCAGGGTTAGCGCCCTTTCGACCTCATCGGCGTTGCCATCGGCCGGGCGCAGGCGCATAGTCCTATGGGAGCGACGCGCGGCGGCGCAAGATCAGTTGCAAACGACTGCATCGACCGGCCGCACGAAATGAGGCAGGATTGAATTGCCTGTCGCCCTAGGACAGAAGTACAGTGAACCCAGGGAGAAGTCGGGTGAAGACATTGAGCGGCAAAATCGCGTGGGTGACCGGCGCCGGATCTGGCATCGGCAAAGCGGCTGCAATCGCGCTGGCGCGCGAGGGCGCCACGGTGGTACTGACGGGACGACGCAAGCAACCGCTGGAAGACATCGCACGCTCGGTGAAAGCCGACGGGGGAAGCGCCTTCGTCCAGGCGGGGGATCTGACCCGCGCCGCAACCGCGTCACGCGTGGCCAAAGCGATTCACGCCAGGCTCGGACGTATCGACATCCTGGTCAATAACGCTGGCGTCAATATCCTCAAGCGCAGCTGGCGCCAGTTGGATGCCGACGGCGCCAGCGAAGTCCTGGAAGGCAATCTGTCCAGTGCGTTTTACTGCGTGCTGGCCGTCTTGCCCATCATGCGGACCCAAGGCGAGGGTCTGCTGATCCACACCGCTTCCTGGGCGGGACGGTTCGTCGGCCCGATGTCCGGTCCCGCCTACGTTGCCGCCAAGCACGGGGTCGTGGCCATGAGCCATAGCATCAACTGCGAGGAGTGTGTCAATGGCATACGCTCCTCCGTAGTGTGCCCCGGCGAGGTCGCCACGCCCATCCTCGACCAACGGCCGGTGCCGGTAAGCCAAGAGGATCGGGCGCGCATGCTGCGATCAGAAGATGTAGGGGATCTGATTCGCTACATCGCCATGCTGCCGGCACACGTTTGCCTGAACGAGGTCCTCGTCACCCCGACTTGGAACCGCGGTTACGTTGCCGCGCTACGGCAGCCTCAGGTCAAAGTATGATTGCTGGCATGAAATCCATTGCGCACGACGAACTCGAGGGGCTGGTGCCAGCGTTGCCCTTTACCCCGACCACCCTGCCGGTGAGATCAGCACATGCAGGAGTTGAAAGGGCGAGCACGAGGATAACGAGGAATGTTCGCATGTCGCCAGTTTAGCGCTGCGTTTCCCGAGTGTCCGTTTCACAAAAAAGCGCCAGCTCAACCTTTCGACCCACTGCGGCCTCTGAAGGTCACGATAATTGAAGGGCCGCATTCGCCAGGAGCAGACGCTCACGCAACTCGATTATCGCTTCGAACTACGCAGGAATCGCGTAGCCTTTTTCCCGGAACAGCTTCAGGCACGCATCGGTAGCGGCCGAGTCATAGGCGGTACCGCGGCCGCGCTCGATTTCGGCCAGTGCCGCGTTGATCCCAAGTCCCGGGCGGTAAGGCCGGTGCGAGGCCATCGCCTCGACCACATCCGCCACTGACAAGATCCGAGCCTCGATCAGGATCGCATCCCCCTTCAGGCCTTGCGGGTAGCCGCTGCCGTCCATGCGCTCATGGTGCTGCAACGCAACCTCGGCAATCGGCCAAGACCACTTCACCGCCTTCAGCACATCGTAGCTTGCCTGAGCATGTGCCTTAATTAGCTGAAACTCGATCGCGCCAAGCTTGCCGGGCTTGGAAAGAATTTCCGCCGGAATGGTCATCTTGCCAACGTCGTGCAGATGGCCGGCGACCCGCAACCCCTCCTGCCGGTCCGCGTCGAATCCCATCTCCGCGCCGATAACGGCGGCAAGTTCCCCCACGCGCCGCTCGTGGCCGGCGGTGTACGGGTCGCGCAGCTCGCTCAACGTCGTTGCCACCTCGACGGTGCTTCTGAACGCGGTCTCCAGCTGCGCGACGTAGCGCTGAATCTTATCCTCGGTTTGTTTTTTGTCGGTTATATCCTGCATCATTCCGATGATCGCCGGCCGGCCGCGATAGTTGGCGCGGGAGCTGTTCAGACCAGCCTCGATGAACGAGCCGTCTTTGCATTTCGCGGTGAAACCATAGCTCAGGGTGTTCAGACCCCCTTCGAGCCGCTGCCGGATGTTGGCCTCGACGAGGCCGCGGTCTTTGTCCGCGACGATCACCAGCGGATCTTGGCCGATTAGCTCGTCCGCGGAAGCGTAGCCGAAGATCTCGGCAAATCGCTGATTCACATAGGCGAGTTTGACATCCTGAATGATGTAGATGCCGGCGATCGACTGCTCGACGAGGCCGCGGAATCGCTCTTCCGCCGAACGCAGTTCCTCTTCCGCCTGCTTACGCTCACTGATGTCGCGAATGATGCCGGAATAAAATAATCCGCCTTCTGCTGTTCTCCAATGCGACAGCGACAGTTCCATGGGAAACTCGATTCCCGCCTGAGTCAACCCGTGCATCTCAGTGGTCCTGGATAGCAGACGGGGTTGTCCGCCACTCGCGAATCTCGCCACGCCGCTTTGATGTCGCGCCCGGTAGCGCTCTGGCATCATTTTCGTCATCGTTTTCCCGAGCACCTCGGCTTCGGGGTGGCCGAAGATGCGCGTGGCAGCGGGATTCCATCCCACAATCGTGCCTTCTGCGTCCAAGGTTACTATGGCATCGGTCGCGCTCTGGGTCACCGCCAGGTGACGCGCCATGGTGACGCGCAGGGAACTGTTCGTCGCCTCGAGTTCCACGGTACGTTCGGCGACCCGCTGCTCCAGCACCTCATTGGCACGCCGGAGTGAGGTTGAGGCATCTTGGATTTCGTTCGCCTGGCGTCTGAGGACCCGGTCGGCGTATTGCACAATCACGAACAGCACTAAGTAAAGCAGGATCAGTACGCCGCTGACCACGCTAACTACTTCGGTCCGGGCGTGCGAAATCCGCGTCAGAAACCCAGTCACGTCCTCGTAGATTTCGAATACACCTTCGACCGGGCCGGAATCGGAAAAGCGTATCGGGACGTACGAAGAGAGCACATCGCGATCCTCGATGACGCTCTCGAATGCGCTGAAGCTGTCGCGGTGTGTGAGCTCCGTCGTCGGAGCGCCGTTGCGCGCTGCGATGAACCCTTGGTTGTCGCGCTTGTCCTCGCCGATCTGGCTCGGATCACTGGAATATATCGTCTTTCCGGTCAGGTCGTAAATCTTGACCTTCACCACGTCGTGCCCCCGCATCATGCGCTTCATGTCCGCATCGAGAGCGGTGTTGAGCGGATGCTTGCGTATTTCGTCGGCGGGCAGCGGCGCGATGACATCGCGGAACTCGACCAGCCTTTTGCCGAACGTGTTCGACATCATGATGGCCTTGTCGACGTTCAGGTGCTCGCCCATCTCACGCAGATCCCGCACAGACGCACTGGTTGAATATATCGTCAGCACGACTGTCGCTGCAACGATCGACAGCAAGCTCGCAATGGAAAAATAGCGCAGCAGGTGAAACGATTTCGTTGCTCCCTGCATGTGTTCAAAAAGCGATTGAAAATTCAACCTTGCTTCCTTTCCTGTCTGGCGGGTGGCGACGGTTTGCCGCCGCATCAGCGCCGTAGGGCATTGCGTCGAACGCATTCTACGCCTTCGCTCGAAACTGTTCGCCGAATCACGAGGAACCAACACGAAACACGTTGCCGGTTAGCGGAATTGATCTGCATACGGACGTTGTTGTCCACGCAGGACACGTTGGGAACGGCACAGAGGGCCGTATTGCGTTTGGCTTATTCTCCGCTCGGGCCGAAGAGCGTGAATAACTGTGTCCAAGAGCGGCGGTTCCCTCACTAGGCCAGATCATCCCGCTTTGTGTGGCGCGTGCAGCGGCGACATCTGATCAAGAGTCTTAGTGCATTCGCTAATGAACCTCGGCTATCAAGTGTGGACCGGACAACCCAGTCGGCAACTCAACTGAGTCGTCAGTGTCTCTTGATGGCGTGCGCCGTGCAAAGGCGGCGCTTTCCAGTGGGTGCAAGCCCCACCCGGCAAACCGCTCCAGCCGGAAGCAACCGGAGCAACTATGGAGGTAACGAGATGGTTGAAGCCTTCGGTTAAGCGAGTCACGAAATACGGTGACAGCGCGAGTGTGCAGGCCGTAATTTGAGTGAACGCCGAGCAAACCTCGAAACAGACGATGCGCAGGCCGACCCGACAGCCATTTCGGGGAAGGCTGATACGGTGGAATGGATGAGCAGGGTATGACCATCCGCCGCTGCGCCGGGGTAGTGGCGACAGCATGTACACAAGGAAAGCGCGCGCAACACGGGAAGCCCCTTGGCGTGGTCAGGGATGACCAACCGAACGCTCGTGAGAGATGGGTCGGGCGTCCTGGGGTGACGGAGAGGCTCGTAGTACTGCTGAAGCCGGGTAATGCCGGTGGAGGGAAGGGGCCTTGGTTCAAGATAGACGCAAGACGTAGCGAGGGACCTGGAGATTGGGCAACCTAACAACTCCGATCAGTGTTCAGAAACTGCAGATGGCGTTACACGCGAAAGCGAAGACGGAATCCGACTATCGCTTCTACGCCCTGTACGACAAGATCTACCGCGAAGACATTCTGGCTTACGCCTATGCCCAGTGTCGCTCCAACAAGGGCGCGCCGGGTGTAGATCGTCAGGATTTCGCAGACATCGAAGCGTACGGGGTGAAGCGATGGCTGGACGAACTGGCGCTTGCGCTCAGGGACGAGACTTACCGACCGGAGCCGATCCGGAGAGTGTTCATCCCGAAGGCCAATGGCAAACTACGGCCACTGGGAATTTCAACCGTGCGGGATCGGGTGTGCATGACAGCAGCGATGCTGGTGCTCGAACCGATCTTTGAAGCTGACCTTCCACCAGAGCAGTACGCCTACCGGCCGGGCTGCAATGCCCAGCAGGCGGCGATCGAGGTGGAAGAACGCCTGCACCGAGGCCAAACGGACGTCGTTGACGCCGATCTCGCGGATTACTTCGGCAGCATTCCACACGCGGAACTGATGAAGTCGCTTGCGCGACGCATCGTGGACAAGCGTGTGCTGCATCTGATCAAGATGTGGCTGGAATGCGCGGTCGAAGAAACCGACGACCGAGGTCGGAAGAAACGTACAACTGAGGCCAAGGACAGCGGGCGCGGTATCCCGCAGGGCTCGCCGATCTCACCACTGCTGTCGAATCTGTACATGCGGCGGTTTGTGCTGGCGTGGAAGAAACTGGGGCTGAAGCGAGCACTTGGCAGTCGCATCGTCACCTACGCGGACGACCTCGTGATTCTGTGCAAACGGGGCAAGGCGGAAGAAGCCTTGCAGCAGATGCGCGAGATCATGGGCAAGTTGAAGCTGACGGTGAACGAGGAGAAGACACGTATCTGTAAGGTTCCGGAAGACGAGTTCGACTTTCTGGGATATACGTTTGGACGGCGGTATTCGCCGAAGACAGGGCGGGCATACATCGCCCTGTGGCCGTCGAAGAAGAGTATCCGGCGCATGGTCGAAAAGATTCATGTGCTGACCGACGTCTCGATGATATGGCAAGACACCACGGAGCTGGTGGGCAAGTTGAATCGCACGTTACGAGGCTGGGCGAACTACTTTAATGTGGGAACCGACAGTCGCGCCTATCGTGCGCTCGACAGCTACACCGCTACGCGGTTACGCCGGTGGTTGCGCAACAAGCACAAGGTCAGGCGACGCAGGGGCGGGACGTATCCAATCTCGCACCTTTACGGGTACTTCGGGCTCGTCAGTCTGAGTGGGCGCGACAAGTCGTGGGCGAAGGCGTGATCTCTTGTCCGAGAGCCGGATGCGGGAAATCTGCATGTCCGGTTCGATGAGGAGGATGTGGAAACGGGGTTATGGCAAGGCTACTTGGGCACCGTCAGACGAAAGGGGCGGATCAGACAAGCCAAACCTACTGCTACCGCGCCACATCTACTGCTACCGCGCCACATCTCTACTCTACCGCAAACGGAAATCTATCCCATACAAGAAACCCAAAGAAGCAATGCTGCTATTGGACAATTCACACGAATGTTGCACATCTTGTAAAGCGTAACCACATACGTTACACTCAGGTGCATGATCCGCGGTTTCAAGCACAAGGGTTTGGGCAGGTTCTTTCAGACCGGATCGAAATCTGGAATCCAGGCGCAACATGCCGAACGTCTCGAACTTGTCTTGGGCAGGCTGAGCGCTGCGACAACCGCAAAAGATATGGCGCTCCCCGGACTCGGACTTCATGCGTTGAAAGGAGATCGCAAAGGTGTCTGGGCGGTAAAGGTGAGCGGGAACTGGCGCGTAACCTTCCTCTTCTCAGGAAAGGACGCTGACGACGTTGATTACGAGGATTACCACTGAGGCTGAATCATGAGAATGCATAATCCGCCACACCCCGGGAAAGTCATCAAGGCTCTTTGTCTTGACCCACTCGGCCTCACGGTTACCGAGGCGGCAAAGGGACTCGGCGTTAGCCGGAAAACACTGTCCGGAATTCTGAACGGTCGGGCTGGCATCAGCCCGGAGATGGCTGTTCGCCTTTCAATTGCCTTTGATACCTCCGCAGAAAGCTGGATCAATCAACAGACTCAGTACGATTTGTGGCACGCGGAGCAGGGCCGTAAGCAGCTTCGCGTACTGAGACTCGCAGCGTGATCAGATGTCCACGCGCGGGCAGGCGCAGCCCTGCTTCAGCGCAGACGGCCTATTGCCCGCTCGGCCATCGTCCGAATTGTTTTGCCAGACCCTCGATTTCGGCGGCATCCACCGCATGCGTTTCAACCCAATCTCGCAGCGCCGCGCGCTGTGCTGCCAGCGCTGCATCCAACGTAGCGGGTAGCAGGGGCTGGCCCAAGCCGGGGCAGGTCCGGTCGCTGTCGTCATCGTTAGTGCGGCCGTAGACGCGATCGAGCACGCGATTGCCGAGCGCGAGGCGGAAATGGGAGGACTCGCGATACCAGCGCATGGGCGACGCTGCGCTGGCGTCCGGCGGCATGTTCTCGGCGGTGCAGGAACTGACGCCGCCGAAATCCCATAGCGACACCAGATCCGGCGAGCGTTGCGCCGTGTCGACCAGATCGCGCTTCCAGTCCTCGTAAATCGGCCAGAGGCCGGCGGCGGCCAGCGCATGGGTCTGGCGCGCGTGGATGGGGTTGATGATGAGCTTCAGCTTTATGCCGTGCTTGGCGCTGAGTGCGACGATTTCCTGCAAGGCTGCCAGGGTCGTGGCATAGCTCGCACGAAACTTCTCGGATTCGACATCGCGCAGCGTGCCGGCGAGGAAATTGGCTTCGGTGCGCAAGGACGCGCGCCTGGCCCCGCCTTCTCGCGCGACCTGCGCCATATCGTAGGCTTCTTCGCGCAGGCCGGAGCCGGTGTAGATGGCTACCGGCCTGCGCTGGTGGGTGGCCGACCACCAGCTGTCCGAGCTCGCGGTTCCGGAGAGCAGGATGAAAGCGAGGCGCCGCCATTGCCTCGTATCGCCGGCCGGTTTGCCGCCCGCGTCGGTGAGCAGAAATTCATCCAGGCCGGCATCGACCGTGTTCGCACCGGGATCGAACATGGTCAGGTCCAGCGCCAGGACAACCTGGCGCAGCCCGCCCGCCGCCAAAGCCTCGAGAAAATAACGATGCAGCCTGGCCAGGCCGGCCCCGCCTATCGCCAGGTTGTAGGCCGGGCGCAGGGCGATCCCGGGGTGCTGCGGATCGTAGGCAGCCTCGGCGCGCGAGTTGCCTAGAATGATCGTTGCCGGACTAAGCCGGCTTACGGCAAGCGATTTGGCGAGCAGCGGCCGGTGGTTGAATCCCAGGGGAAGTTCGTTCACGCCGGAAATCTTCGGCGGGTCGAAGTGGCCGTAGGGATCGATGAGGGCATTGAAGCCGGCCAGGGCCGCGCAGAGCAGCGCCACGAACGCGGCCAGCAGGCGCAGGTAGCGGTTCATCGCCCTAGAACTGGTAGTAGAGGAATTCGCTGACATGGGTGAGGTTGATCGCCGCCGTGATCAGCAGTCCCGCGGTCAGCAAAGCCCAGGCGGCGCTGGGGCGCCAGCTCAAGCGGCCGGGAGCAAGGATTTCGTCGGCATAGGTGGCTATCACCGGGCGGTAGCGATGCAGTAATTGCTGCGCATTGGGCAGGCCCCAGGCGACCACGAACATCAGCAGCAGCCCCTTCAATTGCGGCGCGCCGTAGTAGTAAGGATCGGCCTTGCTGATGCCGTTCAGTCCGGCCATGCCTTCGAGCATGGCCTGCGCCGCGGCAAGCGATTCAGCGCGGAAGAACACCCAGGCGACCACCACGGCGACGAAGGTCAACAATTGCGCGAGCACACGACCCAGCGCCGGCGGCATCGACAACTGGGCGAGCCAGCGCTTGGCCAAAGCGCGCCAGGCGTGATTGACGACCAGGTACAGGCCGTGCAGTCCGCCCCAGATAACGAAGGTCCAGCCGGCGCCGTGCCACAGGCCGCCCAGCAGCATGGTCGCCATCAGATTGGCATGGCGGCGCAGCGGATGGCAGCGGCCGCCGCCCAGCGGGATGTAAAGATAATCGCGCAGAAAACGCGACAGCGTCATGTGCCAGCGGCGCCAGAAATCGATGATGGACGTCGCTTTGTAGGGAGAATTGAAGTTCGCCGGAAACACGATGCCGAACAGCCGCGCAAGCCCGATCGCCATGTCGGAGTAGCCGGAGAAATCGAAGTACAGCTGAAAGGTGTACGACAGGGCGCCGCCCCAGGCGGCGAGAAATGTAAGCGTTGCACCCTTGTTCGCGGCATCGAACACCGGCGTCGCGAACTCGGCGATGCCGTCGGCCAGGACCACTTTCTTGAACAGGCCGATGGCGAAGATCGTGAGGCCCACGGCGAAATTTTCGGGATCGAAACGCAAGGAACGCGCGTGCGCGAACTGCGGCATCACCTCGGCGTGGTGCAGCACCGGGCCAGCGAGCAGATGCGGAAAGAAGGTGACGAACAGGCCGTAATGGATGAAACGGTACTCGCGCACTTCCTTGCGATAGGCATCGACCAGATAGGCGATCTGGGTAAACGTGAAGAACGATATGCCCAGGGGCAGCACGATATGCGGCACCGGCAGCGAAAGCCCCGCGAGCGCATTCGCATTGACGGCAAAGAAACCCGCGTACTTGTAAGCGCAGAGGACGGCGAGGTTGCCGGCGATGCCGAACCACAGCACGGCCTGGTCGCCCTTGGCCCGCGCAGGGTCTTGCGCCAGGCGCCGCCCGACCAGATAGTTGAACATCACCGAGCCGCACAGCAGCAGCAGATAGCGCGGGTTCCACCAGCCGTAGAAGAACAGCGACGCCAGCGCGAGAAAGCCGATCGCGGCGG
>CAYNVY010000176.1:0-9773 GCA_964400745.1 uncultured Enterobacteriaceae bacterium | reverse complement strand
GCGCTGGACCACCTGCGCCAGGGCATACACCTGCGCGGTTATGCGCAGAAGAATCCGAAGCAGGAATACAAGCGCGAGGCGTTCGAGCTGTTTTCGAGCATGCTCGAAAGCGTAAAATTGGAAGTGACCAAGACCCTGACGGCGGTGCAGGTCACCTCCGAAACCGAACTGGCCGAAGTGGCCGCCGAAACGGCGCCGGCGGTTGAAAACGTCAAGTACCAGCACGCGGGATACGACGAGGCGCTGGCGGCCGACGAGACCGAGGAAAAGGCCAAGGAGCGTCCGTTCGTGCGCGAAATGGGCAAGATCGGCCGCAACGATCCCTGCCCCTGCGGCTCAGGCAAGAAATACAAGCAATGCCACGGGAAACTGACTTGATCGGAGGGCGGTCATGCCTGTCAATCTAGTTCCGACAAAGGCAGAAGATCTGCTGCCGGTGAAAGGCGTGGCCCTGGGCGTGGCCGAGGCCGGCGTGAAGAAGGCGGAGCGCAAGGACTTGCTCGTCGTGCGTCTGGCCGAAGGCGCAAGCGTCGCCGGCGTGTTTACGCAGAACCGCTTCTGCGCCGCACCGGTCATCGTGTGCAGGGAGCACCTCGCGCTGGGCCGGCCGCTGCGGGCGCTGGTGGTGAACACAGGCAATGCCAATGCCGGTACCGGCGCGGACGGGCTCGCGCGTTCGCGCAGGACCTGCGCCGAACTGGCTGCGCTGCTCGGATGCGAAAGTTCGCAGGTCCTGCCCTATTCCACCGGCGTGATCATGGAGCCCTTGCCGGTGGAGCGCATCGTGGCGGCTTTGCCGCGCGCGCTGGCCGACTGCCGCGAAGACAACTGGGCGAACGCGGCCGAGGCCATCATGACCACCGACACCCTGCCCAAGGCGTGCACGCGGCAGCTCGCGCTCGGGGGCAAGACGGTGACCGTGACGGGGATGGCCAAGGGCGCCGGCATGATCCATCCGAATATGGCGACCATGCTTGGTTTCATCGCGACGGATGCAAAGGTCGGCAAGGCCGCGCTGCAGCACATGCTGGTCGAGGCCAGCGCGCGCTCGTTCAACCGCATCACCGTGGACGGGGACACTTCGACCAACGATTCTTTCATGCTGATCGCGACCGGTGCCGCGGGCGCGCCCGCGATCGACGATGCGCGCCACCCCGACTATGCCGCGCTCGCTGCGGCCGTCACCGAAGTCGCGGTGTGGCTGGCCCAGGCGATCATCCGCGACGGCGAGGGCGCGACCAAGTTCATCACTGTCGAGGTCGAAGGCGGCAAGAGCGAAGAGGAGTGCAATATGGCGGCTTACGCCATCGCGCATTCACCGCTGGTGAAGACCGCGTTCTTCGCGTCCGACCCCAACCTCGGGCGCCTGCTGTGCGCCATCGGTTACGCCGGCATTCCCGACCTCGATGTGAGCGGCGTGCGCCTGTACCTGGGCGACGTGCTCGTGGCCGCGGACGGGGGGCGCAACCCGGCGTATCGCGAGGAGGACGGGCAGCGCGTGATGCAGCAAAGCGAAATCACGGTGCGCGTCGAGCTCGGCCGCGGCTATGCGCGGACCACGGTGTGGACCTGCGATCTGTCGCACGACTACGTCTCCATCAATGCGGATTACCGCAGCTAATCTCCAACAGGCGTGAAGCGATGACCGAATTGTCCAACTTTCTGCAACGGGCAGAAGCGCTGGTTGCGCGCCTGGAAGTGTTGTTGCCCGCAGTGCAGCCGCCGGTGGATTGGGGCGCGAGCATCGCCTATCGCTGGCGCAAGTCGGCCGGGCGCGGCCATCTGCAGCCGGTCGCGCATCCGCACAAGATCCGGTTGTCCGACCTTTCGGGCGTCGACCGGCAGAAGCACTTGATCGAACAGAACACGCGCCAGTTCGTGAACGGGCTTCCGGCCAACAACGTGCTGTTGACCGGCGCACGCGGCACCGGCAAGTCGTCCCTGGTGAAGGCGGTATTGACCAAGTTTCAACGGCAGGGTCTGCGTTTGATCGAAGTGGACAAGCAGGACCTGGTCGATCTGCCCGACATCGTCGACCTGATCTCCGGCCGCAGCGAGCGCTACATCATCTTTTGCGACGACCTGTCGTTTGAGGCGGCGGAGGCCGGCTACAAGGCGCTAAAGGTGGTGCTGGACGGCTCGATTTCGGCGACCTCGGAAAACGTGCTCATCTACGCCACGTCCAACCGGCGCCATCTGATGCCGGAATACATGCAGGAGAACCTCGAATACAAGCACGTGGGCGAGGAAATTCACCCGGGCGAGACTTCGGAAGAGAAGATTTCGCTGTCGGAACGCTTCGGCCTTTGGGTGTCCTTCTATCCGTTCGACCAGGACGACTACCTCGCCATCGTCAGCCACTGGCTCGCCGAGCTGGGCTGCTCGCCGCGGGAGATAGAAGCCACCCACGAGGAAGCGCTGCAGTGGGCGCTTTCGCGCGGCTCGCGCTCGGGCCGCGTCGCCTGGCAGTTCGCGCGCGACGCTTCCGGCCGGTTGCGCGCCGCCAACGCCGCGCGCGCGAAGCGCGCTTGAGCGACAAGCCGGTCGAGGTCGTCGCCGCCGTGATCGAGCGGCAGGATGGCGCCTTCCTGCTGGCGCAAAGACCGGTCGGCAAAGTCTACGCAGGCTATTGGGAATTCCCCGGGGGCAAGGTCGAACCCGGGGAAGCCCTGCAGGCGGCGCTTGCGCGCGAGTTGCACGAAGAACTCGGCATAGACGTCGAGGTCGCGCACCCCTGGATCGTTCAAACCTACACCTATCCGCACGCGAGCGTGCGCCTGAATTTCTTTCGCGTGCGCGCCTGGCGCGGCGAGGCGCACGGCAGGGAAGAGCAGCAGCTCGCGTGGCAGCGCGCGTCCGGCGTCGAAGTGACGCCCTTGTTGCCGGCCAATGCGCCGGTGCTGCGCGCCTTGCAGCTACCGTTCGAGTACGCGATCACCCAGGCCGAGGCGCTGGGAGCGGAACAGCAGCTGCGCCGGCTCGAGCAACGCCTGGCACAAGGTTTGAGATTGATCCAGGTGCGCGAGAAGGGCATGCCTGCGCCTGAACTGGAGCGATTTGCCGCGGCGGTGATCGCGCTCGCGCGTCCCTGCGGCGCGCGCGTGCTGATCAATTCCGACAGCGAACTGGCCCGACGCCTGGGCGCGGACGGCGTGCATTTGACCGCAGACCAAGTGCTCCGGCTGGACCACAGGCCGGAACTCGACTGGTGCGCCGTCTCATGCCACAACGCGGATGAACTCGATCGTGCCGCGCGGCTCGGGCTTGATTTTGCCGTACTCGGCCCGGTCCGCGCGACAGCAACGCACCCCGGCGCGATGCCGCTCGGCTGGGAGCACTTTGCCGCGTTGGCGTGCGGTAGTCCCATACCGGTATTTGCGCTAGGCGGGATGATACGGGGCGATCTCGATACGGCTTGGCGCTGCGGCGCGCAGGGCATCGCCATGCTGCGCGGGAGCTGGTAGAGCGCTTTCGGGTTCGCAGGTCGGGCTCAGGCGCCGGCGTCGGGCTCCGCGCCGCCTGATCTCGCATCCGGGTCTTCGTCCTGCGCTTTGACCGCCACGCGATATTCCTCGTTCGCCCACGCGCCCAGGTCTATCATCTTGCAGCGTTCGGAGCAAAACGGGCGAAACGGCGACTCCGGTCCCCACGGTACAGGCGCGGCGCAGCGCGGGCAGGCTACGGTGCGCTTTGCGCGGGTCACAGGTTACACAGGGTCAGTTCGAACTCCACGTTCGAAGTGCTGGTGTGCGGGCGCGCGTCGTCGCCGAAAATGGCGAAGCGGATGTTGAGCGCGTACTTGTTGGCGCTGATCTCCGGGATGAACTCCGAAGTCTGGGGCAGGCGGATGCCCACCATCTGCACCACACGCCCGCCCAGCATTTGCTGAAACAGCCCCTGCTGCGCGACGATCTTGGTCGGTTTGCCGCTCTCGCGCAGCAGGCGCAGCACGATGGCCGACGCGTCGCGCACCGGATACAGCGGGTTGATCCAGCCGTGCAGGTCGAACGCGCGCGAACCGGCGTCTCGATGCAGCCAGTAGTGATAGGAAGGCAGGTCGAATTCGCACACGCCGCCTGGAATGCCGGTGCGCTGCTTGATCGACATCAGCCATTCGTTCTCGCGCAGATACTGACCGATCTTGCCGGTCATGTTGAACAGCGCCGTGCTCGCCTGCTCGATCTCGGCGATGACCCCGTTCAGCACTTCTTCCGAAATTTCCGGATTGTTGCGAAACGACAGCAGCACCTGCTTCTGCCGTTCGAGTTCCTGCAGCAGATCGGATTTCAGGTCGGCGCGGCTGGCGACCTCCAGAATTTCGAACAGCGTAAGCAGCGCCGCATGGTGATCGAGCGCGTCCTGGCGCGCGAGAAAATAGCGCACGCGATCGAACAGATCCTCCAGGCGCAACAGTGTGCGGATGCGCTCGTTGAAGGGGTATTCGTAAGTGATCACTGTCGCGACGGCTGCCAGGAGGAGGGAAAAATTTTACGGATTCTGACTGATTCGTCAGTAATTTACAACTTCATCCGGCAGCGGCGGCAAGCTGCAGATAGCGCGCGTGCAGCGCCTCGGCCTGGCGGCGCAGCTGCGCCAGCTCACCGCTGTTGTCGATCACATCGTCGGCCGCGGCGAGGCGCGCTGCGCGCGAAACCTGGCTGGCCATGATGGCGCGCACCTGCTCCGCGGCCAGTCCGCTGCGCGCTTTGACGCGCTCGATCTGCTGTTCCTCCGCGCAGTCCACCACCAGGACGCGCTGGCAGCGCCCGCGGTAGTCGTTCGATTCGACCAGCAACGGCACCATCAGCATGACATAGGGGCTGTCCGCGCTCTGGACCAGCGCGTTCGTCTGCGCGCGTATCATTGGGTGCAGAATCGACTCCAATTCGCGCTTCTTCGCGGCGTCGGCGAATACGAGCGCGCGCATGCGCGCCCGATCGAGCGCACCGTCGGGGGTGAGGTAGTCCGCGCCGAACGCAGCCCGGATCGGGCCCATCGCCGCGCCGCCGGGTCCGGTGAGCGCGTGGGCGAGCGCGTCGGTGTCGATCACCGTCACCCCCAGTTTTTCGAACACCCGCCCCACCGCGCTCTTGCCGCTGCCGATACCGCCGGTGAGGCCCACGATATAAGTCATCGAAGCCCGCCCTACAGCATCTTCATGTAGGCGTGGGTGAGCGGCTTTCCCCAGAACAGCGCGCCTGCGCCCGCGACCGCAAGATAAGGTCCGAAGGGGATGGGCACATTGCGCCCGCGCTTGGCCAGCAGCATGAGCGTGATGCCGAATACGGCGCCGACAAAAGAGGAGGCCAGCACCACGAAGGGCAGCATCTGCCAGCCCAGCCATGCGCCCACGGCTGCAAGCAGCTTGAAGTCGCCGAATCCCATGCCCTCCTTACCGGTGGCCAATTTGAAGCCCCAATACACGCTCCAGAGCGAGAGGTAGCCCGCGGCGGCGCCTATCACCGCCGAGGCCAGGTCGGTGTAGGTGCCGGCAAGGTTGACCAGCAGGCCGGCCCAGACCAGAGGCAGCGTAATGGAGTCGGGCAGGAGCTGGGTGTCAAAATCGATGAACGAGAGCGCGATCAGGCTCCACAGGAACAGCATCGCAGCAAGCGCGGCGAGTCCGAAACCGAAGTGCAAGGCGGCGTAGGCGCCGGCCAGACCGCTCAGCGCTTCTATTAGCGGATAGCGCGGACTAATGCGGGTGCCGCAGGCCGCGCACTTGCCGCGCAGGTAGGCATAGCTCAGCAGCGGTATGTTCTCCAGGGCGGAGATCGGGTGCGCGCAGGCCGGGCAGCGCGACCGCGGCAGCGCCAGGTTGAACGTTTCCTGCGCAGGCGGCGCATCGCCGCGAAGTTCCGCGCATTGCAGCTGCCAGTCGCGCTCCATGATCTTGGGCAGGCGGTGGATGACCACGTTCAGGAACGAGCCCACCATGAGCCCGGCTACGAGGGCGACCCATGGAAAAACGGCGGGATGGGTCAGCGACCCGGCAAATGTCATTCCTCTAGACAGCGCCGCCGAGTTTGAAGATCGGCAGATACATCGCGATCACCATGCCGCCGATGAGCGAGCCCAGCACCACCATGATCACCGGTTCCATCAGGCTGGAGAGCGCTTCCACGGCGTCGTCCACCTCGGCTTCGAAGAAGTCGGCGACCTTGGACAGCATGCCGTCGAGCGCGCCCGACTCCTCGCCGATCTGCACCATCTGAATCACCATGCTCGGAAACACGGCCGAGTCGGTCATGGCCACGGTCAGGCTGGAACCGGTGCTGACCGCTTGCTGAATCTGCCTGGTCGCCACCAGATAAATGTAGTTGCCGGCCGCACCCCCCACCGACTCGAGCGCTTCCACCAGCGGCACACCGGCGGCGAACATGGTCGAGAGCGTGCGCGTCCAGCGCGCGATGACCGAGATGCGGATCATGTGGCCGAACACCGGCGCCTTGAGCAGCAGCTTGTCCATGAAGATCTGCACCGCGAGCGAACGCTTCCACGAATACATGAAACCGTAGATGCCGCCGAAGATCACCGGGAAGATGATGAACCAGTAGGCGACGAATGCGTCCGATATCGCCATCACGAACAGGGTGGGCGCAGGGAGGTCGGCGCCGAAGCTGGTGAACACCTGTTTGAACGCCGGGATGACGAAGATCATGATGACTGCGGTGATGATGAAGGCCACCGCGATAATCGCCACCGGGTAGAACAGGGCGGACTTGATCTTGGATTTGATTGCCTGCGTCTTTTCCTTGTAGGTGGCAAGCCGGTCCAGCAGCGACTCCAGAATACCGGCCTGCTCGCCGGCCCCGACCAGGTTGCAGAACAAGGGATCGAAGTAAAGCGGATATTTGCGAAACGCCTGGGTCAGGCTGGAACCGGTTTCGACTTCGGTCTTGATCGACAGCAGCAGGCGCGCCACCGCCGGATTGCTGTGCCCCTTGCCCACGATGTCGAAAGACTGCAGCAGCGGCACGCCGGCTTTCATCATGGTGGCGAGTTGGCGCGTGAACAGCGTGACGTCCTTTTCCGTGACGGTGCCGCCACCCCCGGCTTTCTGCTTCTTTACCTTGGTGACCAGGATGCCCTGGCGGCGCAAGGTGGCGTTGACCACGGCTTCGCCCTGTGCGCGCAGCTCGCCCTTGACCACCTTGCCCTGCTTGTCCTTCCCCTCCCAGTTGAAGGTGAAGTCCTTGATCTTGTCCTTACCCGCTGCCGCTGTTGCCATGTTTCCCTCCGGCGTTTCCCGCTTATTCTGTGGCCGATGCAATCATGATGCACTGCCGAGCGCTTTTTGTAAAGCCTGAGGATATGGATCTAATCTATTGAAGACAATAACGAATTGACGCACATTCACCGTCTCCGCACGACGCGCCGGATTCAGGATCCCTTCAGCGCGGCCGGCGTCTCCACCCTGGGCTTGAACAGGCGCACGGTTTTTACCACGCGGTCCTGGGTTTGCACGATCTCGATCGGCACGCCGGCGATCTTGAGGCTGACGCCGGCCTCAGGGATGTCCTGGAAATGCTCGATGATCAGTCCGTTCAGCGTCTTGGGCCCGTCCAGCGGCAGGGCGAGATCCAGCTTGCGATTGAGTTCGCGCAGCGGGCTTGCGCCTTCGACCAGCGCGCTGTCGTTCTCGTCCCAGGCGCTGATGCTGGCGACCGAGGGCGAACTGGTGGTGAACTCGCCGATGATTTCCTCGATGATGTCCTCCAGCGTCATCAAGCCCTGCAGTTCGCCGTATTCGTCCACCACCAGCGCAAAACGCTGGCGGTTTTCCTGAAAATACTGCAGCTGTGCGAACAGCGGGGTGCTCGCCGGAATGAAGTAGGGTTCGGTCAGCAGTTCCGCGACCTTGTCGCGCTCGAGTTCGCCTTCGCGCATCAGCGCCAGCACTTTGCGCAGGTGCAGAATGCCGGCGATATTGCCGAGCTCGCCGCGATAGACCAGCAGTCGCGTGTGGTAACTGGTAGAGAGCTGTTCGGTGATGCGCTCGATCGGCGCCTCCAGGTCGACCGCCTCGATCTGCGCGCGCGGGGTCATCACGTCCTCCACCGTGATCTGCTCCAGATCGAACAGGTTGACCAGGATGCTGCGGTGCTTTTTCGGGATGTAGTGGGCGGCCTCGAGCACCAGCGAACGTAGTTCCTCGTTCGACAGGCGCTGCGGCTCCCCGCCGGCGGGCGGCTTGATGCGCAGCAGCGCGAGCAGGGCGGAGACGAACAGGTTGACGAACCACACCACCGGACTCAGCAGCCGCAGCAAAGGCACCAGCACGTAGGCCGCGACGGGCGCAATGCGCTCGGCGTAGGCGGCGCCGATGACTTTGGGGGTAATCTCGGCGAACACCAGGATGAGAAAAGTGATGGCGAGGGTGCCGAGGCCGAGCGCAATCTTGTCGTCGCCGAAGAACTGGATCGTGATCAAGCCGACCAGCGTGGCGGCGGCGGCATTGACCAGGTTGTTGCCGAGCAAGATCACGCCGAGCAGGCGGTCGGTGCGCGCCAGCAGAACCAGCGTCAATCTCGCGCCGCGGTGGCCGAGTTTGACCAGGTGCTTCAACCGGTAACGGTTGAGCGCCATCATGCTGGTCTCGGCGATGGAGAAAAAACCGGAGATGATCAACAGGACTACCAGCGCACTCAACTGCGCCGATAAGGGGATGTCGTCCATATTTCTGGGCCGCGCGCCCTCAGACTTTTCCGAGGATGACTTCGAGCACGAACATGCTGCCGACATAGGCGAGCAGCAGCGTGACAAAACCGGTCAGCGTCCAGCGCAGCGCCGTGCGCCCGCGCCAGCCCCAGCCGTAGCGGCCGATCAGCAGCGCGCCGAATATGAACCAGGACACGATGCCGAACACCGTCTTGTGATTGAAGCGGAAGGCCTTGCCGAACAATTCTTCGGAGAAAAAGAAACCGGTGCCCAGCGTCAGCGTCAGCAGCACGAAGCCCAGGGTGAGAATGCGAAACAGCAGGGCTTCCAGCGTCATCAGCGGCGGCAGCGAGGCCCACGGTCCGGCAAGCGAACCGCCGGGATAAGCCGCGCGCTTGCCGGCGTGCAGGCGCCGCTCCAGGACCGTCATCAGGGTGGCGTGCAGCGCCGCGATGGTGAACAGGCTGTAGGCGAGCATGGCCACGAGCAGGTGGATTCTGAAGGCGAAGGTCTGCGTATAGGCAGGCGTCGACGGTCCGGCAAAGAAACCCGGCAGCAGCGCGCATACCGCCGCCAGAGGCAGCACCAGCGCCTGCATGCCCTTGACGTCGTAGATCAGGCTTTCCGCCCAGTAAATCAGCACGGTCAGCCAAAGCATCACCGACAGCGCCTGGGAGAAGCCGAAGCGCAGTTCGGGCGCGGCGATCAGTTCCGCGTAGAGCAGGTAGGAATGCAAGGCGAACGGCGCGAGTATCGCCGTGCGTTCCCAGAAAGCGATGCCGGAGGCGGCGCCTTCGTCCGAGGTATCGGCGGAGGCGCGCCAGCGCGTGTTCCAGAAGTGCCATCCCAGCACTGCGTACAAAAGTGCGGTGAGCGCATAGGGTAAAATACCGACCATGACCAAATTTTACACTACAGAATGCTAGATAACCTGACCAACCGCTTGTCCCGGGTCATCAAGACCCTGCGCGGCGAGGCGCGGCTGACCGAATCCAACGTCGCCGACGCGCTGCGCGTGGTGCGCATGGCGCTGCTCGAGGCCGACGTCGCCCTGCCGGTGGTGAAGGATTTCATCGCCGCGGTTAAACAAAAGGCCATGGGCGAAGAGGTGA
>CAYNVY010000175.1:0-9822 GCA_964400745.1 uncultured Enterobacteriaceae bacterium | reverse complement strand
ACCACCAGCGTGGCATAGACCGCGATACCGAGCAGCAGACCCAGCAGCGCGGCGGTCAGCGTGCCGATCAGGACATGGCGATACGAATGGACAATCACGACTTCGCCGACCACCCTGCCGGAGTCCTTGATGCTGGCGGCGCGCTGCAGGACCGGTGCGTCCGGCGGGGCGCCAGCGCTAACCAGAGCATCGCCTGCGGGATTACGCACGCTGACGCGTTCAAACTCCAGTTGCACAGGAAATTGCGACAGGAGTTCCTCCATGCGCTGCAGCTCGTAGATCCACATCTCCGGGTTGCGCGCGACTATGGCGCTGATGACGTCGGCCTTGATCCGGGCCGTTACTTCGGCATGTTCGATCAGGCCCGAGTACCTCACGCCAAAATAGCCTGCGGGAAGCAAGGTCGTAACCGACAGCGCGAACCCCAACGCCAGGCGCTTTACAATCGGGGCAAGCGGGTCTTCGGCCTTCGCGACCATCGCGGCGAGTCTCAGGGACTCCAGTGGCCGTTGTCAGCGAGGATCTTGCGTCCGGCGGGGGAAAGGACAAAGGCGGAAAAGCGCTCGACCACCGGCGGGCGCGTGTTGCCGCTCACCAGGAACATCCGTTTGAAATAGGGATACGCGCCAGAGGCGCCGTTGTGCACGGAAGCTTCCGTGCCGTCGAGCGTCAGCGCCTTCAGCGCGCGCTTCTCCGATTTGATCAAGGCGAGCGTGGTGGGTCCGATCGCACCGGGAATTCGCTCCAGATCGTCCGCGGCGTCCTGGTCGCTAATAGAAATCTGCACACCGGAGCGCCGTTCCGCCTCCGAGAGAGCGCGCGCAATCTCGGGAGACAGGCTCTTGACCATGCTGGTATCAATATCGCTGATCGGCCGCAATACGATGCGTACCGGCGTGCCATCGGGCCACTTCGGTTTGTTTCCGGCGTAGATTTCGGCCAAATCGCTCCGCGTGACCGCCGAGACCTTGGACTTGGTGGAGACCGCGAACACGAACGGCGAGCGCGCATACTCGATTTCGGTGACCCCGGGACGGCGCTCGTTTTCCCTGATCGGGCGCGAGGTGGCGGCCAGGTTGATCGCCCCTGCCGTCATGGCCGTAATGCCGCCGCTGCTGCCCAGGTTGGGGACGAAGCTGAACGCCACGTCCGGGTTCTTCGCGCTGAATGCAGCGGCCAGCAGGCGCATGGTACCGAGCGCGGACCCGGAGCCGCCGATCTTGACTTCCTCCACCGCTGCGGCGTGAGCGGAGCAGAAAAATAATAAGACGCACACTGCGCCCGGCGCGAACGCTCGCCAGAGGTCACCGCTGATCGCCGATAGCCGCAAGCTGTTGGAGTAGCGCATAGAATCGAATTGAAATCCGGTCCGACCTTTGCGTCTGCACGCTTCGGCCGGCGACAGTTCAAGAACGGATACAAATGGAAGCGATCAATCTACGCCGGTTCATGTCATTAAAATTGATCTGGATCAATGTGACAGCAGACGTTCTTTGCCGCGGCCGGCCGGGGTTCAACAGGCCTATGACCTTGCTGGTGCAAGCCTGGACTCGTAACATCCGTTGCCGTGGCGAATTTATCGCCCTGCAACCCTGCAGCGTTCGAGTCCTTCGCTGGCAGATGCGCTGGCGGCATCGATTGCCAGCGCCGTGGTGAAGGCCGGCATCGCGTCGGCGCAGTTTTCCTGGGCCCGCAGGATTTGGCCAATGAGCGCATGGCCGGCAGCGAGCATCGGGTCACGCTCCACGCTCTTGCGCGCGCTCTCCAGCGCCTTGTCCAGGCTCCCGGACCTCAAAAGCGCTTCGGCCAAGGCGAGATAGCGCCTTGCGGCTTGGCCAATTCCGCCTTCGGTTGACATGGGCGGATCCAGCACTTTGCGCAATTCGCCATCGGAGATCTCGCGCAAAGCATGACGCAGGCGTGCGCTCACGACCGAGCAATAATCAACGGAGCGGAAGGGCTCGAAGGCCGCCAACTTGTAGTCTTTGTCGACAATGACGGTCACCGGATGAAGCGCTAGGCCCAGCCTGCCGTAGAGAGCGTCGCCCGTGTCGATGAGCACCGGTGTTGCAAAGCCGGTTTCGCGCACCATCGCCAGAGCAGTTTCTGTCGAGACAGAAGCTGAAACGACGGCGATCCAGCGCACCGGTTTTCCGGAGAATGCTTTCCGACATTGCGCCAATGTCTGCAACGCCCGGAGTGAGCGCTCCTGATTTGGACGAAAGAACACTAGGACATTGGCGTCGACCGACTGCAACACCGGCGCCTTCCCTCCGTCCGCAGTCGGCATTTCGACGTTGGCAATGTAGGTGCCGATTGCTGCGTGATCCGCATGCGCCGCGCCGCCGAAGGTCAATAGCAGAAGCATCAGTGCGATATCAGGCAGGGACTTGAAACATCGACTTGTATCGTTCCGAATGAAAGTTCTCCAACAATATTGATGGCGCAAACAACGTTCCACGTATCCTTCATAATCCATGGGCCAGCCTGTCGTCGATCGATTAAGATCGGCTTGTCATATTACAAGCGACTTGACTAGGAAGCCAACAGACCAGATGATCTGGCGAGCTCGATTTGGAGCGGATGAAGAGGAAATCATGCAGGGTTCGCAGCGGAGGCTACAGGAGGCCAAATCTCAGTTCAGCCAGGCCGTCGACGCGGCGTTGAAGGAAGAGCCGCAACACGAAAATTGAGCGGGGTATGGAAGAGCGGCGTGCACCTTGTCGAAGCAATCGGCAGAGGGGCGCACAGGAAAAAGGGGAAACAGGGACATGAAGAAACCGGCACTGATCGTGGCACCGCTCACGCCTTTTACCAGCTCGCAGAAGCTGGATGGCGCCGCGTTGCAGCGTGAAATCGACTATGTAGTAGAGGATTGCGCTGCGACCATGGTGGTTGCGGCGGGGGTGGAAGCGCAGGAATACACCTACCTAGGTTTGGCGGAGCGCAAGGACCTCATCGCGCGCACCGTGGATTGTGTCGCGGGGCGCTGCCCGGTGATGGTCGGGATTTCGCATCCATCGTTCAGGACGGCGATCGAACTGGCGCATTTCGCCCGCAGCCTCGGCGCGCAGGCAGTGCAGATGCTGGCGCCCCTGCGGCCTTTCGGCGGACCGCCGACCGAGCGCGATCTGGTCGCCTATTTCGAAGCGGTGGCCAAGGAGTCGCCGCTGCCGATGACGCTGTATCTGAATGCCGGCCCGGGAGCGGAAGTATCGATTCCGGCGACCATCGCCATCGCCAGCATCGACAAGGTCAGCTATATCAAGGAAAGCTCGCGCGACCTTGCGCGCGTTTCGCGCCTGATCGTCGAAGTCGACCATGCAGGGTACGCGCGTTACTTCACCACGATGCAGATGCTGCTCGCCACCCTGGAACTCGGCGGCTCCGGCGCGACCATGCCGCCGCCGGCTGCGGAAATCGCTCGCCATCTGATCGAGGCGTACGTCGCCGGCGACTACAGGCGCGCGGCGCAGATACAGCTTCAGTTCGCGTTGTTCCCGTCCAAATGGATGCATCGCGGCCTGACGGCGACGATGAAGACCGCCATGCGCCTGATCGGGCTGCCGGTGGGGGAACTGTATCCGCCCTATGTTTCGCTCGACGCCGCCGAAACGCAGGCGCTCGCGGACTATCTCGAAACGACCGTACTCGCGAAAAGGCTGGGCTGACATGCTGACCATCAACAGACTGGATGTGGACGAAGCGCAAATACTGATCGATGGTGCCGCGGCCAAGGCGCGCGAGATCGGCGTTCCGATGTGCATAGCGGTCACGGACGAATCGGGGCATCTCATCCGCTTCGAGCGCATGAACGGCGGCAAGATCAGCAGCATTTCGATCGCGATCGACAAGGCCGCCACGGCAGCCATCGCACGCCACGGGACCCACGTGTACAACCAGCTTTGCGTGCCCGGAAGCCCGACCTTCGGCATTCATATCACGAATGGTGGCCACTTCAGCATCATCGGCGGCGGGCTGCCGGTGCTCATCGACGGTGCGATCGTCGGCGGCATCGGGCTGAGTTCGGGAACCGCGGAGCAGGATCGGATTTGCGCCGAAGCGGCGCTTCAGCATTTTTCCACGGTGACCGGGACCAAAGCCTAGAAGGGTCCAGGGCGCTGCGGTCGGTGTCGCCCGCCGTGGCGCGGTTCAGGGCAGAAGGCGCTCATCGCGCGGGGCGATCTCCGTGATCAGGTCCTGGACCAGCGCTTTGTTGGCCAGCGGCGCGAGATGCATGTCGCCTTCCCTGAGGCGTTCGGTGCAGGCATAGACGACCTTGCCGTCGAGTTGCATCATGCATTCCTTGCATGCGTTGGCGTTGATGCAGGAAAAGCGGATCGCAAGGCTGGGGTCGCGCATGGTGCGTATCCAGCGCAGACCGTCAAGAACCGAACTGCCCGGGGTGAACGGCACATCGAAAATCTCGACCCTGGGCGCGCCGCCGCTGTCGCCGCGCTGAATATGCAGCCGCGCGGTCTGCGCGCTCATCGCGCGGCCTTCAGCGGCTGCGACCGGCTCAGGGTCAGGGTCCCGTCCCGATACGCCAACACCTGGTTCAGCTCCCAATCGGGCAGCATGCCGGGATAGTCTTCGCGCTGGTGGGCGCCGCGACTCTCCTTGCGCTCGATTGCGGCGCGCACCACCGCCTGCGCCACCAGCAGCATATTGCGCAAATCGAGCCAGTCCAGGCGCACCATATTGTAGTGTTCGCCGCCGCCATTGGGAGCGTTGCCGATTTCCTGCTGCATCTGCTCGATCCGGTGCAAAGCCTTGAGCAACTTGCCTTCGGTGCGGAACGGGCCGACGTTGTCCGCCATCAGAGCCTGAAGCTCAACCACCAGCGCGGCGGTATTGTTCAGCACCGTGCCGCTGCCGCTGTGCGGCTGGAGCAGGTCCAGCCTGGCTTTTGCGGCGGCATCATTCCAGGAAGACGGGCGCGACCTGGCATTTGCCGCGGCCATGGTTCCCGCGCGCTCGCCGAACACGAATGCTTCGGTAAGTGCGTTGCCGGAAAGCCGATTCGCGCCGCTGGCGCCGCCGACCGCTTCACCCGCGGCGTACAGGTTAGGCACGCCCGTCTCCATGGCCGTGTTCACGCGCACGCCGCCCATGTGATAGTGCGCGATCGGAGCCACTTCGACCGGCATCTTGGTGAGGTCGATGCCGTTTTTCGCCAGGCGGTCGATCACGGGTCCGAAGGCGGCGCGAAGTTCGGCTTCGGGAACATGCTGGAAGCTCAGAAAAGCCCCGCCGGCCGGGCTGCCTCTGCCTGCTTCCACCTCCTTGAAGATGGCGTAAGTTGCGACGTCGCGCGTCAGCGTATAGTCCCCGGCTTCGGCCTGGCCGTAGCGGTCGGCGAATTCCTCGCCTTCGGCATTCAGCAGCCGCCCACCGAGCTTGTAGCGGAACGGGTCCCACATGATGGGGTCCATCCCTATCATGCGCGGCGCGAGGTGGCCAATCGGGAAGAACTGCACGAACTCCATGTCGACCAGTTCTGCGCCGGCGCGCAATGCGAGCGCATAGCCGTCCCCGCCCATGTTGAGCGATCCGCTGTTGCGCCGGTACAGCCGCGTCAGGCCGCCGGTGGCGATGATCACGCTTTTTGCTTCCAGTGCTACGGTTTCTCCGGAAACCAGATGCAAGCCGACGGCGCCTGCCGCCGCCCCGTCGTGAGTCACGATGTCGGTGATCAGGACATCACCGATGCGCCGTATGGCCGGGATGCGATTGAGCCGCGCGCGCAGCGTGCGCGCCACGGCCGGTCCGGTGTTGAGGAAATCGACATAGACGCAGCGCGGCCGGTCGTGCCCCGGTGCCAGCGCCTGCTTGAGGTGACCGTTTTCTCGCGCCCAGCCGACTTTCCATGCGTCCAGTTCGCGGATGCGCAGCGCCGCGTTTTCGCACAGCAGTCGGGACAAGGGCGCGTTGCAAAGCCCGCGCCCGGCCTTCAGCGTGTCGGCTAGGTGGAATTCCCAGTGATCGGGGCATTGCTCGCCGAGCGCGACCGCCACCGTCATCTGCGCCATCACCGTCGCTCCGCCGCGGCCGATCAGGCTGCGGTCGATCAACTGCACGCGGCAGCCGTCGCGGGCCGCGGCGATGGCGGCAAAGATGCCGGCGCCGCCGGAACCTATGACCAGCACGTCGGATTCAAGTCGGATCATGGCGTCGATTCGCTCCGGAAAAAGGCGGGCGCTGTCAGAGCAGCGCGGGATTCATTGCCGCGCACTCTAACCCGATAGCCATGGCAAGACAATGCAGTCCGGATGGCTGGCTGCTGTTTGGACAATGCTCTTGCTTGACCGGACAAATGATTTAATGCAGTATTGCTCGCGTTCAAAAAAAATTGGCAGAGCGCGACATGAGCTGCGCTCTCGATGATCAACACAGTCAGCAACGAGGAGGAGAAATCATGCGAGGTCTCAAGAAGATTGCGGTAGCGGTTGTCGCCGCATTCGCGGTGGCGCCGGCGTCTGTTTTGGCGCAGGAACCGGCCCCGGTCAAGATCGGGATCGTCACCTTCCTGTCCGGCGCGGCAGCCTCGCCCTTCGGCGTGCCGGCGCGGAACTCCGCCGAGGTGCTGATCGAATTGCTCAACGCCGGCAAGGCGCCCGCGCCTTACTCTGCCAAGGGATTCGGCGGCGCGCAGATTCAAACGGTGATCATCGACGAGGCCGGCAGCACCACCACGCAGGTCACCGAGTACCGCAACCTGGTGCAGCGCCACAATGTCGATCTGGTGATCGGTTACATCTCCAGCGGCAATTGCATCGCGATCGCTCCGGTGGCGGAAGAACTGAAAAAGCTCACCAATTTCTTCGATTGCGGCACGCCGCGCATTTTCGAGGACGCGAATTACAAATACGTTTTCCGCACTTCGCCCACGGCGACCATGGACAGCGTCGGCGCGGCGCTGTACCTGAAAGACGCGAAGCCGAAAATTAAATCCATAGCCGGGCTGAACCAGAATTACGCCTGGGGGCAGGACTCCTGGTCGGATTTCGAGGGGGCGATGAAGCAGCTCGTGCCGAATATCGAAGTCAAGACGTCGCAGATGCCCAAGCTGTTTGCGGGGCAGTACAACGCAGAAATTTCGACCATGCTCGGAGCGAAAGCGGACGCCATCCACTCGAGCTTCTGGAACGGCGATCTCGAGGCGCTGATTCTTCAAGCCGCGCCGCGCGGCCTGTTCAAGAAGAGCACGGGACTGCTCACCGCCGGCGAGACCGCGATGTACAAGCTTGCGGCGCATATCCCCGACGGCACGATCATGGGAGCGCGCGGCCCGTTCGGTCCGTATGCGCCTGACAGCGCGTTGAATCGCTGGTACTTCAAGGAATTCCAGGAGCGGTTCCAGGTGCGTCCGAACTACACCGCCTACCAGATGGCCCAGGCGGTTCTGGGGGTCAAGGCGGCATGGGAAAAGGCACAGGCCGCCAATGGCGGAGCCCGGCCCAGCACCGAACAGGTGGCAGCCGCGCTGGAGAATTCCACCTTTGAAGGCCCGGGGGGCACGGTGAAGATGTCCATCGGCAAAGGCCACCAGGCGATCATGGAGACGGTGTACGGCATGTCCAAGGTCGTGGGCGGCAAGATGACGGTCACCAACGTCAAGCGCTACCCGGCCGAGAAGGTCAATCCGCCGGACGGCGTGAAGAGCGCCGACTGGATCAAGAACGGGTTCAAATAATATTCACCACTAACGGCTGACGGCTGCCCGTCGCGGGCAGCCGTTTTCCTCGAGCTTTTTCATGGAAGAAATCCTCGCCGTCATCATCGACGGCATCTTTTATTCGTCCTGGCTGTTCGTCGCCGCGATCGGGCTGACGCTCATCTACGGCGTGATGAAGATCGTCAACCTCACTCACGGCAGCTTCTACGCCCTCGGGGCCTACGCCGGCGCCTCGTTCACCGGCGCCTGGCTGGCGCGCGGCTACCCGCCCATGCTCTCCTATGCCGTGCTGCTCGGCTCGGCGGTGATCGTGGCGCTGGTGGTCGCGCCGCTGATCGAGCGCGGCATCCTGCGTTTCATGTATGCCAAGGACGAAGTGGTGATCATGCTCATCACCTACGCCCTGTTCCTGATCCTGGAGGACACGATCAAGCTGGTCTGGGGCGTGGATCCGTATTTCATCGCCGAGCCCTACGGACTGCTGGGCAGTTTCGAGATCGGCGAACTGAGCTACCCGACCTACAATTTCATCCTGGTCGGCATCGCCATCGCTGCCGGCGTAGGGCTGACCCTGCTGCTGCAGGGGACGCGCTTCGGCAAGTTGCTGCGCACGGTGATCCACGACCCGGAGGTGAGCCGCGCGATGGGCATCAACGTCGACCGGTTTTATCTGGTCACCTTTACTTTTGGTTCTTTGCTTGCCGCGATCGGCGGCGCGTTCACGGCGCCCACCGTCTCGGTGGTGCCGGGGCTGGGCGTAGAGATCATCGTGCTGTCGTTTGCGGTTATCGTGATCGGCGGCATGGGCAGCCTGCCCGGCGCGGCGCTGGGCGCCGTGATCGTCGGCCTGGTGCGCTCGGCCGCGATCCACTACGCGCCCGCGGTGGAACTGTTCGTCATTTACTTCGTCATGGCCCTGGTGCTCGCATTCCGGCCGCGCGGGTTGTTCAGCCTGGCCGAGCCCAGAAAAATATGAAAAGCGACCGTACCCTGCTGATCCTGGGCGTCGTACTGCTGGCGGTGGTCGGCGCCGGGCCGCTGCTGCCGCAGTGGGCCATGTTTCTGCTGACTATCGCGATCGCCAAGGGATTGGTGGCGCTGGGCCTGATGCTGCAACTGCGCGCCGGGCTGGTGTCCTTCGGGCAGGGGCTTTATTACTGCATAGGTGCATACACCGCGGGCAGCCTGGGTCGCTTTTTCGGCATCAGCGACATGCTGGTGCAGATGCTCACGGGCGCCGCGGCCGCCGCCTTCATCGCCTTCATCCTGGGATTCCTGCTGGCCCGCTACCGCGGCATTTTCTACGGCCTGCTGAGCATGGCGCTGTCGATGATCCTCTACGGGATTCTGGTCAAGAGCGAAGCGCTGGGCTCGACCGACGGCATCAACATCCTGCCCTCCACCGTGTTCGGTATCCGGCCCGGTCAGGACTCCGTGCGCCACGTGGTGCTGGTCGCCGGCTGCGCAGTCGCGTTCCTCGCGACGCTGCTGGTGCAGCGCTATCTCAACACGCCGCTGGGACAACTAGCCGCGGCGATCAAGGACAACGAGATCCGCGTGGAATACATGGGCACTTCGGTGCGCGAAGCGATCCACGTCAAGTACGTCGTCGCCGCGGCGCTGTCGGGCATAGGCGGCGCGCTGGCCGCGACTACGGTCGGGCACATCGATCCCGACATGGCCTACTGGACCACCTCGGGCGAATTCATTTTCATCACCATCCTCGCCGGCACCAAGAGCGTGGTCGCACCGTTTCTGGGCGCACTGATCTTCGGCATGATCCACACGGTCGCATTCGATATTTCGCCCAATACCTGGCAGATGACGCTGGGCATATCGCTGCTGCTGGTGATCGTGTTCCTGCCCGAGGGGCTGTGGTCGCTGTTCGTCCGGCGCAAGGCGGCCTGAAATGGCGGTCATCCTCAACGCCAGGGAATTGAACAAGCGCTTCGGCGCCGTCACCGCGGCGTCCAACGTCAGCGCGGCGATCGAGCAGGACTCGGTGGTCGGACTGATAGGCACCAACGGCGCGGGCAAGACGACCTTCATTAACATGATCACCGGCTACATCAAACCCGACACTGGCGCGATCGAATTCAACGGGCGCGACATCACCGCGCTGTCGCCGCGCGAGGTCACGCGCG
>CAYNVY010000174.1:4128-9933 GCA_964400745.1 uncultured Enterobacteriaceae bacterium | reverse complement strand
CCTCGTTCACCGTGGCGCATTCGATCACGCTGTCGCTGGCCGCGCTGGGCCTGATCGCGCTGCCCTCGCGGCTGGTGGAATCGGCCATCGCCGCGTCGGTGCTGCTGGCTGCGCTCAACAACCTGTGGCCCCTGGTCGGCGGCAGGCGCTGGATCGCCGCGTTCGCCTTCGGCCTGATCCACGGTTTCGGCTTTGCCAGCGTGCTGGCCGAGCTGGGCCTGCCGCGCGACGCGCTGGTGCTGGCCCTGGTCGGGTTCAATCTCGGGGTGGAGACGGGACAGCTGGCGATCGTCGCGGCCTTTCTGCCGTTCGCCTATTTCTTGCGCGCCGGCTGGTTCTACCGGCGCGTGGTGCTGTCCGGCGGCTCGAGCGCGATCGCGGCGGTGGCCCTCGTCTGGCTGCTGGAGCGCGTTTTCGACATGAAACTGATCACGGCCTGAGCGCCACCGCGGCGCCATGCGCGCCTGCCGGAGGAAAACCGGGGACAGACCACGTTTTTCATCGCTGCAACCGAGCGTTGACCGAGTAACGTTTGTGGAAAAACGTGGTCTGTCCCTGGTTTTGAAGGCCGAAATCGAGACCACAGGTCGAGAGACTATAGGTCGAATATCCTCTGCGCGTTGCCGCCGCGCACTTTTTCGCGCACGCCGTCGGGCAAGGCATCGACCAGCGCCAGGCAGCCGATCGGATCGCCTATCGTGTGCGGATAGTCGGAGCCGTAGAGCACGTTGCTGGTGCCGAAACAGCCCACCGCCATGTTGAGCGCGTCCTGGCGGAACACCACCGAATCGCAGTAGACGTTGCGCAGGTGCTGGCTCGGGCGCTCCTTGATGTTCACGCGGCAGGCCGGGATGTGGTCGTAGCACTGGTCCAGGCGCCCGGCGAGGTAAGGCAGGGTGCCGCCGCCGTGGCTGGCGATGATTTTGAGGTCGAGGTGGCGGTCGAAGAAGCCGTCGTAGATCATGCGCGACACCGCGAGCGAGGTGTCGAAGGTGAAGCCCAGCGACGCGGTCAGCTGGAATTCGTTCATCTGCATGTTCGCCACCCCGGGCGGGGCGGTCGGGTGGACGAGTACCGGCAGCGCCAGCTTGTCGATCGCCTTCCAGATCGGGGCGAAGCGCGGACTGGTCAGATGCTCGCCGTTGATGTTGGCGAGCACCATGACGCCGACGGCGCCGGACTTGGTGGCGCGCTTCAACTCTTTCAGCGCCAGCTCCGGGAACTGCCACGGCAGCGAGGCGAACCAGCGGATGCGCGCGGGGTAGGCGCGCTGCGCGCGGGCCATGTCATCGTTCATGATGCGCGCCGCCTTCAGGCTCACTTCGGCGTCGCCCCAATAGACGTTGGGGCAGGTCAGGGACACGATGGAAATGTCGATCTTGGCGCGGTTCATGTTGCGGATGCGCAGTTCGTAATCGAACATCTCCGGCACCGGCGTCATGAACGGCGCGCCGTCGAGGTGTATGGCCTCGAGGCCGCCCGTGACCGGCTTGACCGTGTAGCGCGGCTTGCCGTGCTTTTTCAGCAGGTCGAACCAGGCGTTGTTGAGCATGTGGGTGTGTACGTCGATGACGGGGCTCATGCGGTGTTCCTTGTGCGTGGGGTGAGGGAAGACAAAACGAAACAATAAAACGAAACGATCAGTCGCAATCAGTCGCAATCAGTCGATTACGGCGCCGGAGGCGGCCACCGCCTTCGCCCAGCGCTCGACGTCGCTCTTCACGATGGCGGCGAACTGCTCGGGCGTGTTCGGCGGCGAAGGATCCATGCCGAACTTGACCAGCAGCGCGCGGAAGTCGGGCGCGCCCTGGATGCGCTGCAATTCGGCGCTCAACTGGGCCAGGATCGCAGGCGGCGTGCCGGCCGGCGCCACCACGCCCTGCCAGGCCTGCCAGTCGAAGCCCGGCACCGTATCGGCGACCGGAGGCACGCCGGGGATGAGCGTGGTCTGCTTCGCGCTCGAGGTACCCAGCCCGACCACCTTGCCCGACTGAATGTTGGGGATGGCCACCGTGGCATCGCTGAACATCATCTGAATCTTGCCGCTGAGCAGATCGGGCAGGGCGGCGAGGGTGCCCTTGTACGGAATGTGCTGGATGTCGAGTCCGTAGTCTCGTTTGAGCACTTCCATGAACAGTTGGTGCGGACTGCCGTTGCCGACCGAGCCGTAATTGAACTTGCCCGGATTCGCGCGGGCGATGTCTATCATCTCCTTCACGTTCTTCGCGCCGAACGACGGGTTCGCGATGAGGAAGAAACTCACTGCGCCGACCTGCGCCACCGGCGCGAAGTCCTTCACCGGATCGATGGGCGACTTGCGATACAGCGCCGGGCTGATGCCCAGGGTGGTGCTCGTCGCCATGAGCAGGGTGTAGCCGTCTGCGGGCGACTTCGCCACCACTTCCGCGCCCACCAGGGTGCCGGCGCCGGGGCGGTTGTCGACGATCACCGGCTGCTTCAACCCGGCGGCCAGGCGCTCGCCGATGGCGCGCGCTAGCAGATCGGTCAGCGCACCGGGCGGATAAGGCACGACCAGCCGGATCGGTTTCGTCGGATAGGTTTGCGCGTTCGCCGCAAGGGCAAACGCGCACATCAGCAGAGCCGCAACGCGTAACATGCCAGCCATAAGGTTCCCCGATTTGGATTGTGGGCGATTATATAGCGATGATAGTCGAAGCCGGAACTCGCAGTGCCTGCAGCGCCCGGCCGCGGCGGGCCGGCTTGCGTCGCTGACCATGGTCGAGTCGGCGCTGTGGGCGCTGGGCGCCGCCGCCGGCCTGGGCGCCGCCATGGTCACCACGCGGCTGGGCCTGCGCTACACCACGCCGCTCGCCGGCGCCGCGATCGGCGTTCCCTCGACGACGCTGATGTTCTGGTGCCTCGCGCCCTTCCTGCTCGACGCGCGCGGCTTCGATCTCGCGGCCGTGGGGATCTTCGCGTTGGTCGGCCTGTTTTTTCCGGCGGCGGTGACGCTGCTCACCTACACCGGCAACCAGCGCATGGGGCCGACCGTGACCAGTGCGGTGTCCTGCACCACGCCGATGTTCGCCTTGTCCGGCGCCATACTGTTTCTGGGCGAAACGCTGAGCGCGGGCACCCTCCTCGGCACGGCGATCATCGTGCTCGGCATGCTCGCGCTGACCTGGACCGGCGGCGCGCGCGCGCGCGACTGGCCGCTGTGGGCGATTCTGCTGCCCGTCGCCGCCGCCGCGATTCGCGCCCTGGCGCAGGTATTGACCAAGGCCGGGTTGGCGCTGTGGAGCAATCCTTACGCCGCGGGTCTGATCGGTTACAGCGTTTCGGCCGCCGTCATACTGCTGGCCGCAAGGGCGGGCGGGGCGCCCAGGACGGACGACAAACGCGCCGTGCCGTGGTTCGTCGCGACCGGTTTCTTCAACGGCGGCAGCCTGTTTCTGATGTACCTCGCCCTGGTCAAGGGACAGGTGAGTACGGTCTCGCCCATCGTCGCCACCTATCCGCTGTTTACGCTGGCGCTGAGCGTGTTGCTGCTGCGGCACGAGCGCATTGCCCCGCGCGCGGCGCTGGGGGCGGTCCTGACGGTGGGGGGGGTGATGCTGCTGCTAGGCGCGTAAAGTCCTTTGCGGCGGCTTTGTCAGTTGATGCAGATCAAGTCTTGGAACGGGCGCGAGGGTAGATTGAAGCCCACCATCGGCATCGCTTTTCAAGCTATCACCTATCACTTCAGCCAGCGCAAGTCCGCCGGCGCAGAGACGGAGCCGCTGACCAAACCATGACCGCAACGCCGCAGACATCGGGTTTCCGGCTGGTCCGCTATTTCACGCTGGCCAGCCTGGCCGCGTTCGTGCTGGTCGCTGCCCCTTTGATCTACCTGGGAAACATAGGCCACGGATTCTTCGAGCAGGTGCTGCGGGATCAAAGCACGTTCTTCGCCAATGTGCAGGAGAGCTACGCCAGGCGGCAGGACGAGACTGCGCTGCGCGATCTTATGAGCATCCATGAAGCGGGAAACATCAACCTGACGCAATTGTTCTCGAACGCGCTGTGGGAAAAGGACTTTGCGCCTCTGGTCGCTAAGGCGCAGCGACTCCCGGTCGCGCACTGCCGCGCCATCGCCAACGTCAAGAACGCCGAGGGCAAGACGGTGCCGCCGGAGGAAAAGAAAGCCTGCTACGCCGCGATAGGCGGGAGCATCAGGGCGTTTCCGGAATTCCGGGCGATCGACGCCAAGGTGTTCGACACGATGAAAAAGAGCACCGTGTTCAAGATCAAGGTGTACGACCTGAGAGGCATCACCGTCTATTCATCCGAGCACGCCCAGATCGGTGACGACAAAGTCGACAACCCCGGCTGGCAGGCCGCCATGAAAGGCGCGCCGGCAAGCACGCTGACCCACCGCGACAAGCTGAATGCGTTCGAGGGCGTGGTCATGGACCGCGACCTGATCGAAATCTACGTTCCGGCAACGGTTCCGGGCACCGACGAGATCGTCGGCGTGTTCGAGATCTACTCGGACGTGACGCCGTTCCTCGAGCGGATCAAGAACACTTCGACCCAGATCAGGAAAGCGAGCACCGAGAATCTGGCCCAGCTGGAACGGGCAGCGATCGAAAGCGACGCCAAGGCGAACAGGTACGCGCTGCAGGGGCTCGCGATCGTCCTCGGACTGCTCGCGCTGCTCTACGGCGCGCTGTTCCTGATCGTGCGCAACGGGCAGCGCATCATCGACCGGGAAATGGCCGAGCGCGTGCAGGCCGAGGCGGCGCTGTCGGCGAGCGAGGCCCGGTTTCGCAGCCTGACCGAGATGTCCTCCGACTTTTACTGGGAGAGCGACGCGGAGCACCGGCTGACCCAGCGCAGTTCGAGCAAGAAGGAGGCCGCCGGATCGGTATTTCACCAGACCTCGCCCATCGGTCAGCGCCGCTGGGAAATACCCTATGTTTCGCCGGACGAGTCCGGCTGGGAGAGGCACCGGGCGCTGCTCGACGCGCATCTGCCATTTCGCGATTTCGAGATTTCGCGCCTCGCAGCCGATGGCACCGAACACCATATCTCCGTCAGCGGCGACCCGGTGTTCGACGCTTCCGGCGAATTCAAAGGCTACCGCGGCATCGGCACCGATATCACGGAGCGCAAGCGCGCGCAGGTTGTGCTGCAGGAGAGCGAGGCGCGCTTTCGCAAACTTACCGAGCTCACATCGGACTGGTACTGGGAACAGGACGATCAATTCCGCTTCGTCGACCTCTCCCAGGGTCTGCACGACCGCCTGGGCAGCGAAGACCAGCTGGGCAGGACTCGATGGGAACTGGCATCGTTCGGCGTCTCGATCGAGCAGTGGGCGCGGCACCGGGCGGATCTGGAGGCCCACCTCCCGTTCCGCGGTTTCGAGTATGCGCTGCTCGCTCTCGACGGAAAATTCGTCTATGTCTCCTCGAGCGGCATGCCGGTATTCGACGCGCAGGGCCGCTTCAAGGGCTATATCGGAGCCAGCCGGGACATCACCGAGCGCAAGCTGGCCGAGGCGGATCTGCGCGTCGCCGCGACCGCGTTCGAGGCACAGGAGGGCATGCTCGTCACCGACGCCGACAACGTGATCCTGCGCGTCAACCGCACCTTCACCGAGATCACCGGCTACACCGCCGCCGAGGCGATAGGCCAGACCCCGCGGCTGCTGCGCTCCGGCCGCCACGACCCGGTTTATTACCGGGCGATGTGGGAAAGCCTGCTCGCCTCCGGCACATGGAAAGGCGAAATCTGGAACCGGCGCAAGAACGGCGAGGTGTTCCCCGAGTGGCTCACCATCACCGCAGTCAAGGACGGCGAGGG
>CAYNVY010000174.1:0-4118 GCA_964400745.1 uncultured Enterobacteriaceae bacterium | reverse complement strand
TCTGGTGATGTCGGCGAGGGCGATATCACCAACTTCGTGGCGACGCTCACCGACATCACCAGACGCAAGGCGGCGGAGGAGGAAATCCGCAACCTCGCCTTCTACGACCCGCTCACCCAGCTGCCCAACCGGCGGCTGCTGATGGACCGGCTGCATCAGGCCCTGGCGAGCAGCGACCGCAGCCGGCGCCGCGGGGCGCTGCTGTTCATCGATCTGGACCATTTCAAGACCCTCAACGACACGCTGGGCCACGACAAGGGCGATCTGCTGCTGCAGCAGGTGGCGCAGCGGCTCTGCACCTGCGTGCGCGCCAGCGACACCGTGGCGCGCCTCGGAGGGGACGAGTTCGTGGTCATGCTGGAGGAACTGAGCGAGCACGCGGACGGGGCCGTGGCGCAAACCAGGACCATAGCGGAGAAGATCCTCGCCACCTTCAATCAACCCTATATGCTCGCCGGGCACCCGCATCAAAGCTCCGGCAGCATAGGCATCGCCCCGTTCTGCGGGCATGAAGAAACCGCGACCGCGCTGCTCAAGCACGCCGATATCGCCATGTATCAGGCCAAGGCGTCGGGACGCAACGCGCTGCGCTTTTTCGAAGCCGGCGCCGACACCGCGGCCGCGGCGCCGGCCTCGGATCCGGCCGGCAAGACCGGCGCATAGGAGCGCTCAGCGGCCGAACCTGAGCGTGACCGACAGGCCCGCGCCCTGTCGGCCCTCGCCCAGGCTGAGGCTCGCGCCGTGGAGTTCGGCGATCCGCTTCACGATCGAAAGGCCCAGGCCGCTGCCGGTTTCGCCGCTGCCCAGGATGCGGTAGAAGCGCTGCCCCACCTTGTCGCGCTCCCCGGCGGGAATGCCGGGGCCCCGGTCGGTGACCGTGAGCGTCGCCGCAGCGCCCTCACGCGCGGCCTGCACCTGCACGCTGCCGCCCTCGGGGCTGTAGCGGATGGCGTTGTCGATCAGGTTGCGCAGCACGATTGAAATCAGACCGGCTTGGGCGCTCAGCTCCACCGCTGCGCCTTCGGCCAGTTCGATTTCGACTTTTCTGGAGTAGGCGAACTGGGCCAGTTCGGCCACGGCCGCACCGGCCAATGCCTGCAGATCGCAGGTTTGCGCCTGGCTCCCGCCGGACGCCGGGTCGAGGCGGGCGAGCGTCAGCAGCTGTTGCACCAGATGGGTGGCGCGATCGCAGCCGGCAATCACTTGATCCAGCGCGCGCGCGCGCTCGGCCGCGTTCGCGGCTGCGCGCGCCACCTGCGCCTGGATTTTCAGCGCCGCCAGCGGCGTGCGCAGCTCGTGCGCGGCGTCGGCGGTGAAACGCCGCTCGTTGTCGATCAGCTGCGCCACGCGCTCGAACAAGCGGTTCAGGTTCTGCACCAGCGGCAGCACTTCCGCCGGTACGCCGCCCGCTTCCAGGCCGACCAGGGTCCCGGGCTCGCGCTCGGCCACCTGCCGGCCCAGTGCAGACAGCGGCCGCAGACCGCGCGTCACGCCGAGCCAGACCAGCAACGCCAGCACGGGCAGCGCAACCAGCAGCGGCAGCAGCAGATTTTTCACGATGCTGAGCGCGATTTCGTCGCGCGCCTCGTGGCGCTCGCCCACCTGCACCAGATAGTGCCGCGTGTCGTCCCAGGCGCTGAACACACGCCAGCGCTTGCCGCCGATCAAGGCATCGCTGAAGCCCTCGTCCTTGTCCGACATGCGCGTCTCCGGAACGCTCGTCGAATGCAGGCGCAGGGCGGTGCCGTGCTCCCAGATCTGGTACGCGGCACGCTGGGCGCGCTTGTGCAGCGGCGGCGTATGGTCGGTGTCGATTTCCTCCACTTCGTGCCCCGCCTGGGCGATCAGCAGCGCCGCCGATTGCGCCAGGTGCGCATCGAGCAGCTCGTCGAGCTCGTGCGCGGCGTCGAAATAGCTGAACACCGCCGTCGCGAGCCAGGCGAGCGTGATGCTGGCCAGCAGCGTCAGCAGCAGGTGCCGCCTGAGCGAGTACGGTTGCGACGGCCGGTTCATGGCGTTTCGCGCGGCAGCATATAGCCGACGCCGCGCACCGTGCGCAGGAGTTCGGGTGCGAGCTTGCGCCGCAGATGGTGCACGTGGACCTCGATCGCGTTGCTTTCGATTTCTTCACCCCAGGCGTAGAGCCGCTGCGCCAGTTGCTCCCGCGACAGCACCCGGCCCGCGTTCAGCATCAACTCCTGCAGCAGCGCGAATTCGCGCAGCGACAGCTCGACCGGGCGGCCGCGAAAGCTTACGCAGCGCGCGGCCGGATCGAGCTCGATCTCGCCCGTGCGCAGCTTGGGCGCCGCCTCGCCGCTGGCACGGCGCACCAGGGCGCGCAGGCGCGCCGCGAGTTCGTCCAGATCGAAGGGTTTGATCACGTAATCGTCGGCGCCGCCGTCCAGGCCCTTGATGCGGTCTTCGACGGCGTCGCGCGCGGTCAGGATCAGCACCGGCACCTTGTTGCCGCCCTTGCGCAGGCGCTGCAGCAACTCCAGGCCCGAGAGCCGCGGCAGGCCCAGATCCAGGACGACGCCGGCGTACTCGCCGGTTCTCAGCGCGAGTTCGCCCGCGATGCCGTCCTTGACCCAATCGACCTTGAACCCGGACTGCGCCAGACCCGCCTGCACGCCGTCGCCCAGCAGGGCGTCGTCCTCGACCAGCAGAATCCTCATGCTCAATCCGCTCCAGAATCAGACCTTGTCGTGCTGCTCCGGCCGCAGCGCCCTCAGCCCTGCCCGCCTCGTCCATGGTGCTGCACCACGGCCGCCGTCGCGGGCAGGCCCATGCCTGCGGGCAGCAGACCTGCGCTCCCGGCCCAGAACCCAATGGTCGCAAGCAACACGATGGCGGCGACGAACCCGTGGTTGCGGCGTATGCCCTGGCCCGCGCTGCCCTTCTTGTAGCCATTCAGCATGGCGGCGACCAGATTCTCCCGATGCAGCAGACTGCTGAAAACGACGGCACCGATGTGGATCGCGACCAGGCCTAGCATCGCACCGGCCATGGCTTCGTGCAACTCCGCCAGCCACTCACCACCGATTTCGTTGTAGGCGGCATGGCCCGTGGCGCCGGCGAGCAGCGCGAGCGCGAGGATGGCGTAGATCGCCAGGCTTCCCGCGGGGTTGTGCCCGACGTGGTGCTCGGGCGAACGCGTGAACAGCGACCTGAGATATTCGAGCACGCGCCGCGGCGCGATCGGAAACGAGCTAAAGCGCGCATAGCGCGTGCCGACGAGGCCCCAGAGGACGCGGAACACCACCAGGCCGACAACGGTGTAACCCAGCACCACGTGGATGTCGCGATAGCGCTCGAAGTCGGCCGTCGCGAACGCGCCGAGGAAAGACGCCGCGAGCAGCCAGTGAAACGCCCGCGTCGGCAGGTCCCATACCAGAATTCGTTGCTTGCTCATGCCCGGCTCCCGTTTTACAAGTGAACGACGGGCACTTTAGGGGATCAAGCTTAAGGGATCATTATTGCCGCGTCGGCTCCCCGGCGCTCGAATCCGTCCGCGGAAACCTGCGTCTGTCAGTCGCGCAGCAAAGCCAGCAGTTCCGCCCCGTAGCGCTCGCGCTTGCGCTGGCCGACGCCCGAGATCTGGCCCAGCGCGGCCTCGGACTGCGGGCGCGCGCGCGCCAGTTCGGCCAGGGTGGCGTCATGGAACACGACGTAGGCGGGAACGCCATGCTCCTTCGCGATCGCGGCGCGCCACGCGCGCAGTTGCTCCCACAGTCGCGCCGCGTCCGGATCGAGTCCGGCTGCCGGGGTGGCGGCGCGCTTCGCCGCAGCCTTCGGTTTGCCGGCCTGCAGCTGGCGCAGGTCCACCCTCTGCCCACCGGTGAGCACCGCGCGGCTCGTCTGGGTGAGCTTGAGCGAGCCGTAGCTTGCGTGATCGACGGCGAGCAGGCCCTGCGCGATCAGCTGCCGGAACACCGAGCGCCAGACCTTATCGTCCAAGTCGGTGCCGATGCCGAAGGTGGAGATCTCGCGGTGCCCCCATTGCAGCACGCGCTCGGTCTGCCTGCCCAGAAGCACGTCGATCAGATGCGCCGCGCCGAAGCGCTTCGCGGTCCGATAGACGGAAGACCGGCCCGTTTGCGCCCGCCACGTGCCCTCCC